>NZ_JBQSXK010000002.1:0-307519 GCF_052378115.1 Psychrobacter sp. AOP30-A2-5 | reverse complement strand
CATATTTATGATGTCCTAAAAAAAGCGCCCGTTACTTTAATAAGTAACGGACGCTTTGAGTTTAGAGGTATTCAGATTTAAAAATCAGTTATGAGCATATTTACTGGATTTTAGAAGGGCTTTACTACTACTAAGATGACGATAATGACCAATGCAAACACTGGTACTTCGTTAAACCAGCGCCAAAATTTATGCGTCTTATAATGCGGATTATCCATTAGCTTTTTACGATAAAAGCCACAAGCACCGTGATAGCCAGAGAGTAGCACCACTAATAAGAGCTTGACGTGTAACCAGCCTTGGGTTTTATACACCTCCCAGCCTAGCCCCAACATCCATAGACCGAAGACCCATGTGGCTATCATCGATGGCGTCATAATACCGCGATAGAGCTTGCGCTCCATAATAGCAAAGCGTTCATGGCTGATGCTGTCGTCACTCATCGCATGATAGACAAACAAGCGTGGCAAATAAAATATCGCCGCAAACCAGCAGACCATCGATATAATATGCGCCGCTTTAATCCAATTGAAATAATCTGCCATCACATTCTCTCTTACGATTTAATATTTTATCATCAATAATGTCGGCAAGCTTAGCGCAGATTATCCAATAATGGTAGCGATAAAAAACGCTACTCTGCCATCATCACTTGCGATTGATGACCACTCATCGCATCCATCACAGGCAATACTTTGGGCGCTCTTGGCGCGGCAAATTGCTTTGTTAGACCAAGCTCACGCATGAGTCTGTCATCGCCTGATTGGCTTGCATTGCCAGTAGTCAGCAGTTTATCGCCATAAAAGAATGAGTTGGCACCTGCCATAAAGGCCAAGGCTTGTTCAGAGTCGGATAGGCTTTCGCGGCCAGCAGACAGACGCACATAGCTGGTCGGGCAGCAGATACGTGCCACGGCAATAGTACGAATCCATTCAATCACTGACAGTTGACCTTCTGCCAATACTTTGTCGCCAATTGGTGTGCCTTTAATGGGCACAAGCAAGTTGACGGGAATTGACTCTGGCGCTTTGGGCATTTTTAGCAGCTCATGTACCCAATCGATACGGTCGTCACGGCTTTCACCCATACCGACGATATTGCCACTACAGACATTGATGCCTGAGTTACGCACGTTGTCTATGGTATCTAAGCGCTCGTCATAGCTTCGCGTGCTGACGACTTGCTCATAATAACGACGTGAGGTATCTAGGTTATGATTGTAATAATCGAGTCCAGCATCCGCCAGTTGCGTCGCTTGATTGGTATCTAGCATACCAAGGGTCATACAGGTCTCAAGCCCTAAGGCCTTCACTTCTTTGATCAGCTCAACCACATAGGGCATGTCTTTGGCGCTTGGATGTTTCCATGCCGCACCCATACAAAAGCGTGACGAGCCACTGGCTTTGGCACGTTTGGCCGCAGCAATGACTTTATCGACTTCTATGCGTTTCTCTGCTTGTAATTTAGTCGTGTCGCGGTGGTGACCGGATTGTGAGCAATAGCCACAATCTTCGGGGCAGTTACCTGTTTTGATCGACAACAAAGTACTAATTTGTACTTCATTGGCAGTGAAGTGCGCCCGATGTATCGTTTGCGCTTGCAACAACAAATCCATCAATGGCAAATCAAACAGTTCGGCGATTTCTTCGCGGCTATGCTTACGGGTCATTTTTTGGCTGGCGGTGGCATCCGTTGTTAAGTTGTTTAAAAAGTCATTGTTCAAGCCGCTGTGGCTGTTATTTTTATTATTGAACGTGTCAGTGGGGCTACTGGCATTAGGCTCTGAGATGTTAAGTAATCCTGCCATCATATAATTCCTTTTATAATAGTTTTTAAAACAATCATTTTTAAGAGAATAGTGGTTAAAAGAGTTGTGTGTGAAGCCATAAAATTTTAGGTAATAAAAAAGGCTGCGATATAGTATACCGCAACCTTTTTAGAAAATCAGAACACTGCGAAAGAGTAAAGTAACTGAGCGCTAAATAATCGTGATCTGTTTTCTTTATTTACGTCGATCTATTTACGTTATGATTTACCAAGTTTATGCTTAGCAACCCCAATCCAATGATTGGCAAGTTTTTGTGCTTTATAAGCATAAGGCTTGGCTTTTTGGATATAAGGTTTACATTCTTCTGGAATAGCTGGCACGATATGCTTAGCAAGCTTATTGAACCACATCATTAGGCTGTAATCGCCTTCGATGCTGAGGTTGCCTTCTTGTACAGCAGTCATAAAGGCAGGAAGATTGCCTTTGGTCAAAAGCTTAACACCTGTCATCGAATCCTTGAAATTGATGGTGAGGTCTGCTTTTTCAGCATGACCACTGTATTGGCTGAAGCTACCATTATCAAAGACAAAATAACGGGCGATATCCGCTTCAGTGCTGGCAAGCTCAATCGTAACATTGCGATCAGCAAATATTGCTTTCACATCTTCGTTATCACTATCAGCAAGCATGGACAAACGATAGCCAATCACAGCCAATAGCACATCTAACGGATCAGATTTAATATCTAATACAGGAACAGTAAACATAATCGAACTCCTAAAGAATGAGACGCAAAATAATGCGTACTTTATAACAATTTTTGTGACAAATATATAACTAGATTATAAACGATAGAGAGGTTGCTATTCTTTAGGAGTTACGTAGAGAGCGTTAAGTATCTTGTAACATCCAATGACGTCATCTTGATTAAAACAAGTTGTTAATATTTATAAAAATGACAGTAGAAAACAGAATAGCAACGAAAATGAATGCTCGCACTACCTATGCTAGATTGAGCGAATTTGACGGCAGGTTAATCGTAATTTCTGGACGAGATACAGTCGAATAAAGATAATGTAATACAGGCTATATAAAAGGCAAATAAAAGTACCGTAAGTAGATAATGAGCCAATCTAATAGCGTCGCTCGTTGATATAAGCGCGACTCTATCAGTGGAAGCGCGGTTGGTAGTCGTCATCATAAACAGGCGTGTGCTCGATATAGCGTGCCGCTTGCAATTGACGCTGCTGCTGAACGGATTGACTGACATCCTCGTAACGTAGTGCCCGATACAGCACCCAGCCCGCTAAAGGCAACCAACTGATACCCATGGCGATGATATAGCTGTGCCATTCTGACAGCTCTGATAGCATAGGACGACCCGCCACAATGCTTTGAATCGCCTCAACCGCTAGCCAATATGCCATACCACCAAATAGATACCAGAGCAGCCAGCGCTGTGAGGATAAGGCAAGCGCCAAAATCAAGCCTGCCAGCAAGCTATAACCAAGCAGTGCCGCCGTGCTCCACGTTTCTATACCAATAACCGAAAATATAGTCAGTAACATCATTCATCTCGCTATTCATAAGGTGAATTCCAATAGGGTCATTATGAAAGTTTGGGGAACAAAGCTAAAGAGGGGACAAGCGACTTTGCGACAACCGTTGACGTTTGGTTTTTTAGCACATTTTGATGGTTTTGTATGGCAAGGTTTAAGCATAAGCGCCGCAAGGATGGGCGCTTATTATTAAGAGTGTATAGGAGGGTTTTTGGGTTTTAAAAAGAGACTGATGCAGGTTTAAGGTAAGGTTAAGCGCGATTGCTACGAGTGCCCCACCAAGACAATAGTGAGACTAAAATCGCGCCTAGCAGCATCAGTCCTACAGTGGTTAGCCAATGTGGACCAGTAGGATATTGCCATGGCATCACGTTGTTGATCGCGTCACTATCAAGCGCGCCTAACGCATCTACTTTCCATGGCCATACTTTCACAAGCGAGCCTGCGATAAAACCTGTGAGCAAGGCCAAAGTTGCCTGATAGTAGCGAGACAATAACCATTTAAGTGCGCGAGTAAATAATAACAATCCCGTTGCCATACCCGCAATGACCGTGAAGATTATCGTAAAGTTAAGGCTATGTACGGCTTCTAATACTGCGTCATAAGCACCTAATAGTAATAAGATAAAAGACCCAGATATACCTGGCAGTATCATGGCACAAATAGCGACTGCCCCTGCAAAAAACAAATAAGGCAAGCTTGGTGTGGTCGTGAGCAATGGTAAGCTGCTAATGACCACAGCGGCAACAAGACCAGTCACGAATAGTGCTGCCCGCCCTATATTCCAACGCTGAATCTCACTCAATAATATAAATACTGTTGCGACAACCAGTCCAAAAAAGAACGACCAAATAAATAACGGTTGATTATCTAATAGGTGTTTAATAATACCGGCTAAAGTAGCAAAACTGGTGGCGATTCCCAATAACAAAAATAACAAAAAAGTGGCATCAACTTGTCGCCACACCGCAACCAAACCTTTGATTCCGCCTTCCTGTCGGAATATCTGCCAGAGATTGGGGCCGATGCTACTCAGGGCGTTAATCAAGCGCTCATAAATACCAGCAATCAGCGCAATGGTGCCGCCAGAGACACCCGGTACGATATCCGCTGCCCCCATGGCCATTCCTCGGATATAAACCCCAAATAGTTGCTTTGGACTATCGGAGGATGCAGCAGTGCTGCTCTTATCCAGTGGTTGTGGCGCTGACGGCTCATTTTGCCGCGGTGATGGTGATGCCGTCATGGACAATCCTTTTTTATTTGAAAACACAGTGAAAGTTAATGCGATGCCGCTAAGTATGCTAGGACAGTGATACGAAAATTGACTGTTGCAATGTCGCAATGTAATAAGACATAAAAGCCAGATTAATGTTAAAAACACTAACCTAGCTCCATGGTATGGTGTTGCGAGTGTAGTTGTTACTCCGTGGGCGCAAGTGCTGGATAACCAAGGGCATAAAATATGCCTTCAAGCCCTGTGACATTGATGGCGGCATCAGCACGTGCTTGCACAATGGGCTTGGCGTGATAGGCGACGCCTAGGTCTGCAATGGCCATCATCGGTAAATCATTGGCACCGTCACCGATACAGACCACTTGTGACATCTCGATGCCTAAACGTTCAGCAGTATGCTCAACGATAGCCGCTTTTTTGGCACCATTGACGATGGGCAGCTGTACGTGACCAGTGACTTCCCCTTCGTCGATATCTAGGGCGTTGGCGTGAACTTCGTCAACGCCCAATTGCTCAGCGATGTAGCGGGCAAAGTAGGTAAAGCCGCCTGATACCAGTACGGTATGGTAGCCCAAAGCCTTTAGTGCACTGATGGTAGTGCGAGCGCCCATTGATAGCGTTAGGCGGCTGCAGATATCATCTAATACATCGGTCGAGATGCCTTTTAGTAACGCCACACGCTGAGCAAAAGACTCATCAAAATCCATCTCACCGCGCATTGCCGCTTCCGTAATGGCTTCGACTTCTTCACCGATGCCCGCTGTTTTTGCCAACTCAACGATGACTTCTTGCTCGATTAAGGTGGAATCCATATCAAAGCAGGCAAGCTTGTGGGTACGTAGCATATGACCGACTGATAAAATATGGCAATCGACAATATCCAAGCGTTCAGTACTGCTCGCTTGATGGCTATCGTTATAAGCTTCGGTCAAGTCATGACGCAAGCGCGTGGTCAGCTGATCATCAATGATGTGAGCTGCTGCGGTCTTTTTGCCAGGATGCATGAGCGTATCAGTGACTGGAACCAACAAATAGCGGAATACTTGTGCTTGGGTAAAAGGCAAGCGCTGTGCATTTGCTGCTGTTGGCTCTGTATCAGAAACGGTAATATTGACAAAACTGGCATCAGTATCTTCAGCGACGGTGACCAAATGCCAGCTTGGCTGTTCGTCGACCCACGATTGCACATACTGGTGGATATCAAGCGTCGATATTTTGGTCGGTAGCACAACAATAAGAGCAAAAACTGGCAGGGACTGTAGCGCATCAAAATCTTGTAAGTTCGTGTTATCGGGTAACAGTGACGCAATAGAGTCAACGGCTTGTTGCCATGCTTTGCTGTCTTTTGGTAACGAG
The DNA here is from genome assembly GCF_052378115.1 of Psychrobacter sp. AOP30-A2-5. Lineage (NCBI taxonomy): Bacteria > Pseudomonadati > Pseudomonadota > Gammaproteobacteria > Moraxellales > Moraxellaceae > Psychrobacter > Psychrobacter sp. AOP30-A2-5. Next base: position 301,598 of record NZ_JBQSXK010000002.1, on the reverse strand, counting down.
TAAGATGTATTGTGTGGCATGGCTCAATGGTCCCTTGTATGCTCATATAAGATTGGGAATAATAGCAGCTTTACTCGGCAGCGCCTATAGATGACGCGCAAAGTATCACCGTCGATTAAAGATGGCAGCAATCGTTGAAAAATCATTTGAAATTGAATGTGATTATTATGATAAATTTATAAATCAACTAACGCTATAAGACTTATTATGGTGATATAGTAGATAAGATAAGCGGACTGTATTCATGATGATATCCACAACAATGACTCTCAGTCGCCGCTTACCAAATGTGCCGTAGATTATCCTGAGTATTCGTATTTGAGACAGCAGTTTTTAAGTAACCAAATCTTGTTGTAAATGTTATTTTAGGCAACAACAGACGTGTCGGGTTATGGTACTTAAGTTCAATACATACTTATTAAGATGCGCACTATTATAGTTTTTTTAAATTCGCCAAAAAATGAGGGATAGCCTTGTTTTTTTAATTTCTCTTATCCAAAAAAGTTTACCATATCATGACGTATTTAGCGCCGCGGCAAGGGTTGTTTGCCATTATTCTTCTGGTTAGTTTTTGTTTGCAGACGTTGTTATTGGTCATCAGTACCGATCAACAGCTGAGCAAAAGTCGTGCGTTAAAAGGCGAGCAGATGGTCGCCCAGCTGATTGATGAAGCAAGGTTGTCTTTAGAAAATAAAGACCGTGTCAGCTTGAGTGTCATTGCCAATCGCTATACCAGCGAGCAAGACGTGACGCGCATATTGATTAAAGACAATAACGACGACATCTTGGTGCCTGTTGGCAATGCGCCCATGCAGCAAGGTGATACCATTCGGCAGATTGCCACCAATGGCGATTCGGTGATTGGCAGTGTGTCGTTGACGTTAAAAGATATTAGCAAAGGCGAGATTATCGCTATGCAATGGCCGTTCGTCATCGGTACGATGCTGCTGCATTTGTTGCTTTGGCTGGTTTATGGTTACCTTGCCCGTCCAACCAAAGAGCAAATTAACGCGCTTAGCCGCGATATTCAAGATTTGCATCGTGAGCAGTATATGCAAATCGATCAGCGCAGTTATGATCGGGAGTTTGAACGCCGTGCCACGGATATGGATAAAGAAACATCGGAGCATTCTGTAGAGATTGCGACGGACGGTCAGCCAGCCAATGCACATAAATTGGATGTACATAGTGAAGTAAACCAGTATTTAAGAACGCAACAGAATCAAGCGGCGACTGATACCACTGGCTCTGATAGTCAGCCTATCGATAGTACGACTGAAGAGCGAGCGGAGCATGATGCAGCAAATGGTGCTGCCCAAGATGAGATAAGCCGTGCTCCTAAATCTGGTAGCGCCTCTCGGTTGTCTGCCACCCGCTCATTTGACAGTGTGAGAGTGCAGATTGTATTCCATGACGAGTTCAATATGCTTGAGCGTCTGGCACCGGCTCAGCGTTTACCTTATTTGGCATTATGTACGCAGCTATTGAATCAAGCGGTGACCGAGTTACTCAAGCAGCCATTGTTGTTGGGTGTCAGCGCGATGAACGAGCCGCGTTTCGATGACACGGGTGCTAGCGTGTTGTTAAAGGCGGACAATAGCCATGCCAAAGTGGCGTTAGCAGGTGTGATGCTTGGCAAGCTGTATCTGATGCTTAACAAAATCATCCATGACAAGCACATTGAGCTAAGTCGCTTTGCACTACCTGCTAAAGCAGGGGTCAGCGATGATGCACAGGCGCAAGCAATGACGCAATTATTACACAGCGTCGGCAAAAAAGAGCAAATGCTGATTTTGTTACCTAATGCAGGTCTCAAGCAAATCAGCCACCATGTGCAGGTGCAGAGTATCATGCGCCCAACCACGGTTTATGAGCGTGAATGTGCGGTGTTCGATGGTGGTAATGATTCGATGATTCAACGCTTAGCAGATGTGCGCAATGCGGTATTGATGATTGAAAGCGCAGATGAGTCGGCTATTTAATGCTGCTTATATTCGCTTATTACTATACAATTGTCTGAGATATTGTCTCTGTCGTTATCTTTAAACAGCCTAAAAATAGGGCATTAATAATAAAAAGCATTGACAACGTGAAGTAGAGACTTTATAAGGCATATATATATTAATGTATTCTTAATACCCTTGCTAAAAATGATAGGAGTTTGTCATGAGTGACGCTGATATTGACGACGATTTTGATGATGATTTTGTCGACGATGATGATGCAAAGATGGTGGAAGAAGCCGAGACGAGCGTGCGTACGCGCTTAAGTAGTCTTGAGAAGCGTCGACTGATCGATAATCTGCTAGAAGAAAAGCGTTTGGCCAAAGAGCTAAAGGATGATCTAGACGATATAGACAATTTCGATGAAGATGGCGATGATTGGGATGATGACGATCTTTAGTTTTTAAACTTAAGTCATAGCCTAATGTGAAAGTGCTCAGTCATTTAAGCCGACTAAAGCCTTTTAATAACGGCATATTAGCTGACAGTGTAATGCTAATGATATCGCGATCGTTACTTTTTGACGGTTGCTCGCAACCCGCTCTATGCAATGATTCTTATTTTATAAAGATGGTTTGGGTGCTTTACCGAAACCATTTTTACCTTCAAATTATCCATTATTCTGCACTTAACCGATCGTTTATGGCGACAGCCGCACTCTATCTTTCAAGGACAATTACATCATGAGTAACCAACTAAGCTTCGATGAATTATTAGACTATTTGGACAATCAAGAGAGCCCATTTGTGCTTGATAGTGTCGCCGCGCATGGTTTTTTGACAGCGACAGTTATTGGGCGTCCATTACCGAATTGGCTGGATGCACTGTTTGAAGGCCATGTTAGTGAAATTCCAGAAAACGTTATCGACGGTATTCAGCGCTGGCGCGATTCTATTATCGCTGAGCTAAAAAACGAGACGCCTATTGAGCTACCGTTTGGCGAAGATGCGGGTGATGAAGAAGTGGCCGTTGATTTTTCAGATGAATCAGATATCGTTGCTTGGTCAATTGGCTTTGTCGATGCGATGTATGGCGACGAAGCCAGCGATTGGTTTGAAGATGAAGAAACGGCTGAAGATGTGGCTGTCTTGACCTTACCAATGATTTTGCTAAGCGGTATCGATGATGAAGATCCAGAGCTTGCAGAGATGCGTAAAGATGAAGACAAGCTGGCACAAATGGCCAATAGCATCGAAGGCAATTTGACCGAGTTATTTTTATTGTTCCATACCAACGATTAGCCTTTTTTATCAATATACGGACAGCGTGGTTTGGTCTATATCCAAGTTGTTGCTGTCTATATAACGTTACCGATAAGGTCGTATTATGACTGTGCAACTCTCCAATCTTGAGCATTTGCCCAACTACCAAATCACCGAGCGTTTAGATGTGGTGTACGGCAGTACCGTACGCTCAAAACATGTCGGCAAAGACTTGTTTGCTGGACTTAAGAATATCGTCGGTGGTGAGTTAACGGCTTATACCGAGCTGTTAGAAGAGTCACGCCAAGAGGCGATCGATCGGATGATTGTCAAAGCAGAAGCTTTGGGTGCAGATGCGGTTGTGGGGTTGCGTTTTTCGACCTCTAGCATCGCGCAGGGAGCTTCTGAATTGTTTGTCTATGGCACCGCTGTCAAAGCCATACCGATGCCGCAGCAAGTCTATCAAACCCCACCAAGTGACTCTCATCATCAGTCTGGTCAACAGCCAAATCTACAAAATTCTGCACCGACAGCGACCGATGACTTGCCACGTTTCAAACCTTTTGGTTAGCTAACCAAATCTTAAAGCATCGATGTTTTTTTATGATAAGTTTATGACAAGAGACGTGCCATGAATAATTCCCTTACCCAAATGCTTATCAATTACGCACCGTTTATTTTACTATTCGCTGCTGGTTGGTTTTTTGGGTCGCGTCATGAGCGCCAACATCTCGCGCAGTTAAGCATTGCAGAGCAGGAATTAAGCCATATTATGGTCTCAAGCGAGCGCTTTTATGTGCCAAAACTTGTTGCCCATACTGAGGGCGAGCTGGTACTTGGTAGTGTGGTTATTGCCCAAGATTATTTCAAAATGATTATCGCTCGGGTATTGAGCATTTTTGGCAAAAACTTGACCACTTACGAGACCTTACTCGACCGTGCCCGCCGCGAGGCTCTTGTACGTATGCGTACCGAAGCACAAGCCAAAGGCTATAACCATATCTATGGCTTACGTCTAGAAGTTAGCAATATCAATCAATTGGGCAGCATGGTTGAAGCCATCGCTTATGGCACTGCAGTGAACAGCCGTGAGTAACTCTAAAGCGCAATGAATCACTCAGAATTAATGTAATCAATATCTACGATTGAATGTCAGTCATGCGTTTTGATTGTCCCTCATCTATACCGTCTCTTACTTACCTCACCTGTTATTTATAAAGAATAAACCATGCTTCTTCTACAGATTATCGCTGGATTTATAATCCTTTATATTGTCATAAAAGTCGCTAGTTGGTTTGGAAGCCGCGACAATTCGCCAGTTTCTTTGGATTCTTCTTGGGATCAGGATAATCTTGACGATAGCGATGGTAGTGATTCAAGCAGCAGCGACTCAAGTAGCGGTGATTCAGGTGGTGGTGATTGAAGGTTGTTGTTCAATGATATTTCATCGTTCTGTAAACCCAAACACCATATTTGACTGATGAGTCGTTGAATAAAGCAAATAAGGCTGGCTTTACCCCTATATACTTGCTTTTACCCTGTCTTATTTTTTGCTGTTTTTTTAATTGATTGTCGGTGTTTAACGGCTATTGATTATGAGGATACGCCTTAGCAAGGATTGCTAATCAAGCGTCATTTAATCAGCATACTCGGTCTATAAAATTCATCTATAAAATGAACCTATAAACAGCTCTTATCTACAAGGATGTAGTTATGGAAGGTCTTGCCATAGTCACGTTAGTCAATTCAGTTATCATTCCTATTTGTCTGTTTTTAATCATGATGGGCATGGGGCTGACCCTCGTCACCAACGATTTTAAACGGGTTTTAAAATATCCAAAAGCAGTCGGCATTGGCTTGACCAATCAGTTGATACTGTTACCTATCATTGGCTTTGCGTTAGCCAATATCATGCCATTACGCCCAGAGTATGCCGTCGGGGTTATGCTCCTCGTACTGTGTCCGGGTGGCACTACCTCAAACTTATTTACCTATTTAGCCAAAGGCGATGTGGCGCTGTCGGTGACGATGACCGCGATTGCGAGCGTGATTACCGTCTTTACCATTCCCATTGTGCTGAGCTTTTCATTGATTTATTTTATGGGCAGCGGTAGTGAGTTTGAGTTACCAGTAGTAAAAACGATGCTGACTTTGGTGGTGCTGACGATAGTACCTATTAGTGTCGGTATGCTGATTAAACGCTATGCACCAACCGTTGCCGATCGTTCACAAGTCTATGTGTCTCGATTTGGGGTGATATTTTTAACGTTTTTAGTGCTGTTTTTGGGCTATGTGCAACGCGATATCATTGTCGACGCCTTTATCGCTACGGGGCCCGTATCGGTATTATTAAATCTCTCAACCATGGCGCTCGGTTATTATAGTAGTAAATGGGTCGGTCTCAACTGGGCGCAAAGAACCTCGGTGACGCTAGAAGTCGGTCTACAAAACAGTACCTTGTCGATATTTATGGCATTGACGTTATTATCTAACTACGATATGTCAATGATGCCAGCCATTTATACCTTGGTGATGTTCTTAAGCGCGGGGATTTTGGTGCGTATATTTAGTGCTCAACACGATAAGCTGAGAAAATCTGAAATAGAAGATAGCGTGTTGGCAGCGCGTATGCTGTAGATGCTGAAAACCTATAAAAGATTTAAATATTGAACCTTGTTATGGGTAATAGGTGAATTATCTATTTATAGCATTTAGCATTAACCGATACCAATCAAGGTCGGCGGGTATTTATACTGCTTCTAGCTTCCGCTTGTTCACTGGCTGTTTGTTCTTTTACTTTTTCGATTTGAAATAAGAAAGTACGGTTTTTGAGTACTGCCACAAACACCACGCCGCCGACGGTATTGCCCACCAATATCACTACTAAAAACAGTAAATAACGCCCCAAGCTGACGGTATTGCCGTATAGCAAGGCAGAAAAAATCTCAATGTTGCCCACGATACTGTGGTGCAGTCCTAAAAAACCAATACTGCCAGTAATAAGCGCTACCAAAACGATGCGGCTAAGGGTGTCGCGTGCTGAGGTCACAAGCCACGCAGTGACGCCCATCATCCAACCTGCTAAGATGGCGCTACCAAATATGACCCACCACCTAAATCCTAAAATGTGTTCGGCATAAGTGTCGATGTCGCTCACGCTAAACAGCTGCATATTTAAACCCAAACCTATCATCAATGCGGCAAACAGACAGCCGCCAACGATGTTGCCAGCGATGACAATACCCCAAAGGCGTAGCAATTTGTGTAGCGGTTCAATCTTGTTAAGCACAGGTAGGCTTAATAATGAGGTTTGTTCGGTGAATAATAGCGACTGACCAATGACGACGATGATAAAGCCAATTGGGTAAAGTAGGGAGGCGAGCACGATTGCGTATTGGCTTGGTAGCACACCACTCAACAGCGCAAAAGCCGATAAAATCATAAAGAAGCTAATGCCAATCTCAAGCCCAGCGGTAAAGGCACTGGTAAATAGCGAGCCAAGTGAGCGCTCAAAGGTTTCTTTGGCATCCATCACTTGCTCAACCAAGATACTGGCATAGCTCTTTGCTTGACTCAAGTTGTCATCATTGGCGACTTTTTTGATGGTTTCCTTATCTGCTTCGCTCATATCTTCAGAGAAATCTTCGTCTTCTAAACTTTCTGTCGCCTCGGTATCATCTGGAATCGCAGTCTTGCTAATGTCTTTATCTTCAGTAAGAGATGGTTGATAAACGCTATCATCAATCAAGCGCTTATCATCAATCAAGCGCTTATCGTCTCTTTCATTAGCGTCTATTTCATCAGCTTGAGAGTGGCTGCTATTGTTATAGGTGTGCTCGGTATCTTTGGACACGGTCGGCTCGCTGTTTATAAGATCATGATTTTAGGATAAAGACGCCATTTATATGCTAGTGATGTTATAGAATATACCTCATAGCATGACCCATATTTTATAACATCACTAGCACTTATTTTGTTGGAATCTCATTCGATTGGTGACGTTTATGGGCTTTTGCGCTTATTAATGGGGCAATGCCACTCTGCAAGTCTGATAAATTGCCTTAGCATCTAACAAAATCTGGCCATCTGCGTTAAAATCACTCTATTCATTATTTTCATAATTTTTATATTCGCTTTAATCACATTCAATCAATAAAAGATAATGCCATTATGAGTAACCACAACCTTACCACATCTATTCAAGCGGCCTTAAGCCAGTTAGAGAATGCCTATAATCCTGCGGAAGTCGAAGCAGGCATGTATCAAGGCTGGGAAGAAAGCGGCTATTTTAAGCCGACCTTTGATAAAGAAGAGTCGTTCTCTATCGCCTTGCCACCACCGAATGTCACTGGCTCGCTGCACATGGGTCATGGCTTTAACAATGCCATTATGGATGCGCTCACGCGTTATCACCGTATGGATGGTGATAATACGCTTTGGCAACCAGGTACGGACCATGCAGGTATCGCGACCCAAATGGTTGTTGAACGTCGTTTGGAAGCACAAGGCATCAAACGTCGTGACATGACGCGCGAAGACTTCATCGATAAAGTATGGGAATGGAAAGAAGAGTCGGGCGGCAATATCACCAGCCAAATTCGCCGTTTGGGCAGCTCGGTCGATTGGTCGCGTGAGCGTTTTACCATGGATGATGGTCTGTCTAACGCGGTAAAAGAAGTGTTCGTACGCCTATTCGATGATGGTTTGATATATCGTGGTAAGCGTTTGGTCAACTGGGATCCAAAGTTCCAAACTGCATTGTCTGATTTAGAAGTAGAAAACCATGACGAAAAAGGCAGCTTGTGGCATTTCCGCTATTATTTCACGGATAAAGATCTGACCACTCAAGATGGTAAAAACTATCTGGTGGTAGCGACTACGCGTCCTGAGACTTTGCTGGGTGATACCGCTGTTGCAGTCAATCCTAGCGATGAGCGTTATGCGCATTTGGTTGGCAAAACCATTACCTTGCCAATTACGGGTCGTGTCGTGCCTATCGTCGCTGATGATTATGTCGAAAAAGACTTCGGTACGGGCTGTGTAAAAATCACCCCAGCGCACGATTTCAACGATTATGAATTGGGTCGTCGTCATAGCTTACCATTGATTAATATCCTTGATGAGCGCGCCAATATCTTAGCAGCGATGGAAGTGTATCCTGATCTGCAAACACGTGAGCCAGAGTTGGAAACCACGCCAAGTGAGTATGCAGGACTTGAGCGTTTTGCCGCACGTAAGTTCCTTGTTGAGCAAGCAGGTGATCAAGGCTGGCTAGAAGACATCGAGGACTACGCACTCAAAGCGCCGCGTGCTGAGCGTGGTGGTACGATCGTTGAGCCGTGGTTGACCGATCAGTGGTATGTCGCGGTTAAAGAATTGGCTAAGCCTGCGATTGATGCGGTAGAAGACGGCAGCATCGAGTTTGTCCCTGCACAGTACAAAAACATGTATATGTCGTGGATGACCGATCTACAAGACTGGTGCATCAGCCGTCAGCTCTGGTGGGGACATCGTATCCCTGCATGGTATGACGATGAGACTGGTGAAGTTTATGTTGCCCGTGACGAAGCGGAAGTGCGTAGTAAATACAGTCTCAGCGATGACGTGATCTTGCGCCAAGATGATGACGTACTCGATACGTGGTTCAGCTCTGGTCTATGGACGTTCAGTACGCTTGACTGGGCAGACGTCAACGCCGACCCACGCGTGATGGACACCTTCCACCCGACCAGCGTGTTGGTGACAGGTTTTGACATTATTTTCTTTTGGGTGGCGCGCATGATCATGATGACCATGCACTTCGTGAAAAACGAAGACGGCACGCCGCAAGTACCGTTTAAGACCGTCTATGTGCATGGTCTGGTACGTGATGGCAATGGTCAAAAAATGTCAAAATCGAAAGGTAACGTCTTAGATCCGATTGACCTCATCGACGGTATTGATCTGGAAGCGCTGGTAGAAAAACGCACCAGCAATATGATGAATCCGAAAGACGCGGCTAAAATCGAAAAGCAAACGCGTAAAGAATTCCCAGAAGGCATCCCAGCCTTTGGTACGGATGCGCTACGTTTTACCTTTACCTCGCTTGCCAGTACCGGTCGCGATATCAACTTTGATCTAAAGCGTGTCGAAGGCTATCGTAACTTCTGTAATAAAATCTGGAACGCCAGCCGTTTTGTACTCATGAACTGTGTCGATAGCGAAGGTTCTGCCAAGCCTATCGACCAAGCGGCAAACCCTGACGTTTGGGAATTACCAGAAAAATGGATCATGAGTCGTCTGAACTCTACCGTTGCCGATATCCATCAGCATTTCGCTCAGTATCGTCTCGATATGGTCAGCCAAGATATCTATGAGTTTATCTGGAATGAGTACTGTGATTGGTACGTTGAGCTTGCCAAAGCCAGCCTAAATGATGACTCAGTATCTGACGAACGTAAAGCGCAAATCCGCTATGTGCTACTGCACGTACTAGAGACTGCGCTGCGCTTCACCCATCCAATCATGCCGTATCTGACTGAGCAAATCTGGCAGACCATCGCGCCGCTACTGGGTCGTAAAAACACCGACAGCATCGTGGTCGCTGACTATCCACAGACCGATGCCAGCCAAATCAGTGAGCAGACCGAAGCGGATATGGCATGGCTACAAGAGCTAATCGCGAGCGTCCGTAACATCCGTGGTGAGATGAAATTGGGTAATGCTGTACGTTTGCCAGTGCTACTACAAAACGTGTCTAGCGACGAAGATGCGCGTCTGTCACGTATCAAAAACCAGTTCAAAGCACTTGCCAAGGTCGAGAGCCTAGAGATCGTCAAAGAAGGTTATGACGTGCCACTGTCTTCATCAAGTATGGTTGGTCAGCTGCGCGTACTTGTACCAATGAAAGGTCTGATCGATCCAACGGCTGAGCTGGCTCGTTTGGGTAAGTCATATGACAAACTAAAAGGTCAAGCTGAAGGTATCTCACGTAAGCTAGGTAATGAAGGCTTTGTCAGTAAAGCGCCAGTGGAAGTGGTCGATGCAGAGAAAGCAAAACTGGCTGAGCTAGAAGGGCAGCTCACGGCGATGACGGCACAGATGGAGCAGTTAAAGGCGTTGTAAATAAAGCGTAAATATTTATATTGTCAAAGAACGCTGTCACGATTGTGATGGCGTTTTTTATTATTTACTGCTTAGTTCTCTGAATAGCTCTTGATCCTGCATTATAACTGGATATTTGTGTGCTATTATTTACAGTCTATTAATATGAACTCGAATATATCTATATAAGCTGCAAAAAAGTATTTTCATTAAAGCGTCTATAGAAGTAGTTAATGCTAAACTGGCTGAATGTGAAGGAAAGTTGACGGTGATGACAGCGAAGATGCAAGAATTAAGGGCATTATAAACTAAAATTTAAATAGACTTATAGAGGTTATCAATGATAATAAAAGGTTTTGAAGCTACAGATGTCTTTGGTTACTTAGACTTCAATATCAAATTTAATGAAGATAAAAATTTCTTAGTTGGAGGGAATGGTTCAGGTAAGACTACAGCGTTAAAGCTAATGAACGCTTTGATAAATCCTAGCTTTAGAGAGCTATTAGTAACTCCATTCGAAGATTGTTCTTTATCATTAGAGGTAAATGGAGAAGAAATATATATTCATGCTTTCAGGAGAGACGAAAATATTATTTTGGCTATAAGCAACTGTGAGTCTGAGGTGATATTACCATCGAACAATAGTTCTGAGATGGAAATATTTTCTAGAAGAGAGGATAGGTTTGAAGAGTTATTAGAGGATCTAACCAGAAAACATTCATCTGATCCAGTAATTAAAGCTATATCTGAAATAAATTCTCCAGTTTTTTTGGGTTTAGATAGACGTGCTAATCTTTCTGAGCCTAAACAGGATTATTTTCTTGAACGTGAAATATGGTTAAGTGGCAAAAACAAGCAGATTAATAGGTCAAGAAGGTTTATTCAAGGTTCTATCGGTCAAAGCCTTATGGAGATTGAAATGCTTGTAAAGGATACTTACAAGCATATTAGAAATCTAGAAATTGAACAATCGCATATACTAAGAAATCAAATACTTATGTCATCATTCAAGTATTCAAAATTTGATAAAGAAAATTTTGCTTTAAAGCATGCTGGAAGAAAAGAACAGAAAAAGCTAATAGCAAGTAAAAATGAAATAAAAAAAGCTCTTACTAATATTATTGGCTTCGATGCATCCATAAATGAAGAAGTAGATACTTTTTTTAATGATTTAAACGAATTGTTTGATGGGCTATCATCGACTAATAGAAGCGATATTGGTATTGAGCTACTCTTAAATACAGCACAAATTGATAGAATGTATAGAGTAGTTGATATTATTGAGGAGCATAAATCTAGAAATGATAAGTACTATAAGCCTATAAATGATTTTCTCGGTATAGTAAATGAGTTTTATGAAGACTCTGGTAAAAGATTAGAGATAGATACAGTTGGGCAGCTATTGGTCAGAAGACCTGATGGAAATGAATGTACAATCGAAGGCTTGTCATCAGGAGAGCGTCAGTTGCTAGTTATATTTGCCCATTCATTCTTTAACTACAACAACGTGTTCATAATAGATGAGCCTGAATTATCGTTGCACTTAGGTTGGCAAGAAAAGTTCGCTGAGACTATTTTTCTAGCAAATCCTAGATCACAGTTTATTTTAGCGACACATTCTCCAGAAATTGTTGCTGGTAACAAAGATAAAGCTGTGGAGTGTAGATAATATGATCCCCGAAAGAAGCCTACAAGCTAAATCTGCAAAAAGTGTTTTTTTTCAAAAAGAAAATGATATTGATATATATATAGAAGATACAGCGTTTGGTTACGAAAAACTTTTTACTATCTTGCTATCTCGTATTTTCAAAGATAAATATAGAATAAAGAAAGTATTTCCATTAGGTGCTAGAGGAGAGGTTATTAGACACCACAGCAATGAATCAAGTAAGCGGCCATTCTTGTATATTATTGATGGAGACTTATTTTTACTTACCGGAGACACGGTCGAGAGTAACCAAGGGCTCTATCGGTTACCTTGCTATTGTATAGAAAATATTTTATGTGACCATAAATCAATTATTGAGGTTCTAGATGAGGAGGAGTCCTGCAGAAATATTCAAGATCTGCGAAATAGCTTCAACTATCAAGATTGGGAGTTGAGAAATAAAGATAAATTATTTAAGTTATTCATTGAATATGCTATTTCAAAGCTATTAAATCCTCAAAAGAAAACAGTAGCTTTTAAGGTTAGTAATTTAGTTTCTTGCGATCAAGGAACTATAGATGATACTAAATTACAATGTAGAATTGATGACATTAGAAGCTCTATTATTAGTGTAAGTAGCCAAGAAATATATAATTCTACCAGAACTAAAGTGTTGAGCAGTTTTGAAGATTCGTCTATAACAGAATTAAGCACTGTTTCAGGTAAAGATTATCTGTTTCCACTATTGAAAACTAGAGCTAAGTCAACCGTAAAAACTAAGATTTCAGATATTAATTTTAAACAAAGAATAGCTAAGAGGTGTGACCTAAACAGTATTCTAGATATTGAGAACTATGTAAGCCCTTAGTTTCACCATAGCAGAAAACCGCTCTAGCTCATGCTTTAGCGGTTTTTTAATGTCAGCAAATAGTCTATTATTATTCAAAGGAATAACACGCTAACGTAAGGAACACCATGAACCATCTCACCGTCGGACAACGCGCGCCTATAAGCAATCTTGCTATTGACGATACCGCACCCATCACGCTTAAGTTCACCCGCCAAAGCCCGATAGAGATGGACATCAGCTGCTTTGTCTTAGACGCAGCGGGCAAACTGATCAACGATGATTACATGGTGTTTTACAATCAGCCAACCTCACCTTGTGGGCAAATTAAGCTCACTTATTACGAGTCGCAGCCAACGACAAATAAAGGCATCCAAGCCGAGTTTGAAGTGAATTTATCCAAACTGGCTACGAATATAGACAGCTTGTTTTTTGTATTATCAGCTGACACACTGCTCAATCAAATCCAATCGTTAGAGATTGGCATTTGGCAGCAATCGCAAAAGGTACAGGCAGAATATCAATCAGCAGACTTTGCCCAGCAGCAAGCCAGTATGCTGATGCAACTTTATCGTAAAAGTGGCGTTTGGCGAGTATCCAACGTCGCGCAAGGATTTAATGGTGGTTTAGCTGCGATCGTGCAGCATTTCGGTGGTGATGTAGAAGAGGGCAATTCGACAGCAGCAGAGGCAACTGCAACGCCAGTTCAAGCAAAACCATCGTTAGAGAAGGTTATGCTAGACAAAGCACCAAAATTGGTCAATTTGGCCAAAAAAGCCACGATATCGCTTGAGAAACGCCAATTGCAGCAATTAACAGCAAAAGTCGCATTGGTGCTAGATGCCTCAGGCTCAATGAATAGACAGTACAAAAAAGGCCGCGTGCAAGAAGTGGTCAATCGTCTATTGCCATTAGCAGTGAGCTTCGATGACGACCAGGCGCTAGACTGCTGGGCGTTTGCCCGAGATCCGCAGTATTTAGGCGAGATTGGGTTAAGCAACTATGACGGTTTTATTGACAACGCTCATGGCGGCTGGCGCAAATGGGCACTTGGCCCGCGCGTGAATAACGAAGCAGAAGTCATGAAAGCCGTGACGGAGTTTTATCAAAAGGACGGCTTAGATGTGCCTGTCTACGTGCTATTTATCAGTGATGGCGGGGTGAATGACAATCGCGGTATCACCAAAGTCATTACGGAAGCCGCGAAACTACCGATATTTTGGCAGTTCGTGGGCTTGGGTGGTCGTGGTTATGGCATCCTAAAAAAACTGGACGATATGGAAGGGCGCGTGATTGATAATTGCGACTTTTTTGAATTAGATGACTTGGATGATATCAGTGAAGAAGCCTTATATGAAAACATGCTAGAAGAGTTTCCAAGCTGGCTAAAAGAGGCACGCGAGATAGGCTTGATAGCGAAATAACTAAATCAGGATAGTATCTTTAACGATAAAACCGTTCATAGTCTAGCTATGAGCGGTTTTTCATTGCTGAAAATTTAGTCAAAGGTGGTGAGTTCACTTACCCAACCACTAACCAAACGTACCTATTGATAGCAAAAACCTCGTAAAAATAGCCTTGTACCATTTTGAGTGATATTGCATGCTTAGCTACCTATATAGGTAGGCAGTTCTATAAATGATTATCTGGTTTAAGAATATAGCTGTCTAACCTTCATTAAATATTAGCCCTTCCATATCATTCAATGACAGTATTTTTATGAGCCAACAAAAAAAAGCCTTTTATTATCGACCCAAAACCAATCAGCATAACAGCCCAACGGTGCGTTGGACGTTTGTCATACTGGGCTGGCTATTTTTTATATTAGGGATTATCGGTGTATTACTGCCAGTCATGCCGACTGCGCCTTTTATATTACTAGCAGCAGGTTGCTGGGCACGTAGTTCGCGGCGTTTTCATTTTTGGCTGATCAATCATAAATACTTTGGGAAATTTGTCCGCGATTGGGAAAATAATCATGCGGTGCCACTCTATGCTAAGTGGTTAGCGACAATAATGATGACTATTTCAACAACGATGTTATTTTTTAATATTCCCGCCGATATGATATGGATGGCATGGCTGGTAGCCGTGGTCTGTACTGGGGTAGCGGTCTATTTGTTCCGTCTGCCAAATGCCTAAAATGCGTTGATTTTCAGGTCAAAAATCGTAAGAAATGGGCTTTAGTTACATGAAAGCTAAGATAAGACTTGCGAAATCAGGATGTTCCCCCTATAATACGTCCAAGCTTAAGAGCAGTTCTGCACCAAATCATTACCTCGTAGTATTAGTTATAATCCTTCGTTTTAATATTTATCGTTCAGTAGCTATTTGCAAGCGTTATCGGTCACTAGGCCATTAATAAATTTAAAAGTAGGATTATATTATGTCAGACGTTCAAAAAGGTACAGTTAAGTGGTTCAACGAAGCTAAAGGCTTTGGTTTTATCGCTCCAGAAACTGGCGCAGACGTTTTTGCTCATTACAGCGAAATCACTGGTTCAGGCTTCAAAACTTTAGCTGAAGGCCAAGAAGTTGAGTTCACTGTAACTCAAGGTCAAAAAGGCCCACAAGCCCATAACATCGTTGCTATCTAATTTGTCTTTATAGACACTTAGAGCAAGATGAAAAAAAAGCGAACCTTCGGGTTCGTTTTTTTTCGTCTAAAATTTGGTGTAGATTACTTATAAAAAAGCCTACTTACTATGTTAATAGTCGTAGGCTTTGTTGATTCTGCATAAATTTATAGTGGGCAAGCTATCATAGGAATGAGCGTCTTATAAAAAACTGATACCTATATTTATTAGACCACCACCAACGATCAGCCAAGCGAACATAATCGCCCCCAAAATAAGGGGTTTAACGCCAGCTTGTTTAATAGCGCCCAAATGCGTGGTTAGACCAAGCGCAAACATCGCCATGGTGAGCAGCACATCGTCTAGCATCACCATACGACGCTCAAAGCTTGCGGTCATCGGCACCCAAGTATGTAGTAAAACGATGGCAATAAATATAAAGGCAAACCAAGGGACTTTGACTTGTTGGACACGATTTATAAACGATGGTTTTTTGCCATTGTCGCTGCTACCTTTGGTTAAGGCAAACGATAAAATAAGTAAAAAAGGGGCAAGCATCATGACGCGTATCATCTTGGTGACAACCGCTGTGTCACCCACTTCAGGACTGACTGCGTTACCAGCGACGACGACTTGCGCCACTTCATGAATGGTGGAACCCGTATAAATCCCGTACTGCTGAGCATTTAGCCAAGGTTGCAACCAACCAAGATGGTATAAAAATGGATAGAGCAGCATCGCAACCGTACCAAAGACCACCACTGTCGCCACGGCGATAGTGACTTTGTGTGCTTCCGCTTTGACCACTGGCTCTGCGGCAATCACTGCGGCGGCACCGCAAATACTTGCGCCTGACCCAATTAATAGCGTCGTTTGTTTATCGACTTTTAACCATCGGGTACCTATCCAATAGGTGAGTAAAAAGGTCGATGTCAATACCAACGCATCGCTCATCACCGCAGACAGTCCGACACTTGATACTTGCGTTAAGGTCAGCTTAAAGCCATAAAACATGATGGCGAGGCGCAATATTTGACCTTTGGCAAATGCCACGCCGACACTTAAGCGCTCAGCAAGGTTAGGATAGACCGTATTGCCCAATACCATACCAATGAGAATGGCTAAAGTGAGAGAAGACAAGCCAACGATACGTCCATTGGTCCATGTGTTGACACTAGTATTGAGCCATAAACAAAATAAGCTGCCAATCAGCACGACGATAAGCCCTGCTAAATGGCGGCTGCGCGGGAAATAGTTATTTACTGATTGGGTCAAGGCGTACATGACTGACTGTCCTATTATGTATTATCTATAATCGAAATAAGCATAAGCTTATGAATAGACATTATAAGGCAGACCAATCTATAATAAAAACAGATTAATTAGATAAAAACTATCGATTTTTTAGGTTAATAAAAGTCTTTGGGCTAAAAAGATGGTTTTTTAGATAATAAAGGGCTTTTAAAGTAACAGGTGCTTTTTAGATTGTATCAATAAGATGGGGTATCAGAGAAATTATGAAAAAAGCCATGCAGGTATTACCAAAGATTACCCTCAAGCAATTATCGGTGTTTGTCAGTATTTATCAAACGGGTAGTACTAGCCGTGCCAGTGAAGCGCTGCATTTATCGCAGTCGGCGGTCAGTAGTGCGCTGACAGAATTAGAAGCAAGGCTGCAAATGCCACTGTTTGAGCGCGTCGGACGTAGGCTCAATCAGCACCCCAACGCCCATCCTATTTATATACAGGCACAAGCCATTTTGGGGCAGGCCTTAACTCTAGAGCATTATCATAAGCATCAAGCAGGGCAGATTCATATCGGTGCCAGTACCACGATCGGCAATTATGTGCTGCCGCCGCTGCTTGCCAAGCTATATGCGACGCTACCCGATGCCCATATCGATATGTATATCGCCAATACTCAAGAAGTGGTCAGCGAAGTTGAGCAGTTAAATATTGATATTGCGCTCGTAGAGGGTATGCCGCGCCCCACAGATATGAAGGCGATCGAGCAGCGTGCGTGGCGGACAGATACCTTGATGATCTTTACCAAGCGCGATAGCAAATGGTTGACAGGCATGGCCGCGTATAACGATGCGGATAATTGCTACGAGCTTAGCATTGCACAACTGGCAAAACTGCCGCTATTGGTACGAGAGGCAGGGTCAGGTACACGGCAAATTATCGATGAGCAGCTACTCAAGCATTTGCCTGATGCGGAAATTGTGATGGCGATTCAGCAGTCGGAAGCTATTAAGCATATGGTGAGTGCAGATATTGGTCTTGGCTGTTTATCACAGCATGTCATTCAGGCAGAGCTGACAGCAGGAGCGCTGGTACAGGTGAAAGTCGCAGGCATCGATTTGTCGCGGACTTGGTGGCTAGTGTGGCATAAAGCCCGCCATCAAAGCCCGATTTGGCAAAGTTTTATTGATATTTTGACAGCAGATTAATTTTAGTGATAAATATAGAGGTATTAGCGAGAATATCTAATATTTTAATAAATAATAAAAAAGCGCAAAGTTATACAATGCGCTTTTTTTAATGAGCTTTTTTAATAGTTTTAACTAACTTGGAAACGACGTTAAGTCTTTTCTTAAACTACTTATTAACGGGTTTATCCAGTCTTACGACCAAGCTATCGCATGGGACGTTAGGCAAGATATTATCTGCCGTCGCGCCACTGAGCCAAGCGGCGATACCATGGCGTTCATGACGACCGATGACCAACAAATCAACATCATGCTTGTGACAATAGTTGACGATACCTTCACTGTTAGAGATGGCAGTGGTCACTTCAGAATTCACCGCATGTAGGTCATTACGGTCTAAAAACTGTGCCAATTTAGCGCGCGCTTCTTGACAGCGTTCATCGTCAATTTCATCGTATAAGCTGGAGGCTGGCACCAGCTCATAGCCAAAGCCAACCATAGTATCTTTGACGATATGTAATACCGATAACTTAGCATTAGGACGATTCTCGACGATACGTTTGGCCTTTTGGGCGACCACATCAGCATCGGACATTAAGTCGGTGACCAATAAAATATGTTCGTAACTCATGAGCGGCTCCTTGTGACAGATGATTTTAACTATAGCACTACTGATGGCTGCTGTTAAGTACGCTTTGAGTTCGCTTTGTGAAAATCCGACATTCTGCCATATTGGTCATCTTTATTACTACGGTATCTTGACTTATGGAGGTGCGAACCCCATCTAATTCCGTTAGGCAAATTCTTTTTAATTTATACCGGCGCATTGCTGTCATTTAAAATGATGCACGGGTACATGCCATTAAATTTGAATATTACTCATAGGTTAATCACAATAATACGCACAATATTTTTATATAAATATCATATAAAAAACACCCTACGATAAGTACTAAATACACTATTTATCTATTGTTTACTCCGATTTTATTTTATCGCCACTGGCTATATTTAGTCATTAATCGCATATTATTCTAAATAAAATTAGAGCAATCCATAAGGAAAATTATGACCGACACATTATCTACTACTGATCTAACTTTGCATCCTGCCTTTGAGCTGATTGAGCACCGCCATATCGATGCATTGTCGATGGACGTATTGATAAGCCAACACGTTAAAACAGGCGCGATGCATTACCACTTGGCACATCCGAGTGACGAAAATGCCTTTTTGGTTGGCTTTCGAACTCAGCCAATGGATTCAAAAGGTGAGGCGCATATTTTAGAGCACGTGGCTTTATGTGGCTCTGAAAAGTTCCCCGTTCGTGACCCATTTTTCTCAATGATTAAGCGTTCGCTTAATACCTTTATGAATGCGATGACCGCTGCCGATTGGACGGCGTATCCGTATGCGACGCAAAATAAAAACGACTACTTTAATTTGCTAGCCGTTTATCTGGATGCCTCATTTTTCCCCAATATTCATCCGCTGGATTTTGCTCAAGAAGGTATTCGTGTAGAATTAGACGAAAATGATAAGCCGCAATTTAAAGGCATCGTCTTTAATGAAATGAAAGGCGCAATGAGTGGCGAGATTGACCAGTTGTATCATACGGTCGCCCATCATTTATTCCCAACGACGACGTATCACTATAATTCGGGTGGCGATCCAGCCGATATCCCAGACTTGACGCATACTGAGCTAGTTGAATTTCATCAGAGCCATTATCATCCGTCAAACAGTGTGATTATGAGCTTTGGTAATATTCCAGTCGCTGAAACCCAAGCTAAAATCCATGAAGATGCCTTGATTCAGTTTGAAGCGGGCAAAAAACATGTCTCGCGTCCTGAAAAACGCCTGTCTGCACCGATTAGCGCCGTTGATACTTATACCGCTGACGAAGCAGGTCCTGACCAAACTCATCACGTGATTGCATGGTTATTACCATCGATTACTGATCCAAAGCAGCGTTTGGCATTGCGTTTATTAGAAGGCGTGCTGGTTGAGCATGCTGGTTCGCCGCTACGTGCTTATTTGGACAGCCATCCACTTGGTAAAGCGCCAAGTCCGCTACTAGGTTTGGATGACAGTCATTATGAAATGGTCTTTTATACGGGACTACGTGGTTCTAACCCTGAACACGCCGAAGCGGTAGAGCAGGGCATTATTGATTTGCTTAAAGAGGTCGCGAGCCAACCAATTGATGATGAAACCATTGAGACGATTCTGCACCAAATCGAGATTGATCAGCGCCATATCGGCGGCGATAGCATGCCTTATGGTCTAAATCTCATGCTAGAAGGTTTTAGCACTGCCATTCATGATGGTAATCCTATTGATGTCTGGGAAGTTGATGAGCATTTGCAGTGGCTACGTGAGCAAGTAAAAGATGCGCAATGGTTACCGAATTTAATCAAGCAGCATTTGCTTGATAATCAGCATCGTGTGCGTGTGACCATGACGCCTGATAGTGAAAAATCCGCCCGTTTGGCGGCAGCTGAGCAGACTCGTCTTGATACCATCGAAATGGATTTGACCGCTGATGATAAAGCTATCTTAAAACAACAAGCGTTAGATTTGGCAGCGCGCCAAGCCGCGCCTGATGATTTAAGCTTATTGCCAAAAGTGGGTTTAGAAGACGTACCGACCGATATCAGCTTTAAACAAGGCACGCAAAAGCAGATTAATTTAAGTGGCAAAGACAGCACCTTATTTGAATATGAAGCGGGCACTAACGGCTTATATTATTATCAAATAATTGTACCGTTGACTGATGCGATTGGTAATGAGGATACAAGCGAGCTACCCGTTAATGAAGTCATTAATCATCCGCTGTTGCCTATCTATTTAAGCTTATTATCAGAGCTAGGTACAGATTCGCTCAGCGCTCATGAAATGCAGGCCAAGCAAGCGGCGCATTCATCAGGGGTGACGGCGCGTATTAGTCAGCGTACCAATGTCGATGACAGCCAAGCGATTAGCAGCTACTTTGTGGTGGCAACGCGCGCGCTGAATCGTAAACCTGAAGCGATTGATTTGCTCAAAGAAGTGATGGAACACAGTATCTTTAGTGAGCATGATCGTATCAAAGAAATCTTGCAGCAGCGTCAAGCAGGCTGGCAATCAAACCTTGCTGGTTCAGGGCATTCCTATGCCATGCAAACCGCCAGCCGTGGTATGAGTCGTCAAGCGCAGTTAGAGTACGTGCGCAGTGGTCTGCCAGCATTGAACGCGCTAAAAGACTTCTTAACTCATGCCAGTACCGACGACGCACAGTGGGATAAATTAGCAAACAGCTTGATGGACTTACATCAACGTCTAATTAGTTTGCCTAAGCACGCGGTTATTATTTGCGAAGCCGAGCAAACTGAACGCTTAAGCAATTTAATTGTTGATAGCTGGAAAGACAGTCAAGCGCCAAAGATTGCAGCGCAGTTAAAAAATACTGATGCGAGTATTGAAGACAATATCCCAAGCGAGTTTGCTGAATTGCAACTTGATACGGCGTTAAATGGTGATAAAGACGCGGTCGAAGCGCTAGAAAGTGATGTGGCGCTCGATGTTGAAGACTTAGCGTGGCTAGTCCCAACCAACGTCTATCATAATGCCAGCGCTTATACCGTACCAGCGGCTGATCATCCTGATACAGCAGCTCTCATGGTACTCGCGCCTTATCTACGCAATGGTTATCTGCATAGCGCTATTCGTGAGCGCGGCGGTGCTTATGGCGGCGGTGCGGGCTACGATGCCAATGCCTGTGCCTTTAAGTTCTTTAGCTACCGTGACCCGCAGTGTGCTGAAACTTTTGCCCATTTTGATGCCAGTATCGAATGGCTATTGAATGAGCCGCAAACAGACGAGCAGTTAGAAGAGGCCATCTTAGGTATTATCTCAGGAATGGATAAGCCAGGCTCTCCAGCAGGGGAGGCGGTTAAAGCCTGCTTTGCTGACTTACATCATCGCGGTGTAGAGTGGCAGCGTAAAATGCGCGCGTCAATATTGGCTGTGACCGTGGCTGACTTACAGCGCGTTGCTAAGCAATACCTACAAGGACAAAAGCACGTACGTGCAGTACTCGCGCCTTATGATAAAGAAGCGGCAGTGCAAGAGTTAGGCTTTAGCATTTATAAAATTAAAAGCTAATCTTCTTCAAGTCTGCTGATTTAATCGTTATATAAAAAACCGCCGCTTTCACTAAAAATGGAAGCGGCGGTTTTTATTGCTTGATAGTGTTTTTTACAGGCTTACTTTTTGATTAAGTAATTGGCGACTGCTTTATAGGCAGGTAAAGAAGTCGGGTCTATTTTGCCGTTACTGGCATCCGGATATGACGCAAAACGAACGATGACCATATCAGCTGCTGGATCCACATAGACAGTTTGACCGTGGACGCCGCGTGCTGCATAGATGGGCGTGGGGTTATTAAATAACCACCACATGCTTGTGTAGCTGCCGTTAGTCAGCTGCTTATAATCGGCTTTCGCAAAAGCCTCTTTATCGCCACCCGCTTCGATATTATCAACGACCGCAGCTGGGAATAAGCGCTCACCATTAATTTCGCCTTTATTGAGCATCAAGCTACCAATGCGTGCCATATCATGCAAGCCTGCACTAAGACCGCCGCCAGCAAACGGCGTACCTTTAGCATCGACCGTCATATAGGCGCTTTGTTCAGCACCGATTTTTTGCCATATGCGTTCCGAGAGTAATTCATTCACCGCTTTACCAGTCGTACGCGAAATAATCCAGCCTAGGGCATCGCTATTAATGGTTCGATAGTTGAAAGCTTCCCCATGTTCGCCGTTCTTCTTAACTGTTTGCAGGTACTCAAAGTAACCATTGGGTCCGTTATAATCTTTCGGTTTTGGTAATGGGCTTGCCGCTTCTGAATACTTCCAGATATCGGCATTAGGATCGGCATAGTCTTCGCTATAATCGAGCGCTGTGGTCATGTCCATGACTTGGCGTACGGTTGCATCACCAAAACCACTGTTTTTGAGCTCTGGAATGATAGACGCCACCAAAGCTTTATCGTCAAGCTTACCTTCGGTCACGAGGATCTCTGCTAACAGCCCAGTCATTGATTTGGTCATCGACATCGCCGCATGATTGCCCAGCTCATTGAGGCAGCCGTTTTGGCGCTCGTATACCACCTTGCCATGATGCATGACCATAATGCCGTCAGTATAATTGGCATCCAGTGATTGCTTCCAAGTCATCGGGCGCTTACTGTTAGTAGGCATAAAGGTGATGGCATCGATATTTTTATCTAACTCATAGCTGAGCTTGGAAGGTGCGCCGATACCGCGACTGACGTCAGTGGTGGGCATCAATTCACGGATATGACAGACCGTCCAACGCAGCTTGGGAAAACTAAAAAAATTAGAGGAAGGTTGAGTAATCAGTTTATCGGCAGGCGGCGGAAAACCTTGCATCCAGCCAAGGGTTTGTGGGTCGGATTGTTTGGCGGTTAACCGTGCATCTTCCGCATGGCTGGTGATACTTATACTGGTTAGGGTCATGGCGATGGTCAGCGGTAGTAGCGGTAAAGAGCGTTGCAATAAAGTCAGCATAATATTCTCGCAAGTCGGCTTAAACGATTAACTTCAGACAATAAAAAACCATTGATAAGTGGCTATATTCAAAACTTAGCATAAGACTTATCAATGGTTTTTACCAACCACTTTTGTAAAGCAATTGATTTTTTTATAAGGTTATTTTTTATATGCTTATGGCTAGTAGCGCTTGATCGCTTGGTCTTTACCGATGATATCTTGATGAATAGGGAAGTTTTCATGGTTATCGTATTGCTTGCGGTCAGCAAAGTAGCTTTTTAGGGTACGACGTACCGCTTCAAAGGCAAGTTTGTCCCATGGAATGTCTTCTTCGGTAAATAATGCACAATCGAGACTTTCAGAGCCAATGCCATAAGCACCGTCTTTTAGCTCAGTGATATAGATACTATAAATTTGCCCGATATCAGGAATATCATATAAGCAATATAAATGCGGATTGATGACGACCGCTTCTGCTTCTTCAAAACTTTCACGAGCGGCCCCTTCTGCCATGGTTTCGCCATTTTCCATAAAGCCAGCTGGCAATGTCCATAAGCCATACTGTGGCTCGATCGCGCGGCGACATAGCAGTACCCGATGCTTATGCACAACGAGTGAGCCACAAATCACTTTTGGATTTTCATAGTGAATATAGTGGCAATTGGGGCATACCAAGCGTGGGATATTATCCGTGGCTGGTATTTTGCGTTCCGCTTCATGACCGCATTGTAAACAATAGCGCATATTAACTGCCTTATTTAATGATAAATCTACATGATAAATAGAAATGAGAAAAAGGATTGTCATTCTTTGAAGAATTATGGTTCTTATTTTATAAAATAGTATGACTTTAGCTTATCAGATGTTAGGTGATCATAGCTGTTAATCCTAAGATAACACAAATTCTCATCACACTGGCAGTGATAATAACAAGCACACAGGTTTGCGCAACTGCTTACGGCTACGGTTGCTATTAATGAATGTATCAGCAGGCAGAGCAGGACAGTCACATAAAGTATATGCAGTCACGATAAGATTGCGCTAGGCTAGACTCACGCTAACTATTGAATGATAGCTTTACCTATAACGAGAGTAATGGCTGCCGCGACTGGTGTTGTTGTAAATAAGGGCAATCAGCAAAGCGCGCGCATTTGTCAGAGTAGGGGGTATTAAAAAATGCCACTTTACGTCGCCAAGCATGACGATGAATGAATGGAGGCCAGCATGTAGATACGATATGCGTAGCAATAACACTGGCGCAAGCGTTGTACACATTGCGAGAGATAAGCTCCACCATCCGATGCTTAATTCTAATAAAAATATAGGGCAATAATCATGTTACTTCCCCCGCAGTCGCTACGTTTTGATGAATTTTCAGTCGCTGTGCCGGACTTTATTCGTTATCCCACTATTAGAATGCTGGCGGAACGGGTGCAGCATGAGACCTTGAATGCCGTTACCAGTCCTGCGCTGTATGAGGCTAGCACTTCTCGTAGCACTCGCATTCTAGATAGCTTGTATCAAACACCCATTGCCGATGCCTCGGTATTGGTTGCCATTACTCATGAACGCCATCCAAAACTGCTACTGACACGCCGCGCTGCGCACATGAACAGCCATGCTGGCGAGGTCTCTTGCGTTGGTGGTAAACATGACGCAGGCGACGGTAATAATGTCGTCACCGCTTTGCGTGAAGCCTGCGAAGAGACGGCACTACCACCTAATAAAGTCCAGCTAATTGGTCAATTGCCCATTCAAACCTCTAAAAGCGGTATGAGTGTGCGTCCTATTGTTGCGCTGATTGCGCCAGATTTATTATTGGTCCCTGAGCTTGGAGAAATCTCGCGCATTTTTTGGGCAGATTTTGAAACCTTGCTGACTCAGCCTACTGTCGAGTATGCGGTAGAATATGCAATGCAAGATAAGATCGCGACCATTCTCACGCCTAGCTGGCAAGTGGATGGTGAAACGGTTTGGGGTCTGACAGGGCGAGTGATTGCCAGTCTGTTAGAAACAGGCTTTGATCGCCAGCTTGAGTGGTATTATCGCATCCAAAATACGCGCAATTAATCCGTAAGGCGACTGACGGCTGACGTCTAAACATTATTCATTTTCTTTTAGCTACTATGCTTTATTTATAATTGCTTACTTATAATAATCGTCATTTTTCTTCAGCCACCAGTTCATATTATCTTGGCGTTTGGCGCGGAAAGCTTCTAATTTTTCAGCCACACTTTGATTGTGTTGGCGTGCCGTATCAAGGGCAAAGAGAATCGGCACTGACGATAAGACGCCAAAGCGGATTTTTGATTTTGGCAAATCCAGCCCATCGCCGATATCATCGCCGACCAAAGTACGGGTCACGCTAGCATTGACCATCTCAACGAAACGCCCCCGCCGATTGTCTTCGCCCATCAGCTGACGCGGCAAATCATGCAGAGCCTTGGCTAATGGTTGCCCCATTTTAAAATCAAGTTGCTGAATTGATAAATAGGTATAAAGCCATTCCCAGCAGGCGGTTTCATCTTTTGGTAGGCGATCTAAGTCAACCCCCATCCAATAACTGGCAAGATTCCATAGATGCAGAATACCTGCCGCTTCTTCAGTGCTGATGCGTGCGCCAAGCAGCCGTAACCCGCGCATAATCAACAATGAAAATTGCAAATGAGTAGCAATCATATCGGTTTGATTGATAGGAAGACCCCAATAATCAGTATTCCAGCTGCCATCTGGGTTGTGATGTTGGTCGGCATTTGGTATGACGCCTTTAGCAGCATTGCCTTTACCTTTGAGCAAGTTTTGCCGTACTAGGGTATGAATTTGCCGCACCTTGATTGATTGCCGCCAACCTTCTGAGCCAATCGCCAATACTTGCTCGATAGACTGACGTTGATTATGGGCGCTTGTATTTGGCTTATGTAATGGGGGATGTTCAGAGACGGCTAAGATATAGGCATACGTACGCATCAGGCGGGGCAAGGCATCGTGCATCAATGCGCCTGTCTGAATGAGCGGCAGGGAGAGGGCAGGAATGCTGTAGCCTGCCATCAAGGCGACATTACGTAGTAGCCAAATCAGCATCAGCGGATAGCGTCGATAGGCAACCGCACCAATTTGGGCAAGCTTAGGATCGAACCAATCGGGATGGTGGCTAAATTGTTCAGTCAAGGCGTTAAATGCAGAGTTGTTTGTGAGATTAGCATCGAATTTATTGCTATTGCTACTGTCGCTGATAATAAATTGCTGTAAGGGCTTTGCAAAACGAATGCCGTCAGTGGCTAACGCATCTGCCACTGGATCACCAATATCGTAGCCTGCGACTATTTCATTTAATAAATCTTGCGAGATAACGAAGTCTTTTGGCAATAAATAACGCTTGATGCGCTTTAATACTTGCAAGTCGCTATGGTCATCAATCGCGGTCGTCCGTCCGTGACGCTGATAAGGTTTTATTGAGGGTTGTTGGTGATTCAAAGTAGCAGCCGTCTGTTTATCAGTTATGTTGATTGAATCCATATTTATTAAATGCCTCTTTACCAAATATTTTCCTATTAGATCATTTCACAAGGTCAATCATATTAATAGCTATTTGACTGGTTTAGGGCTTCTAATTGTCTTTGCGTGGTGTTCATATGGCGCTTGGCTTTACGCAGTTCGTCGGCTAATGACAGTAGGCGCGCGCGTGCTTCTTTTTCATTAGCAAAGTTTAGCATCGCCCCACTTTCTAGCTTATCAAATTCTTCTTGGTAGGTTTCTATGAGGCGCTTGTCTTTGTCTAACTGACTGTCTAAGGCGTAATAGTCTAAGCCTTTTTGATTGGCAGTTTGCAGTGCATTCGCCAAGGTTAAGGGGCAGACATTATTGAGCTGACGTCCGCGCCGACCGACATTGTAAGCATTACTGGTCGTGCAGTATTGCTTAAGCCCCAGCTGGCGACCGCGCTCCCATGCCAGATAGTTGGGGGCAACACTGGCCTTGGCACAGGCTTTGGCATGTGATGCAAGGCGATCTGATTGGTAACCTGCCACGCCATCGTTGTAGCCAATAGCCTGCCAGTCACCAACGAGGCACTCCTGCTTAGAGAGCGTGGCACAGCTTGATAGTAAAACAATGCTACCAAGGAGCGCTAAGCTTAACAAAGGCCGCAGTACAAACTGTCGCATGATTATCTCTTCTATGGCTATTGATGCAAGTGCTGATATGGCGAATGAAAAATACTTTTAATGAACCATGCTCGGCTGCCAAAATACGTGAACTATAAAATCATAAGCCACCGATAAGCTAAATCGCCTTTAAGTGGCTTATTTTCTTATTAATGAGGGCGAGTCAGATCGACTGAGGTGCCGCTTACATTGTCTTTCAAGCTGACTTTGAGCATGAGGTAACCTGCGATACCAGAGACGATTGAGCCCATAATAATACCTAAGCGCTCATCAAATAAGGCTGTTTCACCAGCAAATGCCAGACCGCCAATGAACAGACTCATGGTAAAACCAACACCACAGAGTAAGGCTGCACCGTAAATCTGCTTATAATTCATGCCTCTTGGCATGGTTGAGATACCAAGCTTAAAGATTAACCAGCACATGATCATCACGCCCATTTGCTTACCGATGAATAGACCGGCCGCAATACCAAGCGGTACTGAATGGAACAGCTCAGCGAAGCCTGCACCTTTGAGCGATATGCCTGAGTTGGCAAATGCGAATAATGGCAAGATACCGAAGGCAACGGTGTTATGTAAATCGTGCTCTAGCTCTTCTAGCGGTGAGTGCTCAGGATCAGTACGGTCAAACATAGGAATAAATAGTGCTAAGACCACGCCAGCCAAGGTGGCATGGATGCCAGATTTGAGTACCGCAATCCACATGATCACACCGATCAGCAGATAAGGCGTGATGCTAGTGACGTTGCGACGATTGAGAAGGTATAAGAAGGGTAGACATAGACCTGCCACTGCCAATGACTCTAATGACAAATCACTGGTATAAAATAAAGCGATGATTAAAATGGCGCCAATATCATCAAAAATAGCAATTGATACTAAAAATACTTTTAAAGAGTTGGGAACGCGGTTGCCTAATAAGCTCAAAATACCTAGGGCAAAAGCAATATCGGTCGCGGCTGGAATCGCCCATCCTTTCCAAAACTCAGGCTCGTTATAGTTAAAGAGCAGATAGACAATCGCTGGCATAATCATGCCACCGAGCGCCGCACCAGCTGGCAGGATGATTTGCTTAACGTTAGACAGCTCACCGATCAGCACTTCACGCTTGAGCTCAAGTCCCACTAAGAAAAAGAAAATCGCCATCAAACCGTCATTAATCCAGTGATGAGCGTCTTTAGCGATAGCGAACTCACCGATTTGAATGGCAACGGGTGCGTGAATAAAGCCCTCATACCACACATTGAGAGGGGAGTTGGCAATAATCATTGCAGCAATGGCAGCCAATGCTAGGACGATACCGCCCGCTGCCTCAAATTCAAAAAATGCTTTAATCCTGCGTATTGCCATATCATCCTCATTTGCTAAACACGAATTACAAATTAATCCAATAACCTCAAATATCTATGACACGACTCATAAAGACATGATAGACAGCAACAGTTTCTCATACTCTTATTGATATAGACAACAAAATACGTCAACCAAAAGTTATAAGTGCCGCTTGCCACATTAATAATAGCGATATTATAAAGTCGATAGAGCAGACAAAAGCGTGCTCAGTCGTTACATAGTTTTAATCAATCGCTGCTTATTTTAGATACTTATTAGGCCGTTAGACAAATCTAGCAGACTTTTTTACGTTTTTGGCTTTTTTTAGCGTTTTATCTTTATAATGATTGGCATTTTGTGATGTTCTGTCACAGCTTTAATACATATCAGCAGTACTATCAGCTAATGAATAGCAAAGTTGATAGCAACATTGCTACTAATATTTTATTTCCCGTTCTTAAAGCCAGTTTTAGAACTTCCTCATTTTCCATCATAAAATTTACAGGTCAGCGTCATGGAATTATCGCTTTCGTTAGAGGTTATATTAATGCTTACCGCTGTGGCAGCGTTGGCAGGCTTTATTGATGCTATCGCTGGTGGTGGCGGTTTATTGACCATCCCCGCCATGTTACTTGCCAATATCCCACCAGTGCTAACGCTCGGTACCAATAAGCTACAAGCCGCTTCAGGTGCGCTAGCAGCCTCTATTACGATGATTAGAAAAGGGGTGGTCAAACCGCAACGTATCAAAGTAGCTATTGTTGGCGCTTTTATCGGTTCTGTTCTCGGCACTATCGCTGTACAGATGTCGCCGCCGGATCTGCTTGAGACACTGATTCCGTTTTTGATTGCGGCTATCGGGATTTATACCTTGTTTGCGCCTCGACTTGGCGAAGTAGAAGCTGCGCCGCGTATCTCAGAAGGCAAATGGCAAAAAGTGGTTGCACCATTAATTGGTTTTTATGATGGTTATATTGGACCAGGCACAGGGATGTTTTTTGCGCTCGGCAACGTGGCGTTGCGCGGTCGGCAAATTATCGAAGCAACAGGCGCAGCAAAGGTATTGAATTTATCGACCAATATTGGCTCGTTAATATTCTTTATTTTGGGCGGTAATGTGTTGTGGAAAGTAGGGCTTGCCATGATGGTGGGACAAACGATAGGTGCATATTTTGGCTCTCATATGGTGGTCAAGGGCGGTAGTAAGCTGATTCGTCCGATGATTGTAGTGGTATGCTTGGCGATGGTAACCAAATACGTTTTTGGTTGATTGTTGTTCATCAAGTAAATGTATTTAGTAAGGCCAAAAAAACCTCAGCCAATATGACTGAGGTTTTTTATGGATCGTGAATAAATTATCAAAATCTATTCAATGCCTAGCGGCGACGATCGATATCATCGTACTCACTGCCCATGATCCCATCACTAAAGACTTCAGAGAATTCACGCTCATTGTCTTCATCAATGTGACCATCGAACACGTCTTTTGCACCAGCGTTAGGATCGTTATAAATAGCCAAATCCATTTTGCCTTCTGATTTTGCCACAATAGCCGTCACAGCGGCATCGCCACCGACGTTCACTGCGGTACGTAACATATCAAGGATACGATCCACACCTAAGATAAGACCGATGCCTTCGATAGGTAGACCGACTTGGGCAAATACCATTGATAGCATAATCAGACCAACACCCGGTACACCAGCAGTACCGACGGAAGCCAAAACAGACATTAGAATGACAGTCAGATACTCAGTCACGCCCAAGTCAATACCATAAATATTGGCAATGAAAATGGTCGCCGTACCCTGCATGATGGCGGTACCATCCATGTTGATGGTCGCACCAAAAGGCACCGTAAACGAAGCAACTGAGTTATTGACACCCATGCGCTTGGTGACCGTACGCAAGGTAATAGGAATCGTCGCGTTCGAGCTTGACGTACTAAAAGCAAAAATCTGAACTTCACGCATTTTTGCCAAAAAGGTTTTGATGGATAAGCCCGAAGAGACTTTGAGTACAATCATCATAGTGACAAAGAAATGGAATGCCAATGAGCCGACCAATACCGCCACATAACCGAGCAGTGACCAAATCAAGTCTAAACCCAGCTCTGCCATTGCTTTGGTCAATAGCGCAAATACACCATAAGGTGCAAGATTCATAATGATGGTCACCATTTTTAAGATGACTTCATTGATTAATTCTAAGCTCTGCACTAAGCCTTTGGCAGGTTTACCCACCATCAAGATACTAACACCGATCAAAATAGCAAAGAAAATAATCGATAACATATCACCATTTGCCATCGCGCTGATGGGGTTTGATGGGATAATATTAGAGAACACATCTAGCAGTGGTGGTGCTGAAGCTGCTTCAAATGCCGCTTCGGTTTCGATATTCATGCCTTTACCGATACCAAATAGCACGCCAAGCCCAATCGCTGTTGCGATAGCCAGAGCTGTTGTCATCATATAAATAAGAAATGTCTTGGTGCCGATGCGACCAAGCAAACGAATATCCCCAATACCGCAAACACCGCAAATCAGTGAGATCAACACCAAAGGCACGACTAGCATTTTTAACGAGTTGACAAATAGCTTGCCGACAATGGCGAGGAAGCCATTGGTAATGTACGTATGAATGAAACCGCCTTCAGCGTTCAGTCCTGAATAGTTTATAAACAATCCCAGTATGATACCGAGTACCATAGCGACAATAATCTTGCCGGTCAGTCCCATATTTTTCCACATAACTTATATCCTTTGTGTACGTGCCCCAGTAGCGAATAGATAGGCTGCTCACATCAATGTGATTGTTGCCATTATTATCACCGCTCTTGCTACGTCTATTAAATTCTTTCAACTTCCACTTAGTGTCACGTTTTCGGGGCACAATATAAAATAATTGTTAAGGATACTGCAACGTTTTTTTATGACTAAGGTAATATAAATCAATAGTTAAGTTGTCTGCGCCGAATTTTTCGCGAGTAAAGTAGGTAAATGACAAGGCATATTGACCAATATTAGCGCGTGTTGAACATTCAAAAATAGATACTGCTGATCGCCAAAACTGTTTCAGACAAAGCATAAAATGACGGTAATGCTCATGCCTTAATTAGTTTTATAACATATTTTTTATATGGAGCTGGGAGAATTTAGTATTATTTCCAATATTAATAGAGGGAGACAGGGCTGTTTTTTTACCATTTCATTGTTAACAGTAGACGCTTAGAATGACTAAACTGACTATTTTTAATGTTGAGCTGCCTAAAAAGCAGTCTCTGTCATTGCCATGGTTGAATCATCAAACACGCCTTAATGGTTAAAAATGGCGATTTATAACTAAAAAAAGACTGCTCAAATGGGGCAGTCTTTTCTAAGTGAATGATCAGAATGTATCGTGCAAGGCTTCTAGCAGCCTTAACACCTATTGTTTTTTAAATATTTTAAGCCTGATTCTTTTGTGCCTTGCTATTTCAAAGCTTGCTATTTCAAAGCCTATTGTTTCAAAGCTTGTCATTTCAAGAATTATCAAAGCTTTTGATTTTAGACTTTGTCACTTTCATCACGGCGTAGACCATCCTGCCATTTAGGATCAGTAGCGGCAGGTTTGTCTATATTATCCTTCACATTTTCTGCATCTTCAGATATTTCAGAACGCTCTAGGTCGTCAGCATTATGTTGATTTAGACGATGGTTGTTACTCATGCGTTCACTTAAGTGTGACTCTGCATCACGGTGGCGATGATCTAGTGCTTCTACCTCAGGCTCAGACTCATCAAAGTCGGTCTGTGCACGTACCTCCTCAATGGTATCTTGCTCTTTGACCATTTCTACATCACCGTTATTCTCATAACCATGATTGGGGTTGGCATCGCCAGTTGGTTTGTCTGTACTGACGGGCGTACCCAAATCATTAGAGTCGACATCATTTTCAGCTGTCATGTTTGTCGCAATGCCATTTCTGGCTTGCGCGTCATTTTTCAATTGTGCATAGTCCGTTAATTGCTGTACGGCATTATCAAGGCTGTGTGGATTGGTGCGCTCTTGGGCATGCAATAAATGTTTATCGAACACATCGGTCAATAATGAGTCAAAGCGTATGGCGTTATACTGAATAAGAACTTCAGCTTCTTCTTCGGTAATATCGCCGTTTTGGCTGGCATATACCACATGATCCTCAAAAGTAAGCCCTTCAAAACTGTCCTTGTGTTCAGCCTTTTTAAACCTCTGCCATAATGGCTCGATGCTAAGTAACGTTTGATAAGCGTGTTCCATACGTCCAGTGACATCATCGGCTTCAGTATTATAATAGACCATGGTTTTAAGATAATCACGGAACGGATTGGCTTCAAAGTCATCCATAAAAGCATCGCCCAGCTTGCGTTTGAGCTCATCGCTTGGCGGTGTAAAGATAGAGCCGCTGGGAAAAGTCACAAAACTGACCAAACTGGCCGCCATGCGATTAGGGAAGTTTGCAAAAAAGGCTTCAAAAGCTTCTTGAATGGTATATAAGCTATTTTGTAAGGCAACCTCAGCATGCAAGCGTTCGGACGCTGATTTAGTACCATGCTCATAAAACTGCAAAATAGCAGTGCTGATGAATAAATGGCTATGAATATCAGCTAAGCGTCCAGACAGCATCTCTTTACGTTTTAAGTCACCAGCGAGCAACCCTAATGCCATGTCAGCCGTTAAGGCAAAGCTTGCGCTCAGGCGGTTGATGTGTTTGTAGTAGGGACGAGTAAAGCTGTCCGCAAAGCTTGGTGCATGATTACTGCCACCGACATAACCTGCGACAAATGCCTTTGCGCCGCGATTAAAGGTATAACCCAAATGTTTAAAAAACAGTGTGTCGAACTGTTTGAGTGCGCTTTCTTTATTTTCGCTTTGCAGCAATTGCAGCTCATCAAATAGATAAGGATGGCAACGCATCGCGCCTTGACCAAATATCATGAGTGAGCGCGTCAAGATATTTGCGCCTTCAACCGTGATAGATACTGGAATTGCCTGATAAGGTGTGGCCAAAAAGTTACGTGGACCCATCTGTACCGCGCGACCACCAACCACATCCATACCGTCATTGACCACACTGCGCATGGTTTCAGTCGCATAGTATTTTGCCATTGCCGTCATAACCGAGGGTGTGCCGCCTTGATTTAGGCCACAAGTAACCAGATGACGGAACGCCTCTAACATATAAGTGTTGCTGGCCATACGGCTGGTCGCGTCCTGCACCCCTTCAAATTTACCCACAGAGATTTTAAACTGTTCGCGTACTTTGGCAAAAGCACCGACAGACAGATACGTCATTTCACTGGCTGAGGTTGATAAAGCTGGTAAAGAGATGCCGCGACCAACGCCCAAGCACTCCATCAGCATACGCCAACCGCGACCCGCATTTTCGACGCCGCCAATGATGTAATCTAGTGGAATAAAGACGTCTTTACCATCGACTGTACCATTCATAAATGGCGAGCCAATTGGATTATGGCGTGGTCCTATGATAACGCCTTCATGGCTGGCAGGAACGAGCGCACAAGTGATACCGTAATCGGTCTTATCAGGATTGCCAAGCAAACCTTCAGGATCGTGCATCTTGAATGCTAAACCCACGACCGTGGCGATAGGTGCAAGGGTAATCCAGCGCTTAGAAAAGTTCATACGCAAACCGAGCACTTGCTCGCCCTCATGCGTACCATAACAAACCACCCCTGTATCTGGAATCGCACCAGCATCGGAACCCGCTTCTGGGCCCGTCAAACCAAAGCAAGGCACCTCGTCACCTTTGGCAAGACCGGGTAGCCAACGCTGTTTTTGTTCGTCCGTACCATAATGCATCAACAGCTCACCAGGGCCGAGCGAGTTTGGCACCATACAGGTAACCGCAGCGGTCGGCGAGCGTGAAGCGATTTTACTCATGATACGGCTTTGTGCATAAGAGCTAAAATCTAAACCGCCAAACTCTTTTGGAATGATTAAGCCTAAAAATCCATTGGCTTTGATAAATTGCCACGCTTCAGGCGACAGCTCTTTGTCTTCATGCTGAATTTTCCATTCATCAAGCATGGCGCATAGTACTTCTACTTCATTATCAATAAAGCTTTGCTCTTCTGCCGACAGCTCTGGATAGGGATATTGAGCAAAAGTGTCCCAGTCGGGATTGCCCATAAACAGCTCTTTTTCCCACCAGCTGGTACCCGCATCAAGCGCTTCTCGCTCGGTATCGCTCATGCTCGGCATTGCCCCGCCCAAAGTCTTGTAAACAGGTCTGGTAATCAGTGACTGACGAATAGGGGCGACGAGCAAAACGATGCAAAGTAAAGCGATTGGTATGCCCAAAATGAGCGACCAAGGACTGATAAAGGCGGTGACAAGGACGGCAACTAGGGCAACGATACTGCCTGTGACTCGTGATAGGGACAATAAAAAGATGGCCAAAACCATGGCTAATTGAATAATGATTGCCAAAATAAATAAGCCAATTGCCATGACTGTCTCCTTTTATAACGCTAAACCAAAAGCGCAAAAAATGTGTGTGTATTAAAGTATTTGAATAAATCTTGTTGTTATTTTTTCTGATGTTTAAGGGTCTGGTGATCAAATTAAACCAATGAGCCGTTATGGATTTTGTAGCATGTTTTATGATAAATTTTAATTTGTCGAGCATTTTACAAAAGTGGCTTTGATAACTGTCTAACCAGTGACAGACAAATAAAAGACAAATTTAGCCATCAATATGAAACAGTTGCCGATAACTATCAATAGCTAAAATGCTACGCTGTGTCGATTATATGTATCAAGATTTTCTCATATAGGCAAAAATAACAGTCGCAATTAATTATCCAAAAGGCGCTAAGCCGCTTTCGGCATAAGATAGTGTCTCATTGCGTCCAACAATGATGTGGTCTACCAAGGATAAATCGATTAAATCGCAGGCTTTCTTTAGCTCGTAAGTTAATAAGTTGTCTGACGTTGAAGGGGTCGCATCGGTATGTGGATGATTGTGCGCGACGATGAGTTGGCTGGCGGCGTGACTCAAGGCATGACGCAGAACGTGTTTGATACAGACGGAGCAAGAGGAGATGCCGCCAGTAAACAGTATCTCAAAATTAATGAGATTTAACGCATTGTCTAAGCAAAGTACCGCAAAGACTTCGCGATGCTCCCCGCGCAGCTGAGTGCTGATATAGTCTTTGACCATTTGCGAGCGCCCAAGTGCGTGACCAGTTTTAAGCTGACTGTCCAAATAACGCGTGCCCATCTCAAGTGAGGCCAATATCTGCGCGTATTTGGCAGGACCAATACCATGACAAGCCAGTACAGTCTCTTGCGGCGCTGCCAATAATTCTGCCAAGCTACCAAATTGTTCGATCAAATGACGCGCCAGCTCGATAGCTGACTGTGACTGCGTACCTGTGCGCAGAAATATCGCTAATATCTCGGCATCAGATAAATGCGCTGCCCCAAATTTTAGTAGTTTTTCACGTGGTCTATCATCTTCATGCCAGTCTTTAATCGCCATTGTCACTCCTTGAGAATGGATTGCTGCCAGATATATTGAGTAAATACGGAAATTCTTACCCAACTTATCTCATAATTGTTACTATAAGCGCAATTTTATCTTTCAACTTTTTATTGATGCCATGCTTATGTCCAATATTGTGCTTGCTATCACTGGCGGTATCGCCGCTTATAAATCTGCTATCTTTGCCCGCCTATTAATCAAGGCAGGCTTTGATGTGCGTGTCATTATGACCACAGGGGCACAAGCTTTTATTACGCCACTGACCCTGCAAGCTTTGACTGGTAATGAGGTACATATCTCATTACTCGATGAAAAAGCAGAAGCGGGGATGGGGCATATCGAATTGGCGAAATGGGCAGATTTAATCATCATTGCGCCAGCCTCTGCCAATACGCTTGCGCGTCTCGCGATGGGCATGGCTGATGATTTATTGACAACTGTATGCCTTGCAACGGCGGCACCAGTCATCATTGCACCAGCCATGAATCAGCAGATGTGGGCGCATCCTGCGGTCAATCTCAATGTCCAAACCCTGCGCGATATGAATTATCAGATTATTCAACCTGCTAGCGGTGAGCAAGCCTGCGGTGATGTAGGAGCAGGGCGTTTGCCTGAACCTGAGCAGCTATTGGCAGAAGTGTTATTATTTAACGCCATGCAAACCACGCCGCAATTATTGGCAGGTAAACGAGTGGTGATTACTGCAGGACCGACGGTAGAAGCTATCGATCCGGTGCGCTACTTGTCCAATCACTCTACTGGCAAGATGGGATTTGCATTAGCACGTGCTTGCGTGGCTGCTGGTGCAGACGTTATTTTGATTGCGGGTGGCAAAGTGGCACTGCCGACACCGCTGAATGTCACGCGCATTGATGTGTTGTCGGCTAAAGAGATGCTGATGGCGGCGCAGCAGTGCGTGGATGGTACGCACAGTGCGCTACAGTATGGGCCTGAAGATGAGCACGACCATTCTCACGATCACGAACACGACCATAGCCATCAACATGAACATCATGGCGAGTGTGATTGCGGCGATGATCATAGCCACAGTCATAACCACAGCCATGAGATTGATGATAAGGAGCATGCTCATAGCGAGAATCAAAATGTAATGGCGGATATCTTTATCGCCACGGCTGCTGTCGCTGATTATCGTACTGAAGAAGCTGCCCCGCAAAAAATTAAAAAAACCCAAGATGCGATGACGCTGAGTTTAGTCAAAAACCCTGATATTCTAGCGACGATTTCGCTTGCGCATCCAGTGCTGTTTGTCGTTGGTTTTGCAGCAGAAACGCAAGATATCGAGCGCTATGCTCGTGGCAAACTGGTGTCTAAAGATTTAGATTTGATCGCGTGTAATGATGTTTCACGAGCAGACATTGGTTTTGCCAGCGATGACAATGCCATGCAGGTATTTTTCTCAGAGCGTTATGAGCACGATAGCGTCACACTTGAGAAGGCGAGCAAAAATAAAATTGCCGAGCAGTTGGCTGGCATCATTGGTGAGACAATATGGCAACGCCACAATGGTCACAATGCCTAGTTATGTCACCATTAATCCAGACATTAGGTCTTAATGTTTATGGCTAATATGATGGATGGTGATAGCACCCAGACGTTGTTATTGATGGTAATCTTTGCACTGGCATCGTTGCTACACGGTATCAGTGGGCTGGGTGTGACGTTGGTGACGACCACTGCGCTTGCTAGTATCTACCCGTTACCACATGCTATTGTGTTGGTTATTTTTCCGTCATTATTGCTTAATGCCATGACTTGGCTCGCGGGTGGCGGGCGCACAATCTGGCAAAATTTCATCTATTACGGCAGGCGCTATTGGTTACTGGCATTGACCAGCTTACTCGGTAGTATTCTAGGCGCGAAGCTCTTACTATGGGTCGATAGCGCATATATTTTATTACTATTGGCAGCGGTTATTGGTTTTTACGTCATAAGCAGCTTGCTTGGTAAGCAACTCCGTCTACCTGCTACCAAGCCTGTGTTAATCATCGTTGGTTTTAGTGCGGGGGTGATTGGTGGCTCGACCAATGCCATGTCGACCATATTGATGATGTATCTACTGTCTGCCAGCGATGATAAAAATACCATCGCTAAAGTCGGAAATATGTGCTATTTTCTGGGTAAAATTGCTCAAATAATTGTATTACGCGAGCCTATTATGGCGCTCAGCAGTGTTGAGTGGCAGCTGATTATTCTGCTTAGTGTACTATCGATTGCTGCGCTTTTAGTTGGTATCCGCTTACGTCGTTATTTACCACAAGCACGCTTTCGTCAGCTTATTTTATTGATACTTACCGTGCTTGGTATTCGTGTCGGCTGGCAGGGAGTTATGGCATTTTTATAAGATAGCTCGCGAGGCATTTGGCTGTTTAGATGCTATTTTATGCGCGCGTTATTTTGTTATTTCATTAAAAAATATCTGTTGCGCCAAACGAAAGGTATTACAGTGCGCCTCAACCACATCGTCGATATCTTCTGAATAGCCACCACCCATCACGATAGC
Source organism: Psychrobacter sp. AOP30-A2-5 (assembly GCF_052378115.1). Lineage (NCBI taxonomy): Bacteria > Pseudomonadati > Pseudomonadota > Gammaproteobacteria > Moraxellales > Moraxellaceae > Psychrobacter > Psychrobacter sp. AOP30-A2-5. The sequence goes on along the minus strand of NZ_JBQSXK010000002.1, from coordinate 262,699 downwards.
GATAGGAATTTTAGCGGCTTTTGATTGGCGTAACACATATTCATCACGCGCTTTACAACCCTCTATCGTCAGCCCTAACTTTCCTAATTTATCAGTTGCCAGCACATCGACAGCGGATTGATAAAATATCATATCGGGCGCAACGTCGCTAATCAAACGTGGTAATGTCGCCTCTAGTAACTGCAAATATTCCACATCGCCAGTATCATTGTCTAGCTCAATATCCAAATCTGATACTTGCTTTCGAAATGGATAGTTCTTTGCGCCATGCATGCTAAACACAAAAACGCGCGGCTCACCTGCCATAATACTGGCATTGCCATTGCCCTGATGGACGTCTAAATCGACCACCAAAATCTTTTGCGCCTGTCCACGATTTAATAGTAAATTACTCGCGATACAAACATCATTAAACACGCAAAACCCTTCGCCATGATCAGCAAACGCATGATGCGTGCCACCTGCGACATTCATCGCCGCGCCATATTGCTGCGCATATAATGCACATTCATAAGTGGCATGAGCAATATAACGCCCACGCTTTACCAGCTCAGGTGTCATTTCAAAACCAATGGCTCGCGCTTCCTTTCGTGGTAGCGTTTGGGTTTTCAGCTGATACCAGTAGTCCGCAGTATGCGTGGTCAAAATCTCATCTTCGCTCAAACGTGCAGGAGCAAAAAAGTTGTCGGTACTGATAGTGCCTTCAGCCAATAGCCGCTCAGGAATCATGGTGTATTTTTGCATGGGAAAGCGGTGTTTTTCCGGCACAGAATATCGAAAAATATCAGAGTAAGCAATTTTTAGCATAGTGTTAGAGGATGTCTTTTTTGAAAAGTATGTTAAGAATAAATAGGTTTAAGCGCTTTAACAGTGTGCTGATGAGACATTGTAAAAGCTACGGATAGCTATGATAGTCAGTTCATTACTGCACAAATTGCGTTGGCAAAAAGAAGGTTCTAGAATCTGATTGTTGACGTAGCTCGGTCAGCAATGTCGGTAAGTCTTCCGCAGGGTTTTGATTATCGATCAAATCACTAAATATCTCATTCGCGACCGTGGTCATCGCGATGACACTTTGTAATAAATGCTCAATAACATCATTACCGATGCCTACCGCTTCGACATCGATAGCGTGTTTGTAGCGTATCTCGCCATCATTGACATCCATTTCTAGATTGCCGATTAACAAGTCATAATTTATTTGAGTAATCAGTAGCATCGCCGCACTTTGATGACTCTCTGGTATTAAAAATGGCAAAATTCCATAGACTGCCAGCAGCTTGTTGTTTTCTTGCACGCGAAACAAATAGCCGCAATCGAGACTTTTATTGCGCATTCTAAGCGATAAGTGATGTGATTGCTGACGGTCATTGTTTTTGTTGCCACTGCTTTTGGGTCGATAGTGAGTATAGTGCCACTGCTTATCATTAAAGTACTGTTTCAGAAAATCGATAATGGGCGTGTCGCTAGCTTCGTGTTGACTGGCACTCGAGTTAAAGGCGTCAGTTTCTGAATATTCGCTTGTGTTTTTGACATCAGATTCGGAATTGATTTCGGTATTATCATGAGCGTCATGAGGCTCTGTTTGCGTCACATCAATTTCAACTTCATTAGCCTGCGCTGCTGAACCAGTCAGTAACTGTTTGAGTTTTTGCCACAAGCTGAGTGTGTTACGTTGACTCATAAGTATGGTGCTGTCAAATAAATGAATGAGATGGAAAATTGAGACAAATACATCAAGACAGTAAACGACTAGGCATTAAATGCTAAGCCTTTTTTGATATTCGGTTGCTCATAAAACGCTTGTAACATTTCACGAGTATGTGCCGTTAACCACTCGCTTTCAATGGCATCGTGCACCACAGGTAATAGCGCTGTACTTAATTGAGTCATGGCCTGCTCATCAATATGAAGACTCGAAACTACCGTCGCAATAGTATCTGACTGATGATTGCCATACCAAGTATCGATGCTCGCTGCCACAAGGCTGTGTAAGTAAGGCGACTGGCGCAGGCGGTTATAGCTTTGCTGAATGCTGGCTTCGATATGATCGATGCTGCTGTTGTCAGGTTCATCACGCAGATAAGTCTGTAGATGACTGACAGGCTGGTCTTTGATTCGCGCCCAACCAGTAATTAATAATCGCGCGACTTCGTCATTTGATAAATGCTCTTGCGCATTGGCTTCTGCGCGGCGTGCTAAATCTTTAATATTACGATGCAAATACGCCTGCAGTTTTTCGTCAAGGTTTCTATTGGTTGCCTTTTCAAAAGAGCTGCGCCCAAATTTCATCAGTTTACCAGCAGCACCTGCTTTATCCAGCGTGGTTTCCATAAAGTCATTAATGGCATGATATAGCGTTTGGGTTAGCAAATCGGCAAAAGTCTCGTTGCCGACCAATGTATGAATCAAGATATTGCGTTGCTGATCGTGGCTACCGAGATAGTTGGCAAGGGTTTCAACTTGAGTATCATCCACCAGCTCAGACAACGGCACGTTATCATTGACTGGATGATAAATAATCGTATGCAGGATATCGCGAATATCTTTACGTATCACATCCGTCATCGGTTGATTGAGTAGCCAGTCATTAATCAGCTGTTGCAAATCATCGGCGCTGACATATTTATTCAATGGCTGTGCAGCAAACCATTGCCATGCCTGCATAGACAGCGGTTCAGCTTGCATGCGTAACCATTGCTGCATAAAGGCAACTTGTGCCTCGATTAAGCCATCTATGGTTAGCGCTGGCATATCTAAATTTTGGTTATCTTTTGAAGTCTGCATAGGTTTTGAGGTCATAATAATCGACAATTTGTTATACTGTGTGGTTGGGGTAAGCATAAAGTATTATGCCATGAACGTCATCTGTGTTTGTGATGAATATTGATTGCCGCTTAATAAATAATGAGAGGTTTTGATGACAGCTCTGAATACCGCCTTACTTGCGCTTGATGAACTGACCGTTCAGCGCGGCGAAATCCCTCTATGCGAAGGGGTTGTACTCAATCTGGCAGCTGGTAGCATTTGCCATTTAATTGGTGCTAACGGTACTGGTAAGACCACTTTACTGATGCAGCTGGCTGGGTTATTGCCAGTGTTAAGCGGTGAGGTTTATTATCAAGGAGTAGCGAATTTACCTATTCAGCCTTTGTATGTGTCGCACCAGTTGGGTATACATCCAAATCTAACGGTCGCGCAAAACCTGACCTTTCTGCTAAATTTATATGGGATTAGCCCAAGCGTTACTGATATTGATGATGCCCTCACTTGGGTAGGATTACAAGGCTTTGAGACGATTAGCTCAAGCCATTTATCTGCTGGGCAAACCCGCCGCATTACCCTTGCACGGTTATATTTATTGACCCCTGAGGTGACACCATTATGGCTACTTGATGAGCCTTTTACTGCCCTTGATGTCGATATGGTAGCGCGAATGGAAGACAGATTGCGCGATTTTGCCAATACTGGCGGCGCTATATTAATGACCAGTCATCAGGCCGTTGGTGTTGCCAATCAAGTACTCGATTTGTCCGATTATATGGTTTGAATACTAGTTTGCATACTCTCAGTATAAGTGTTCCAAGCATCCGTAGAAGAGCAAATAAATGATAGAAATAGACGGTTCAGTACAAACAGTGAATAAAAGCTCAAATACTGACTTAGCTGCGGTGCGCGGTATTAGCTTTATGCAGTTATGGCGGCGCGAGTGGCAAGTCAAACAGCAAGGCGCCGTGCAGTGGCTTTATCCGCTAGTGCTGTTCTTGGTTATTATCACCTTATTTCCGCTAGCAGTGGGTAGCGAGCCTGCGCTATTGCAACGCCTTGGCGTGTCGGCGGTGTGGATTGCCGCTCTGTTGTCACTGGTGATGGGTGTCGATGGTTTGTTTAAGCCTGCCCTTGATAATGGCACGCTGGCGCAATTGGTCGTTGCCAAAGCGTCATTGCCTTTATGGGTGTTGATTCGTTTGGTTATCCATTGGATTTTTAGTAGTGGTATTGTGGCAGCGCTTAGTTTACTTGCCGTGCCTTTGTTTCAGCTTAGTTGGTTTGAGGCGTGGATATTGATGGCTTCTATTGTGACGGGCAGTCCGATGCTCTTGATGCTGTCAGCGGTCGCGAGTAGTTTGACGCTGTCATTAAAGAATGGTGCGGTGCTAGTGCCTTTAATTGCCTTACCGATGCAGTTACCAGTGTTGATTTTTGCCACAGGAGCGGTTGATTTATTTGCCACTGGTCTCAATGGCTTACCGATACTGGCTTTATTATTAGCAGGTAGTATTATCTCGGTTTTGGTGATGCCATGGGTGATTGCCATGACGTTAAAAATAGCGTGGCTGAATTAAAAACGACATAAGTTGTGTACAACTCTCTGTATTGAGAGTTTGTAATAAAAAACGCTATAAAAAACCTTTGTATTAACAGCATGTTGAAAACTGGCAATTTTGCTATAATAGTCAGTTAACTAAGCAAACAATCACTTGTAGATTTTATCCAGTGTTTAACGCCGGCAGGTTAACAGGTAGTCGCGCCCATGATGCGCTATATCGGTTACAACCAATACGCTGTGCCAATAGGTTTATTTCCATGCCCAACTTGAATAACGTCTCATCTCCTAGCTTGTGGCAGCGCATCTGGCAAGGCTTTTTGACCACTGTGGGTACCAAGCAGTTTTTTCGCATTTTTTCGCCTTGGGTCAAGTGGTTAGCCATATTAGCCAGTATTTGCCTGTTGATCGGTAGTGTCTGGGGTCTCGCTTTTGCGCCACCTGATTATCTGCAGGGCAACAGTTACCGCATTATCTTTATTCACGTACCCGCTGCCAGTATCGCCATTTCCATCTATTTTGCCTTAGCAGTGCTCGGGGTCATTTTTTTGGTTTGGAAAATAAAAACGGCTAGCTTAGTGGCACAGGCGCTTGCTCCGCTAGGATTCTTGCTCTGTGTGATTAGCTTAATCACGGGCTCTATTTGGGCGAAACCCACTTGGGGTACTTACTGGGTTTGGGATGCACGTTTGACCTCTATGCTCATCTTGGCGTTTCTGTATGCGGGCGTGATGGCGTTATTTGCCGCGTTTGAGCATACTGCCAATCGTGGTAAAGCCGCCGCCATTTTGTCTATTGTTGGCGCAGTAAATCTACCCATTATCAAGTACTCGGTACAGTGGTGGAACACCTTGCATCAAGGCTCGACCTTTACTTTGACCGCCGCGCCTAAGATGTCAGCAGATATGTGGATGCCCTTATTACTGATGATTATTGGTAGTTATTTATTAGTGGCAACATTAGCGATTTATCGTACCAATACCCTTATCTTGTATCGTGATCAAGGCAAAGCGTGGGTCAAAGAATACATTCGCGGGCAAGCTAAATGATGGTCATGACTGTCGCCAAAAAAAATCACGGCTAGGAAAATATTATGCAGCCTTACTTTTATAGCGTATCTGAGTTTCTTGCCATGGGTAAGCATGGTGTTTTTGTTTGGTCGTGCTGGGCAATTACCGTTGGCATGATGCTGGCGTTTGTTATTTATAGTCGGAGACAACGACAGGCTTTAATCAAGCAGTTGACCATTCAGCAAGCGCGGCAAGCACAGCGTACTGCTAAAACAACCATGCCTGTCACCAAGCAGCCTAATTAACTAGTAGGTTCGTCCTATCTAACGTTAGCCGTTAATTTTTAGCCACTCAATCTGTAACTTAGCACTTGATAAAGAGGTGACTGCCACAGAGGTTATAGGGCTTATTGATTTGTCCGAAAAATGCTACCATATAGCCATTAGAAGAGTACGATTAGAAAGACATTTTTAGAACGTTTTTCTAATGGTAGTTTCTTCAAATTTTTCTGTTTTATATATTTGTATGGCATTGACTATAGTTTATAAAACAGTGACTCATCAATGAGGTAGTGGTATGAACGCAGTTCGTCGCAAAAAACTGATGTGGGTTATGTTTACGCTTGCAGGAGCGGCGATAGCCGTGGTATTGGTTCTTTATGCCATTGGGCAACAGACCGATTACTACTTTGATGCTACCGCGATTGCACAAGGTGAAGCACCACAAGATAAGCGTATTCGAGCAGGCGGTATGGTCGTTGCGGGTAGTGTCCAGCGCGCAGAAGACAATCCACTAAACGTTGAGTTTGCCATTACGGACTTTCAATCGACAGTACCAGTGACTTATCAAGGTATTTTGCCAGATTTATTTGCTGAAAACTCAGGCGTCGTCGCGACAGGTAAGATGCAGGGTGATACTTTTGTCGCTGGAGAAGTATTGGCGAAGCATGATGAAAACTACATGCCGCCAGAAGTGGCCAAATCGATGAAAGAAAACAATCGTAGCGGTGTAGTGCCTCCTTCTGAGCAATATAATCCTGCTGAAAAGGTACATGAGACGGATACTCTACAGCAGTAATTATATAGTCCATACCATAGTAAAAGAGCCGCTAATATATTATTAGCGGCTCTTTTTTTACATGAATTTTAGTACTAATAAGTTTTGGTGGTTTTTTACGAGAACTTAGTCGTCCCATTCAGGCGAGTAATCTGGATGCTTAATTTTGCGCCCATCAGCACGCGCTAAGCTGCTGATTTTCTCAATATCATCCGCACTTAATTGTACTTTTATAGCGTCTAAGTTGCCTTGCAAATGATCAGGGTTAGCAGTCTTTGGGATAGCAATACGATGCTTGTCTGCCAGAATCCAAGCCAATGATATCTGTGCTGGCGTGACATTATGTTTGTCAGCGATTTCTTTAATAATCTCATTATCGAATACATCACCGCGTGCAAGTGGTGAATAAGCTTCGAGTAGAATGTGGTGATTGTTCAAAAAAGTCTGCAAGGTTTTTTGCTTGATGAAAGGATGAAACTCAACCTGATTGACCACAATCGGCACATCAGCATATTTCTCAGCTTCAATGATATTGGCAATATTAAAGTTAGAAACCCCGATATGGCGTGTCAAACCTTGTTTCTGTAGCTCGCACAAGGCAGGAATGGTTTCGGATAAAGGAACACGGTCATCCGGCCAGTGCAATAGTAGCAAATCAACATAATCAGTATCTAAGTCTGCTAAAGAGCGTTTGGCGGCGGCAATCAATTTCTCAGGCTCAAACTTCATATCATCAGGAAAAATCTTTGTGGTCAAAAAGAACTTATCACGAGATACTCCTGATTGTTTGATACCTTGCCCCACTTCTTTTTCATTACCATAAGCTTGAGCGGTATCAATGTGCTCGTAACCCATTTTCAACGCTTGACTGACGACATCAACACAATCTTGACCGGTCGATTGCCATGTACCAAGCCCTAGTACAGGAATATTTGCTTGTCCAGCGGTACGAATATTATAAGTTTTAGCACGCATCTTATGATCCTTGTTATTTATGTATTTATTGATAGAGCATCGAATCATCAATATTCTGATCACCCTCTCTATTTGACCTACACACTATAGAAAAAATTGGCGGCAAGTAAAAGGGCACGTGACGCTTTCCTACAAAGGACAAACAGGCTGTAACGTCATTTTTAGTAACTGATAGACAGCAGCGCGCGGTTAAAAAATAAAAATCGTAAAATCGAGCCCATAAAAAACGCCCATCACTATCTAGCAATGGGCGTTTACAAGCGGGACGAAGACGATATTTAAGTGTTTTGGATTTAAGTGCTTTTGGTTTAAGAGCTTATTGAGTAGCAGCTTCTACAGGTGCAGGTTTTGTTGCGGTATCCGTGTGCGCACTGTGATCAGAGCCCCAGATTTTTGGGTACTTATAACCAGGGAAAGTTTCATGAGCATACTTTTTAAAGGCTTCTGAGTTATATGCATTGGTCACATCTTCGACCCATTTTTTGCCAGCATCTGCTGATTTAATGGCTGACCAGTTGACATAAGCAAAGCTAGGCTCTTGAAATAGCGCTTCAGTCAGCTTGATACCAGCATCCGTGGCATAGTTGCCATTGATGACGGCAAAGTCGACTTCATCACGAGCACGTGGCAATTGAGCGGCTTCTAACTCAATGATTTCAATGTCGTATTTGCTGTTATCAGCGATGTCAGTTTTTGATGCCGTTAGCGGATCAATATTGTCTTTTAGCGTGATCCAGCCAAGATCATCCATCATTACCAGCGCACGAGCAAAGTTACTTGGATCATTTGGTGCAGAGACTCTCATGCCTTTATAGACATCATCAAGCGTGGTCTTTTTACCTGAGTAAATGCCAAGTGGGGCAGTAGGTACTTGGAAAACTTCTACCAGATCAAGATTGTTTTCTTTTTTGAAGGTATCAAGATAAGGCTTATGCTGGAAGATGTTGATGTCCAAATCACCTTCAGCCAAGGCAAGGTTTGGGCGTACATAGTCAGTAAAAGCAATCAGCTCAACTTCGTAACCTTGCGCTTCCAGTGAGCTTTTCACTTGGTTGCGCACCATATCGGCGAAGTCACCTTCGGTGGTACCGATGACGATTTTGGTATGCTCAGGATCGATATCGCTAGCGGCAGTTTCTGCTGTTGAGCCTTCCGTAACAGGCTCTTTAGTCGCTTCCGGTACTGATGAGTTGTTGCAACCAACCAAGACTAGGCTTGATACGCCAACGGCAGCAAATGCAGTCGCTAACTGACGGCTGATATCTGTTAATTTCATGGAACTTCCTTAATAAGAGGGATGGGATGGAGGGCAAACGCTGGCCATTAAAAAAGCAACATTAGGGATAGTAATGCTGCTAAGTTAACGACTGTTAAGTTAGTATCAAAATTAAAGGGTCTCAGTAACAAAGTCAAGCATTTTGCTTAGGATGAATCGGCATTAAACCCTGAGTATTATTCATATTAGCGTTAACTGACTTTGTCTAAGTCTTTTTTCTATCGTTTATCCAACCGGTTAGCCAACCAATTACCCGATGCTTGAATGGAGACGACCATTATTGATAGGACAATAACGATAAAAATCATCACCTCCGTTTGATAACGATAGTAGCCATAACGAATGGCTAAATCCCCCAGACCACCGCCGCCAATCATACCTGCCGCTGCTGAATAAGAGAGCAGGCTGATACAGAGAATCGTCACGGACAATACCAGTCCTGAGCGTGCTTCATTGAGTAAGACTTTAATAATGGTCAAAGGACGTGCGCCCATAGACTCGGTCGCCTCAATGATACCGCGTGGCACTTCACGTAAGTTTTGCTCGACCAAACGGGCAAAATAAAACGAACCTGCAATGGCGAGTACCAATGAGGCCGCAATCGGTCCAATACCCGTGCCAACGATAGCCTTAGTAAATGGGCTCATGGCAATCATCAAAATGACAAATGGGAAAGCGCGCATAAAGTTGGTGATACCACCAAGCAGACCATACAATGTTTTGTTTTGCAAAAACTGTCGATCACTGGATAAAAACAAAAATACGCCAAACAACCCACCTATGACAATGGCCACCGTCGTTGAGATGCCAAGCATAATAAATGTATCAATAAACGCGTTCACAATCTCTTTGCGCAGGGCAAACAGCTTGTCTATCGAGGCGGACAATTCACTACCAGTTAACATATTTATTTCTCCTGCCTCATTAGTCTTCGTGCACTAAGCCTTTGCCAATCGGGGTGGTCGCCTGAATCAGACCGTCTCTCACATCTGCAACTTCCAAGAGTTGACCTTGATGCAGTAATGCGGCGCGATCACACAGCCTACGGATGACACTCATCTCATGAGTCACAATCACAATGGTGACGCCAAGTTGTTCGTTGATATCACGTAGACAAGTCAACAAGCTGCGGGTCGTCGCAGGATCAAGCGCACTGGTTGGTTCATCAGCCAATAATACTTTAGGACTGGGGGCAATCGCTCGGGCAATACCGACACGCTGTTTTTGTCCGCCTGACAGCTGCGCAGGGTAGTGACCAGCGCGGTCTGTGAGATCAACAATCTCTAGGCAATCCATCACTCGTTTATGAATGTCGCGGCTCGGATATCCTGAAACAGTTAAATTAAAGGCCACGTTGTCAAAAACAGTACGATTCGACATCAGATTAAATTGCTGAAAAATCATACCAATATTATGCCGAGCGATACGCAATTCACTGGCAGACAAAGTGGTCAAGTCAGTGCCATCGACGATGACTTGACCAGCATCTGGACGCTCAAGCATATTGATTAGGCGTAGCAGAGTAGACTTACCTGCACCCGAGTATCCCATTAGGCCAAAGATTTCGCCTTGCTGGACAGATAACGAGGTCGGTTCAACGGCAGTAAACCAATGTGGTTTGCCATCTTTGTCTTTGATTGATCGGTCGCTTAAAAAACTCTTGGTCACATTGTTTAAGACAATCATGTCATTCATGGAGGGCTCAAAATTCAATAATTTTTTTAATAGTCACAAACGCGCTGTCGGGCCTCTTTAACAATGTAAGAAGCCAATTAAGAAACAACCGTTAATAACCCTATAATAAGGGGCGCTAATATAGCATATTATCGAGCACTTTGGATATGAACATCCGTGACAGGCTTATGATTAATAGCTATTAGTAAGAGGGGTTTTATAGAATGTGAGTCGCGACGATCGAGTAGAATGAAGTGTCTGTTCATAGCACCTTATATAGTCATTCCACTATAAAAGTATTACGGCGTTAACCTCTCTTGAAGTATTAAATATACATCTACACTCGGTTGCCTTGTACTACTTTTAAATTGAATCGACTATAGCATCGCTGACTAGGTCGTGTCCTCATTTTAAAAATAGTGATAAAAATGAGATAAATTGCCGTCAAACAGGGAAAGTAGCGCAAATAATATCGAGATATTGATACGCTATTTGACGATGTTTGGCAAAATTTAGCCATTTTTAGCCCATTTAAAGGTTAATAGAGTAAATTGAAGAAACGCCCTAGTCATGTTGGTGATAATGTGGGTCGTGCTTGACTGGTATGACAACTAAAAACCTGGTATGTCCATTCAACGTATCAGTAATGATGCGCCCTTGATGGGCGGTAACGATTTGTGATACTAGCGATAAGCCTAGTCCAGAGCCTTTATTTTTTTGTTGCAACCGCACAAATGGGCTAAATACTTCTTCACGTTTGTCTTCTGGAATACCCGTGCCTTCATCAATCACTGCCAATACTGCATATTTCGGTAATGGGCGTACAGGATCGGTCTTGGCTTTTTTTAGATGCTTGGCAAACAAGCCTTCTTTGCGCGGTGTACTGAGTACTTCTGTAGGATTTTGAGTGTTGTTTTGAGCATCACCCTTATCGCGTGTATTGCCACCTTTATTTATTATGGCACCTTTGGATTTAGGAATTGCATCATTCAAGGCAGTACTCTTAGCGTCATTGATAACTGCAGACGGCTCTTCAGTGTCAGGAACTGCTTTCCAAACCATCTTTTTAATTTTGTCAGTCAAATCATTGGTAAAGTTATGATAATTAGCAATCAATGAGGATGCACTGGTGCTTCCAACGGTATCGTTACTGTTGACTGAGTTTGTCGAAGTACTTGAGTCAGTTTGAACACTATCCACATCAGTAGATTCTGTTGAAGTCGCACAGGTCTCAATAGAGTCAATGTCGCTGTTGGTATTAATATCAGCCTTATCGATTTTAGTCTCTATATTCACATCGGTATCGGTATCAGAATTGAGATCATGCTCAACCGCAATATTTTCTCCGTTTCTATATATCGGTGGTGCTGGCAACACGATAATAGCATCCGTTGCTTCAGATTTAACTTTACCAGTAATATGAGAAGAATCGTTTGAGTGTGTATGACTATGCGTAATATTACTATGCGCAATATGATTATGCGTATCGTCTTCATTAACCTCGATTGGTTGTTGATAGGAGTCAAAATCAGAGCTATTATAATCGGCAAAGCTACTGCAGAGTATCGTTTGTAGCAGGTAATCAGGTATGGTATCTGCTTCATCAACAGTTTGCACGCCATACAATAGTACCGTCACGGGCGGCTTGCCGTGTAGCATAGCATTGGTTAACAAGTTGCGAATCAAATGGGTCAACATCGATGATTGACCATCGATCACAATATGTTCACCAATGAGCGTCGCTTCAGGATAATGTTGCCGTTCTTGATTCACTAAATCATATAAATCTAAACTTTCAACTTGCTGCAAGGCATGACCGGCGTCTAAACGACTCACCAGTAAGATACTTTCTACCAAATCATTGAGCCCTGACAAATCGCGGTTAATCGCTTGCGCACGTTTATCAAACTTTGCTTTGGTATCAGATGGTAGCGCTCCTGCGAGCATATCCATCATCTCAATCTGTAAGCGAATACGAGTAATGGGGGTACGTAGCTCATGAGAAGCATGTGCTAAGAGCAGGTTATTGGCATCGATAAGGTGTTCGATTTTTTGTGCTGCTTGGTTAAATCCACGCGCTAGTGAGGCGATCTCATCGTTACCACGAGCATTCACCCGTACGGTAAAATCACCATCACCCAGTTGCGCCATCTGCTGGCTCATCTGATTGATGCGCCAAGTGATGGTACGAGCAATCCACCATAGGACACCTGCCATAATAAGTAACAGCAGTAGTGTGCCAGTAAATAAATTCAGCGCAGAGGAGAGTACTGGTTTTTTAGGCGGTAAGCGTGATTCATACAAAAGCGTATAGCCGGTGCTGCTATAAACCTGAGCTTGCTTGGTAGGGGAGGTGTCTGCGAGAGAGGGAAAAACGCGTGAAAATAAAGAGGGCGGTGCGGGCAACTCCAATGGCAAATCGCTGTTATCCGTTTGCATTAGCAATCGACCTTCGCTGTCATACAAGCCCATCTTTGCCTGTAATGACTCATCAAAGATATCAAAGCTCTTTTTGACCACTGCTAGCATAAAGCGTGCTTGCAAGCGATTGTCCTCGCTAACAGAGATATTCAGCTCATGCAAGAAAGGGTCTATTTGTCCTAAAATCTGAGTGGCCAATACTTCTGATCGAATACTTGCATCTTTATCATGCACAAGTTGCGTCAACAGCACCATCGCCACTGCAAATAAAATAAGTGCCAGCATGACACTGGCAAATAACTTGGCAAATACCGAACGAAATCCCAACTGCTGCATTAAACCATCTCTACTATCAGCCGTTTATATCGATTCATACTTCTAATTTGCATAAACAAATCAAAAGTATGGTTTTTATCGATTAATTTGCCGCTTTTGTGATTAAACCTGATCAGTGGCAAATTGATAACCAACACCGCGTACCGTAATAATACGTTTTGGCTGGCGTGGGTTGTCTTCAATTAAAGCACGCAGACGCGAGATATGAACATCAATGGCGCGATCGATATTATCTGAGCTGTCATCATTGGGCATGGCTTGCCACAGTTGCTCGCGATTCAATACTTTACCAGAATGGGTGGCAAAGTAATGCAATAATTGAAACTGATGCGTCGTTAAACGGACAGGCTCATCGTCGATGGTCACTTCATGGCTGTCAGGAAAGACACTCAAACGACCAAAGGTCAAGCTGTCAGACTGGCTATCTGCTTGATTGGGCTGCTCATGACGGCGAATAACAGCACGGATTCGAGCGAGAAGCTCGCGTGGCTCAAAAGGCTTAGATATATAATCGTCAGCACCCATCTCAAGACCTAGCACGCGATCGGTGGTATCGCCTTTCGCGGTCAACATGATAATTGGCACTTTATTGGTCATGTTGTTTTTATTGCCGCGAATTTTTTGACAAACTTGCATACCATCCATATCAGGTAGCATTAAGTCAAGTACGACCAAATCAATGTCACGCTCTTTGGCATCCAATAAATCAAGACCTTCTTGACCAAGCCCTGCATGATGGACGTCATAATAATTCATGGTCAGGTAATCGCTGATTAACTCAGCTAGATCAGGATCATCTTCGATTAATAAAATCTGCTTGCTCATGGGTTATCCTCTAGTTGTTGTTATGGTTGGCCAAACGTTTCATCCGTTTTGATATTTTGTATCACGATAAATACATCGCTGATTTTAGGATCTCAAACAGTTAAACGATTAAGCCTCTAGGTTCTCAAACTTTCAAGATATTGAGTCATTTAATACTAATGCTTCAGAATACTCGGTTAATGCTATATATTGTACGGCCATATTGCCTAATTACGCAGTTACAAAACAAGAGAGGCTTTGTTAATGTTTCTACACAATGTAACTGTCGGCATGCATAGCTATGAGACATTGACTTTTTTACCTTTAGCATCAGCCGGTAAATCAGCCAAACAAATCAAACTGTCGTTGCTAATACCCGCAATTAAATACTGCTTTGTGATAGGGTCATATTCGACTACTTCAATAGGCTGGCGTGTCAGGCGCTGATCCTGTCCAATAATCCACACGTTAGCAGTCAACGGTGACAGAGGCTTATATGGTGACGTTTGTAATTCTGTCAAGTCAACATCGTGCAACGCGCGCTTAGGCACGATAGTGCCCACATCTATTTGACCATAATTAACCCGCCCCGTGACTTTCATATCTGGCAACAGCTTGTCTCGACTTGCTTCATTGTCAATGACGTTAACATAGACCAGCAGCTTTTTCGGCTGGCTGGTCGCGGTCAGTTTACTGACTTGTCCTGTGAACTGTTCCGACATACCTTCAGCTGTAAAATTGACAGTCTGACCAACCGAAAGTTGCGGTTCTGCTTGAATAGGTAGGGTCGCGATAAAGTGTAATTTAGTTTCATCGCTAAGCTGTAATAAAGGCGTGCGCGCCTCTAGTCTTTGACCTGCTTTGGCATATAAGTTTTTTACACGACCAGAAAAACTGGCACGCACAGTGACCAAGTTATACTGACTCTGCTGCGGTTTTGAGCTCGCCGTGCTATTGGCGCTGGTTTGGTCATTGTTTTTAAGATTGCCGACTGCGTTTTTAGGAGCGCCCACTGTGGCGTTTGCTGCTGCCTCTTCTTTGTTAGCAATTGGGTCGTTTTTAGTGGTTGTTGCGCTATTTTCTGCTGTAGGCTGATTTGGTTTTGAGCTAGCGTCTGTTTTTTGTGAGTGTGTTTGCTTTACATCAACCGCATCGTTCGTCATCTCAGAATCTGGGGCAACGCTGTTCGATGCCGAAGATTTTTCCTTGGCTGGGTTGGATGCATCTGCTGTTTTGCTTTCTGATTGCACGCGTCGAACAATAAGCAGCGGCATATCTTTTTCTACCCATTGACCCTCAGTAACCAGTATTTCTTCGACGTTAATGGGGTATGCAGCGACAAGCTTAGTCTGTTTGATAGGTTCGATCTTACCTTGTAAACCAAGACTGGGCTGATAACGTGAAGGTTTTATGCTCAATATATGATCTGGCGTCATGGTCACACTATCGTCGGTAATGACAATAGGGGTATCTACAGTCTCACTATTTTCTGCAGTCACAGGCTCATTGGTAGGCGGTGATGGCTGACAGGCAGCAAGAAGAAAAGCACTCAGTAGATAGGTGCTATTTTTTAAAAATTTAGAAGCCGTCATAGCAGTCACCATAGTAGTCATCGTTTTATTATATAGTGAATTGCCACTGGGTGAAATAAGTGCGGAAAACTTAATAAACCACTGACATTAAGGCTACTAAATCCAGTCATTAGCTAAGGTAGGAGGGATGGTAAGTCTGAACATATTTTTATATTACTGACCAGTTCGGATATTGGCTCACTCATAACTGGAAATTAGTCGATAACTGTGCTAAAACAAACATAACAAAATACAATGATACATTTTTATCACAAAAGAAAATTATTCAGCAATGTGCCAAGCGTTTCTATATAATGCAGAAATATCATAAGGTTGATGGTTCTTCTGCTTCGGGCTTACCTCTTTTATCGTCATGGTCATGGTCATGGTCATCAGTAATAAAAGGTACTTTACCTTGTTTGAAGCCAAATACGGTTGCAGTGGACGATAATAAAAGCAAAATAAGTTGTCTAAAAAGCCATAGATTTGGCGCAATTTAGTAAGCTTATTAATTAGAAAGTGCGTATAGTAGCCCATGTTGACGCTCTGTTTGACAGGCAGATACTGGCAGATGATATGTCGACTGTCATAACATATGGTAATGCAAATTTAGCGTCTCATATCAGTCCAATAATGGATGATATGACAAGTTGAAATAACCGTTAAATTTTTGCATTGATGGATGGTATTAAGAATAAATAGTCGTTTATAGGACACTGATAATGGAAAATAATTTTGATGGTTTAAAAGTAATGGTAATTGATGATTCAAAAACCATTCGCCGTACCGCAGAGACTTTATTACAAAAAGCGGGTTGCGAAGTTGTGACCGCCATTGATGGTTTTGATGCTTTAGCAAAAATTGTCGATAACAATCCAGATATTATTTTTGTCGACATCATGATGCCGCGTTTGGATGGCTATCAGACTTGTGCGCTAATAAAAAATAACCCTGATTATGCCAGCAAACCTGTGATTATGTTGTCGTCTAAAGATGGCTTATTTGACAAAGCGCGTGGTCGTATCGTGGGTTCAGATGAGTATCTGACCAAGCCATTTAGTAAAGATGAGCTGTTCGAGGCAATTAATCAGTACCGCTAATATAAATAAGTCCGCTTGTAGATATATCGTTAAATATCGTCTTACAAGTTGGTATCATTTATGCATTGCTATGCTTTATATAGAATCAGATAAATTAGGCTAGGCATTACGGTTAAGAGATTTAGTATTGATAAAATATTACTAATAATTGCTTAATATTTAATCGAAACTGTTAAGAGAGTGGCCCTGCCATTCATGGTTGGCGTGCTACTTTCAGTCGGATTGTCTCAATAATATAACAACATATCCTTATGGATACTTTCGAAAATAAAGGAAATTCCTATGACTACAGTTTTAGTCATTGACGACTCACCATCTGAGATGGCGAAATTTCGCGACATGCTTGCCAGACATAATTTTAAAGTATTAGAGGCCATAAATGGTGAGCAAGGTTGCCAGATGGCGATTGATCACTTACCAGATGTCATTTTAATGGACGTGGTTATGCCTGAGATGAACGGTTTTCAGGCCACTCGTAAAATTACTCGAGGTAAAACCACCGCGCATATTCCAGTGATTATGATCAGTACCAAAAATCAGGAAACCGATCGAGTTTGGGGAAAACGCCAAGGCGCTAAAGAGTATATGGCTAAGCCCGTTGACGAAAATGGATTGGTTAATATCATTCGTAAAGTAATGGAGTAGATTGTGGCTTCCAGAGGGTTTATTGAGCTTCTGCGTTTAGCAGACTTGGCACGCGCGCGCAAAAGTGGTCGCCGCGGTGGACAAGAGTATGACTGGCAAGGTGTGGTATTCGAGATTGGCGGACAGCGGTTAGTTGCACCGATGGGTCAAGTATCAGAAGTATTGGCCATGCCAGAGTATACCAGCTTGCCTCTAGTGAAGCCTTGGATGCTAGGCATCGCCAATATTCGCGGACGTCTATTGCCAATCACCGATTTGTCTCAGTTTCTACAGGTTCCTAGTCGTTTAACGCAAATGAGCCAACGCAAAGTCATTGTCATTGAACATGACAATCTCTTTTCAGGACTGTTAGTGGATCAAGTTATTGGGATTGAACAATTTACGCATGATCAATACCGTGCAGAAGCTATAGAGCCTAATTCGCCCTTTGCTCCTTATAATCACGGTAAGTTCTTTAAAAATGAGCAAGATTGGTATGTTTTTATGCCAAGCCTGCTCGCACAAGACTTGCAGTATACCGATGCTGCAATATAGCAGTCGATAACAGCTATCTGGCTGCTATAACGATGACGAAATAATAGCGAATGACATGATACGGTTGGGTGTCAGTATTCATACAGGCTTTGCTAATCACTGTTGTTTTTATAACAATAAGATTGTCAAAGTCAGTCACGATGAGACTTTGATGATTGTTTGAAAGGAATACGTACGATGAGTGATGTTATAAAGAAACCTGTAGCTGGTACGACCAATACAACAGATGGCAAGGACGCTAATAGCAAGTGGAAGTTATTGTTAGGGTTTTTTGTGCTAATAAGTGTGGCCTGCCTGATTTGGCTGGTCAATTCGTTATCGTCAGTAAGTCAGTACTTGGCTGATTTTAATCAATCCGTTACTTTACCAGCGATTATATTTGTCGTAGGGGTATTAGGCATCCTTTTTGCTCTGTATCAGTTACTGAAGCAGCGTGGGGGATCAGAGCGTCTACTCATTGAAAAAGAAACCTTGCGTCGTCGTCAGGAAGCAGAAGCGGAATCTGAGCGAGCGCGTCAAATTCAAGAAGAAAATGAACGTAACCAGATTGCTATTCTACGTCTACTTGATGAATTGGGTGATTTAGCAGAAGGTGATTTGACCGTTAATGCCACCGTATCAGAAGATTTTACTGGGGCAATTGCTGACTCAGTGAACTTTGCGATTGACCAATTACGTCAATTGGTTTTGGTTATTAACAACACGGCTGACCGCGTTTCGCAGTCTTCAGACCAAACACAGATGAATGCAGTCGAACTTGCTGAAGCATCTGAGCACCAAGCACAAGAAATTGCTGGTGTATCAGCGGCTATTAATGAGATGACAGTATCGATTGACCAAGTTTCGAACAACGCTTCAGAATCAGCGACTGTTGCTCAGCGCTCAGTAGCCATCTCTCATAATGGAGCGGAAGTTGTACAGCGCTCTATTGAAGGTATGAACGTGATTCGTGATCAGATTCAAGAGACCTCAAAACGTATTAAACGTCTTGGTGAGTCTTCGCAAGAAATTGGTGATATCGTTGGTTTGATTAATGATATTGCTGATCAGACCAACGTTTTGGCATTGAATGCTGCTATTCAGGCATCGATGGCAGGTGAGGCTGGTCGAGGCTTTGCGGTCGTTGCTGATGAAGTCCAACGTCTTGCTGAGCGTTCAGCTAACGCTACCAAACAGATTGAAACCTTGGTAAAAACCATTCAGGCAGATACCAACGAAGCAGTTATGTCAATGGAATCGACGACCTCTGAAGTTGTGCGCGGTGCACGTTTGGCAAAAGATGCTGGTGAAGCCCTAGAAGAAGTGCAGAGCGTTTCTAATACCTTGGCTGACTTGATTCAAAACATCTCAAACGCCGCTTTGCAGCAGGCAGAATCTGCTGGTCACATCTCTCATACGATGAATATTATTCAAGATATTACCTCACAGACCTCTTCTGGCACAATGGCAACCGCGCGCTCTATTGGTGAGCTGAGCGAAATGGCTGCAGCATTGCAAGAGTCAGTCACTGGTTTTAAAGTATCGAACGATGATGAGCTACTAGAAAACGAGATGTTGGATAGCGAAGAAGCGTTATCAGCAAGTGTGTAATGACAAGTGTTAACGTCAAGTAGGTGTGAGACCACTGACCGTTTTTAAATTAATGTGTTAATAATATACTGTGCAGATACGATGATTTGCAGCAGTGACTATAGCAGGTGACGTGAATAACTTTACTCAACCAGACAGCAATTCTATCAAAGCAGTCAAGCCCTCGTTGATTAAGGGTTTGCTGCAGGCAGACAGTTTTGATGTGCGGCAGTGGCAGCGATATATAGAACAAGAGATAGGTTTTGTTCTACCCAATGTCCAGCTGCAATGGTTGATAAATGCGATTGAACACACGGCATTATCACATGGATTAACAGTTGAAAAGCTGTGGTGTCAACTATCAAAAAACGATGAAGTACGCCAGCAGTTATTGGATAAAGTACTGATTCACGAAAGTCGTTTTTTTCGTCATATGCCTTCTATCGATTTTGTCACAAAGTGTGCATTACAGCATCAGCGCCAGCAGCTTACTGCCACTAGTACTGATCGTGGTCACAACAATGATGCTAATGATTTATTTCGCATTTGGAGTGTTGGTTGTGCCAGTGGACAAGAAACATGGTCATTGGCAATGAGCTTGGCTTCTGAACAATTGATTAATTATACGATATTGGGTACGGATGTTAGCCAACAAGCCATTACGAAAGCACGACTAGGGCAGTATGATAAGCGGCAGCAGTCGTTAATTCCAGACCTGTGCCAGCAGTTCGTTCAGCCATTGCGAGCTAAGTGTGATATCAGTCAATCGCATTTTTATAAGGTGTCTACCGCAAAAAAGGCGATGACTGGCACTCAGGCAGACTGGCAGATTGCGCCAATGTTACGACGCTATGTTAGCTTCGCTTTACACAATATTATTGAGCAAAAACCACCCACTTCGCACCTTCAGCATGTCATTATCTGTCAAAATATGCTGCTATATTTTCGCAAGTTTGATCAGCGTGATATTTTGGCAAGGCTATCAGAGCAGTGTGCGTTAGGTGGATATATTATATTGGCTCCAGGTGAGGCGTTGTTTTGGCGTCCTTCAAATATGCGCCGTATTGCGCACCCACAGGTTAATGTGTGGCAAAAAATTAATGCCTAGATTAGTGCCTAGACAAGTTAGGATAACCCTATGAAAAACCAGCCCAATGACATAGTGACGCTTGAGTGGTTATTACCACTGTTTAATCAGCAATTATCACAGATATCTGATGGCTGGCAGTTAGACGCTGATAGCACTGATTACGAGCAGATGGTGCAACATTATCATCAGGTTGGCGGCGCGCTAACGATGATTCGCCTTAATTTATTAGCAGATCTTGCCAATAAACTGAGCTTGCTGGCAGACGTTAGCAGTCGCGATAGTATTTCTGCTAACGACCGCCGCATTGGTCAGTTTTCTCATCGCTTACTACAGCGTGAGTTGAATCAATACGCAGGTATGGGTAATCAAAACACCATTTTAATTGATAATGCTGCTGACGAGCTTACTCAAGCACTATCGAAACTGGGGGTAGCGCCAGATATCTCGGTCAGCTTGGCGAATACTCAGCATAAGAATCTAAATAATCATGCTATCGATGATCATATTATCGATGGTATTAATAGCATCGAAGTGATGATGCCGGCGAATAGAACGGCGACGCATTTAGCTGATTATCACTATCAACAATTATTACTGGTTTGGCGACAGCAAGTACAAGCGTTATTGAGTGCCAATACCAATCAGCCGTCCTTATTGACTACACTAGAAAGAGTTAGCCAATACTTATGGCAGACCACTCAACATGATGACTTACAACGCCTTTGGTACTTAACGGAACTGTGGCTAAATGACCTTGCTCATAATGATACCCCATTACCTGAGCATTATGCGTCATTGCTAAGTCAGCTGGATCAAGTAATAGAGTCTCGCACTCAGCAAGCTGAGTTGTCATCAAGCGTTATTCGAAGCTTAATCATAAGGGTGTATGTCGAACTAAATAGCCTTGCTCAAAGTAGCAAGCGCACTCAGTCACTCCTAAATGATTTGTCGCAAACGTCGTCAACGGGATCACGTTTTTTACCACGTATACTCAGTGAGCTTGAGACACTTATCTTTACTTTGGATAAGCCAGACACGCTTCTCATTCCTTTACAGAAAATACAAAGTCAACTCGAAGGTCGAGGTTGGACTTATTACGTGTCGCAAATACATGCAATTGCTACAGACATAGAGCAGGCTCTATCATCAGAAACAGGATTTGCGCAAGAACAATGGCAGATTGAGCGTCAGCTTCAAGAGCTATATAACGCTATCTATCATACTGAACAGACGATATCTCTCAAGATAGGGGATGCTGCTTCTTTTACGACATTGTCTGCAACGTTTGAAGGTATTGAAACGCAGTCGGAAACAAGTCCTGCGACAGCTTCTGTTGGTGGAAGTTTACGTGAGCTGCGCATCGCGGTAGAAGATGTCAAACAAAGCTTCCATGAATATGTACAGCGTCAAGACATTGACTTACTGCCCATTGCTGCTGATTTTACCGATATTGGTGATGCTTTTGCCGACATGGGATTGCCATCAATTCGTCAAACCATGAATGATATGGCAAGCATATTTACACAATTGACCATTCATGAGATTGACGTACTCAGTTGGGATGTGACTCAGGCATTGGCTGAAGGGCTAACGTCTATTGAATTGTTGCTTGACTACCTTGCACAGCAGGTTTTTGACCAGCAGCTATTAATGCGGGCAAATGAGTATACTGCGACGGCCGCCCAACTTCTTACTCATTATATTGCATCGCCAGAGACGATTAGCGACACTTTCCTTACCCAAAAATCCGTAGCGACCAACGTATTGCGTTACGATGATAGTGGCGAGATTGCTCCTGCTAATAGTCAAAATGATGTTGCTAACCAAGCTTTGACTGATGTAGATCATGAGCGTGTGGTAGGGCAAGATACGGCTGATGGTGATAGTACGGAGAGTGACGCATTAACGCGTGCTCGTGAGCAAGTTAAGCCTGATAATTTTGAGATGGACGCAGAGATTCGTGACATCTTTATCGAAGAGGTGACGGAAGTCATTGCTGATTTAGAAGACTTTTTACCTATTTGGCAGCAAGATTCAAAGGATTTAACCCCACTCACTGAGGTGCGTAGAGGGTTCCATACCTTAAAAGGCTCAGGACGTATGGTTGGGGCTTTTAGCATCAGCGAGATGGCATGGTCGATCGAAAATCTGCTCAATCGTCTGTTAGATAAAACGCTGCCTGTTACAGATGACGTCGTAAATCTGGTGATGGATACGGCAAAACGGCTACCAGCATTAGTGATAGATTTTGAAGCGCAACAATCTCCAAGCTTTGATCCTGCTATTACTATTCTACAAAGCCATAACCTCATGACACAGCAACCTATCAATGCTGGGCTGACTATATTAGATGCTGTCACTGCTGATTCAGACTCAGCATTAGAACTATCGCCTCCATTCGATGATGATGCTGAATTGCTAACTGCTCTCGACATGAGCAATGAATCAAACGAGACAACTACTGATAGTACAAAGAGCACTGCTGTTGCTTCCTTATCTGCTATTGATATTCCAGCGATACTCAAACCTTTTATGCAAGAAACCGAGCAGCTATCGGCAGATGCTCATGATGCCGATCCTGATATTAAAGAGATATTCTTAGAAGAAGCTGATGAAGTATTGGCTGAGATTGTACCTTTATATGAAGATTGGCGATTATTGCCAGCCGACTTAAGCGGATTGGTGGATATTCGTCGAGGGTTCCATACCTTAAAAGGTTCCGGTCGTATGGTCGGTGCAAATTATACGGCTGAGCTGGCTTGGGCTATAGAAAATATGCTTAATCGCATTTTGGATCATAGTGTGACTGTCTCAGCAGATATGCGTCAGCTTATTGCTGATGTGTTAGCTGCCTATCCTGCGATGCTAACAGTATTTGAAAATGACAGCCAAAATTATCCAGCGATGGTGCCTTTATGGATCGCATGCGCCAATGCTTATAGCAAACAGCAAGGGGACGAATTTAGCTATTCTGCCTTGTATGAGCAAGCATCAAATAGTTCTGAGGATGAGACCATCCAAGCGTCAGTACTGTCGCCTGCTATTGATGAGCATAGCCCGACCCAAGATAATCTTAATACAGAGATAGATACCACGCTGCAGACGATTAATTCTGTCAATGAAATGATAGCAGAAGCGCCTATTTATTTAGCACCGCAAAGCGAAGAAGAAAAAATGTTTTGTGAGATTTTTATCGACGAAGCAGAAGGACTGTTGCAAGATATTGACCAATTCGTTGATGAGCATCAAGATCAGTCTTATATTGAAGTAACGGATGAGATTGTACGCGCATTTCATACCTTGCGAGGGGCTTCAGGTTCTAGCGCTTTAGCAGCGATCAGCGAGGTTAGCGCAACGATAGAGCATAGCTTAGAGCTACTACAGCAGCAAGATACTGCGATGAATGCTCAACATCTAGAAGCATTGGCGAAGTCTGCTACGCTAATGGACGGTTATTTAAACAACTACAAGCAAAACGTTCAGCCGCAAAATATATCGATCGAAGATGCGCAAAGTCAGCAAGATATAGCCTCATTGCAAGCCATGCTTGGTGATCAATACGTCATTAGCGATGATAAGGTCACGGCTGATAACAAACCAACGATAGAGCAGTTGTTAGATAATAATATTGATGAACTATTGGATGCTGAGTGGGAATTAGATGACGCACTTAATCACTCTGAGACAGCACATGTTCAGGGCTATATATCGCAGCAAATATCGCAAATAGCTTACTTAGCCAATAAAGCAGAAGCGTTTCCAAAATTCACCTCTATTCTCAATGAATTGGGTCACGCTTATGCCTATTTGAATGATAATATTGATACAGCAAGAAATATCGATACCCAAGCGGTTTTACACGCTGGTCATGCTCAACTGGTTGGTTTGTTCGACGCATTGGCTGGTAGCACGTCATTGAAGATTGACCAACAAGTTATTGCAGATCTACAACGTATTTACCAAGACGATGATAGCAATGGTGATGAGGGTATCTTTGTCGTGAGAGCCGTTGCAGCACCTGAGCTACAGCTTGAATCTATTGATACTGATGCTGAGCTATTAGAGATATTTTTAGAAGAAGCTCAAGAGCTCGATGCCGCGCTGGATGAGAGTTTTAATAAGTGGCGTGCTGATATCAGCAATATAAATGCACTAAAAGTTTTACAGCGCCATCTGCACACTATCAAAGGTGGTGCGCGAATGGCAGGTATTCGTAGTATTGGTGATCTGACCCATGAAGCTGAAAGTGTCTATGAAGCATTTGTAGAGAATAGAAGAATACCGACAGCACAATGGCTTGAAATAATGCAAATAGTGCAAGACACAATGTCGTTGCAAGTACTGCATATCGTAAATCATAAAAAATCATTTTTTGCCTCAGCGCTGATTGAGCAACTACAACAGTTTGTAAAAGCCCAAGCCTTGCCAGAAACGGTAGAGCTAATCATACCTATTCCGAAAACCCACTTCGAACCTGAAGCACAAAATAGGGTGGCTAACAACGCTCACCTCAGCGCTGACGTATCTGATACCTTGAGCCTAGACATGATGATTAAACAGTCATGGGCGAATGGTTTGCCAGATCCTGATATATTGTCGGTGTTTTTAGAAGAAGCTGAAGAGCTCACCAATCGTAATAAGTATCTGCAACTGTTCTTAAAAGATACCAATAATACGACAGCATTACAGGCATTGCAGCGTGATTTGCATACCATCAAAGGCGGCGCACGAATGGTCACCGCAGCTGGTATCGCTGATCTGGCTCATGAAATGGAATCGGTTTATACAGATTTTGTAGATAATCGTCGTCCTGCTACCAAAAAAGTATTGGAGTTGCTGGTTGCCAGTCATGACTGGCTTGCTGATGCAATCTCTATCCTTAGACAACATGTCAATCCACCGACGCCTGCACTATTGATTGAGGCATTGCAGCAATTTAGTAAAAATCCTGACAGCCTAAAGCAAATTCCTAAAGAATCCCTACAATCGCAGCATGAAGCGCT
Organism: Psychrobacter sp. AOP30-A2-5; assembly: GCF_052378115.1. Classification (NCBI taxonomy): domain Bacteria; kingdom Pseudomonadati; phylum Pseudomonadota; class Gammaproteobacteria; order Moraxellales; family Moraxellaceae; genus Psychrobacter; species Psychrobacter sp. AOP30-A2-5. The sequence continues at coordinate 237,308 of NZ_JBQSXK010000002.1, read as the reverse complement.
CTTTATTGCTAGAGAGCAGCAAGACTCACAGTATCTGGCAAAAGATATTAGCGAGATGCCTTCTATGCTCAGCAGTACGGGTGAGGAAGATCAGAGTGCCAATAATAACGAGATGATTCGTATTTCAGGTGGTTTGATCGAGCATATGATTAATCTGTCTGGTGAGTCAGCCATCAACCGTGCTCGTATCGATATGGGCATGAGTAGCTTGACCAATAGTATCGAAGATATGGGTATTACGGTACAGCGCTTGGCTGATCAGTTACGCCGAATGGAAATCGAGCTTGAGGCGCAGATCTTGTCGCAGATAGACGATGAGCTGATTAATCACGAAGGATTTGATCCTCTAGAGATGGATCAATATTCTTCTTTAAATCAGTTGTCCAAATCTTTGACAGAGTCAGCCTCAGATTTGATTGATATTAATCATACTTTATTAGAAAAAACACGAGACAGTGAAAGCCTTTTATTACAGCTGTCTCGTACACAGACCGAGTTACAAGATGGGCTTATGAATTCACGTATGGTGCCGTTTACGCGCTTAACGCCACGTCTTGAGCGTATCGTACGACAAACTGCCAATGAGCTGAATAAATCTGTCGAATTAACGATCATCAATGCCGATGATGAGATGGATAGAACCATTCTAGAGCGCATCACTTCACCGCTTGAACATATGCTCCGTAACGCCGTCGATCATGGTATCGAAAATACCTCAACGCGTTTAAAAGCAGGTAAAGAGCGTAGTGGTCGCATTACTCTTGAGGTAAATCGAGAAGGTAGTGAGATTGTCATTCAGTTAATAGATGACGGTCGCGGCATCGATGTAGAAGCCGTTCGTAACAAAGCCATTTCGCAAGGCTTGATTGATGCAAATGATAATAGCCTAACTGATCTTGATATCATGCAGTATATTTTCCATGCTGGATTGAGTACCAGTAAGCAAGTAACGCAGATTTCTGGACGTGGCGTGGGCATGGACGTGGTCATCAGCGAGATTCGTCAATTAGGTGGCGCTGTATCAGTTGTTTCAGAGCTGGGCAAAGGCTCACGCTTTACGATGCGTTTACCACTGACGGTTGCGGTATCTGATGCATTGGTTGTGCGTGCCGCGGATCGCTATTATGCGATACCTTTGGTACAGATTGAGCGTGTGGTACGGATTAATCCAGAGAAGCTTTATGACTATTACCAGTCAGGCGATGCAACGTTGAACTTTGAAGATGTTGATTATCGAGTGCGTTATTTAAATGAGATTTTGTCAGGCAATGAACTGAATGAGCTGGTCGTTAATACCAATACCAGTTTGCCACTTATTATCATCAAGAATCGTAGCGGACAGAATATTGCATTGCAGGTTGATCAGATTGCAGGGTCACGTATTGAAGTCGTGGTCAAACCTCTAGGACAACAGTTATCGAATCTACCAGGTATTTCAGCAGCGACTATCATGGGCGATGGTTCAGTAATGCTTATCTTAGACCTGATTGCTTTGATGCGTAATGCGCAGTTGGTCAAAAATATCTCGCAATCTGCTGATGCTAAACGGAGTCGTTTAGAGTTTAAGTCTACTATTTTAGTGGTTGATGACTCTGTTACCGTACGTAAAGTGACGTCACGTTTCTTAGAGCGCCAAGGGTTTACTGTGGCCGTGGCAAAAGATGGTATCGATGCAATTGAGATATTACAAGACATGATACCAGACATGATATTGCTCGACATTGAGATGCCACGTATGGATGGTTTCGAGGTGGCTACTCAAGTGAGACACAGCAAGCGCTTACAACATATCCCAATCATCATGATCACATCACGTACAGGTGAAAAGCATCGTGAGCGTGCACTGGAAATTGGTGTGAATGATTACATGGGTAAGCCATTCCAAGAACAAGAGCTACTTAATAAAATCCAGCACATACTGGGTCAAAAGGTCAGCTTAACTTATGAAGGATAATGCACGTGTCTTGGCGCTAAGAGGAAAAAACAAGGATGATATTAAGGTGATGGTAGTGGCAGAAGACCATCATCAGCGTATGGCCTTTTCAGATACTGTACGCAGTTGTGGTTTTAGCCTTGTTGGCTGTATGTCACGGGCGCAACTGCAAGAAAAACAGGGGCGCTCTGATACCTCGGTTGACATCTGGCTAATAGATAGTGATTACGACGACAGTGTGGTATCCGCGACTACGGCATCTAAACCTGCTGCGGTGTTGGTGGGTTTTAGTCAAGCACCTTACCTAAATGAAGCGCCGCAATATGCCAAATGGCAGCGCAAATTAAAGCGTAAGCTGGCACATATGCTGGCATTACCCGTTTTAATGGATGCACCCGTGCACAAACCTGATAATGCTGATGCAGACTGGCGCTACGTAGTATTTTTGGGTGCTTCTATGGGTGGGCCGAGTGCTATAAAAGAATTTTTGGATAACTTGTCGGCGACGCTACCAGTGTGTATTTTGCTGGCGCACCATTTTAATAAAACGATGATTGGCACACTGCCACGCATCCTGAATCGCCATAATGACTGGCATTGTCAGGTGATTACTTCTTCGCAGCGTTTAAGAGCAGGCCAGTGTCTTATAGCTCCTATTGATAAGCAGATTGTTTGTGACTCTACTGGTCGAGTTATATTACTAGAGCAAGCTTGGGAGGGTGAGTATAAGCCCGCGATTGGTCAGATTCTTAAAAACACCAGCGACGTTTATGGTAGCGAGCTTATCAATATTATATTTTCCGGCATGGGTAATGATGGTTCGCAGTATCTGGATCTCATTCAAGAAAATAACAGTCAATTGTGGGTACAAGATCCCAGCTTAAGCGCTTGCCCAAGTCAACCTCAGGCGATTATTGATTCAGGGTATTGTGGTTTTATTGGCAGTCCAGCCGATTTAGCACAAAAACTAACAGACTATATTGATGAAAGATTAGTAGTAGCCCCTTTGCATTAACTGATTGTGAGCGATGTATGAAACAAATTTTGAAACATTCGTTTGAGGCAGTGAGTTTACTGATCACAAATAACGGTATGCTTGATGTCACTATTGTGCCAGCATTTGACCAACCTGATTGGCTTATTCCAAGCAGCCTGATTTTGAGTGTAGATGATTATAATGAGCGCACGGCAACCTATGAATGGCAGCAGCAAAAGGTAATGATATGTCACCTGCTACCACAGGATCAAATGCCAGATACCATGATTGTATTAGAGGGCAATACTACCGATCATCGCTTAGCTTTACAAACGGCAGGCGAGCTGCACCACCGACAAGTGCGTATTTCTGAGGTTAAAGATATTGACGTTCCTGAGCAATTTAACAGCCCTAAGCATGCCGATAATATAGACAGCGACAAAACAGCCCTACCTTTTGATGAAAACGTTATGCTATCCTATCTTTTCCAAACGGTTATGATTGATGATAAGGCTTATTTGGTGCCCGACTTAGACAAAATTGCGCATCAATTGGTCGATTTAGACAGTTAGCTTCTCGCTTATATCAGGGTTATTTTTCACTATCAGAGAAATAGGGTTACCCAATTACTTTGATGATTGCTAATCGTTGAATGAGTGGTTGTTTTGTCTATAACATTGATGATAGATAATTAGTGATGAGGGTAATAGGACAGCTCATGAATAGTATCAATTCAAATGTGTCAAAGTGGCCAGTCAGCAGCCGGATATTTCACTGGATCAGTGCAGTTTTACTGTTGGTTACGTGGATAATGATTTTGTTGTACGATAATCTGGATAACAATCTTTATATTGGGTTGCATAAAGCGTTTGGTATTAGTTTGTTATGTTGGATGATAGCACGGGTGCTTAATCGTGTATTTATTAAGGCGCCGCCACCTGTACCGATGCCAAAGTGGCAGTTATTAGCCTCTAAACTGTCGCATTTTGGCTTATATGCCTTATTAATTGCAATGCCAATAGCTGGTTTGCTGATGTCCGTTTATGGTGGACGCCCCGTCGATATTTTTGGCTTGTTTCAAATCCCTGTATTTGTCACACCAGATAGAGGGTTGGCACGCTTTTATAATGACCTGCATACTGATATTATTTGGCCGACCATTATTGCCTTTACACTTATTCATATCGGTGCTGCTCTATATCATCAGTTTGTCAAAAAAGACAATTTGATAGCGCGTATAAAATAATGGTATCAAAATAATCGTAGGCTGCTATAGGTAAACCTACTATTTCATGCCATATAAAAAAGCCCTAAGTTATGATACTTAGGGCTTTTTTGTTTTTCTAAGACAGCGCTTATTTTTTGTGTTCAGGTAGACTGATATTCATCTCTAATACGTCTAGGCTGTCCTCAGAACGATGATTGATATTCACATCATCAATCTGTACGCCATTAACATATTTGTTGACCACTTCTAAAATCTCACGTTTCATTTTTTCGATACGATCAGCTGTTAAGCGGTTGTTTAAGCGATTTTCGCTCGCAACGATAACCTTAAGACGCTCAGTAGCCATATTAGCGCTACCTGCGCTACCACTGTCGTCAGTACCAAATAGGCTACTCCAAAATCCTTTTTTCTTCGTCATCATTGACCTCCAAACCAGCGCTGTAATAGACTCTTTTTCTTCACGTCAATATGACGTAGTGGGCGTTCTTCACCTAAGAAGCGGGCGACGATGTCATCATAACATTGACCAGCAACTGAATCGGTATAATGAATGACAGGCTCACCATGGTTAGATGCTTCAAGCACTGAGTGACTTTCAGGAACAACCCCAAGTAACGGAACTTTTAGGATATCATTTGAAATGGTATCAATGTCCATCATCTCGTTGGCTGCTGCGCGCTCGGCATTATAACGAGTAATAATCAAATGCTCACGTACAGAGCCTTGGTTTTCTTCAACCTTTTTGGTCTGGCTTTGCAAGATACCGATAATACGGTCTGAGTCACGCACTGAGGAAATCTCAGGGTTGGTGACGATGATCGCTTCATCAGCATGATACATGGCGAGTTGTGCACCGCGCTCAATACCAGCTGGTGAATCACAGATAATATAGTCGAACTGTTTAGACAGCTCAGACATAACCTCTGCCACCCCTTCGTCTGTCAGGGCGTCTTTATCACGCGTTTGACTGGCGGGTAGGATATACAAGTTTTCAAGCTGTTTGTCTTTGACCAGTGCTTGCGACAAGCGTGCGCTACCGGTGATGACATCAACAAAATCATAAACAATTCGGTTTTCACAACCCATGATTAAGTCTAGATTACGTAGACCCACATCAAAATCGATAACGACTGTCTTATAGCCACGCAATGCTAAACCTGCGGCAAAAGAGGCACTTGTCGTGGTTTTGCCCACACCGCCTTTACCTGAAGTGATTACAACTATCTTCGCCACAATGGCACACTCCTATGAATCAATGGGATATCTTTTATATAAAAAAAATAGCGCAATTGCACATTATTCACATGCTATATATACACTACCTGCGAAGGTAGCCTAGCATAAATAAACAAAAATTTATAGCACGTCCATAGTAAAGCAGAAAAACAGCTTATATATGGATCACAAAGCGGTGCTACCTAGAATTTGCTGGTCAATATTGCCTATTGTGAATAATAAAATAGACGCTGACGAGTAGTGTAGATAGTGGCAGAGCTAGCGATTCATCATAGAACAGTTTTGTTAAATAAACTTACTATAATATTAAATGTGCTGTCTAAACGTCTACTGTTGAGATTTTCTAATAAACGTTTTTTAATAAGCGTCATGTATGATGAAAATCGGCTTAGCCTGTTTACATTTATAAAAATCATGAATGAATTTATCGTTCTTAACGGCAAAAGAATTTAAGCGTCATCCATTACTGTAAATACTAAGCCTTCACCTTCTACAAATCTTACTTGTACAGATTTGTCAATCACGTGCTCAGGTAAGTTGTCTCGTAAGCAATAAGTTCCCGCCACTGACACCAAAGAAGGGTTAAAAACTTGACAAAAAATACGAGCATCTTTGTCACCGGTAGCACCAGCAACCAAGCGTCCTTGGGCACGACCGTAAACGTGCAAGCTGTTATCGGTAATCGCTTCCGCCCCGCTATTGACACTATTGGTCAAAATCAAATCACCGCCCACGTGATTCAGGCTTTGTCCTGAACGTAGCATTTGATCGTAAATTAGGCTGGTAATATGCTCAGCGCTCACCAATGTCTCTGCTGTGGTGGTTGCTATCGTTGTTTCTGTGTTTGACTCGCTGATGGCTGCAGTATCATTGGTGCTGTCTGAATTGTTACTGGTTGAATTGATGCTGGCTGATTCTGTATGCTTATCATCGGGAGCTTTGCTTACTTGAGCTGCAGCTTTCTTGCTAGGTAATATACGCTCAATACGTTTGCCATCAGCAGGGAAGATGGCCAATCGCTGTTCACGGGCTTGCGCATCTAGTGTGCCAGTCACGACGCCAATAGGTTGTAAGCCCCACGACCATAAAAGCTCTACCAATGCTGAGAGATCTTGTTCAACCTCGCTATCGATAAGGATAGGGATATTGCTAGATTTATTACTAAGCGTTGCGGCAAGCTGGGCGTCTATCGCACTTAAATCATCTGTGCTAAATTGCAAACGTGAAAAAGTCAGCATCTTGCCATAAAATGCCAATGCTGGTGCGGCGCTCGAGCCTTGGCTGTCATTATCTGAAACTGTCATATATAAATCCTCAAGAGATAATTCTGTCGCTGTATCCACGGTGTTGTTTTTATTATCGAGTCATACCATTCATTTGCTTGCCAAGCCTAATGTTTTGTAGGCAGGGCGTGCTATTAGCAGTATGAATTATAGATGAAGCATCTCTTGATGCTTCCACTGCTGCACTTTTACCTGCGCTTCAAATTCTGTCAAACTGTCATCGATGATACTCGAAATCAAGGTATCTAACGCAGTATTATCCGTATCGATACTGGCAATGCCGTTGGCAATCGCTACCATCAATGAATCGAGGCGTTCAGGGTCTAGAAGGCGTTTATTGAGTGCGTAAACGACGTTTTCGCCTATATTGTGCCCGACGTGTTGCAACTGTGATTCAATCAAGCTACCGGCAATCGGTATCATGCGTAGGTAGCGACGCAGCTCAGGCGTATTAGCTAAACCCTCTTCAATAGCATTGCCCATCTCGCTGGCTAATATACTGCCGCCACCTGATGCTGCCGTCAACTCCTGTAGTTTTGGTGCTAGCTCTGTGCGCAGTATCGACAGCACTGCTGCCTCAATCTCGTTACGATTACGAGCTATCGTTGATTCAATAAAGGATTTATGCGTTTTAGGATCGGTCAGTTGCTGCCGAAAGTTTTGGATAGTCGTCAATATGACGCGGTCGGACAGCTCTTCTAACAGTAAGTCGATATAAAACCTAATCCGATTAATCCATGGCTGCGGCAGCACTTGGTAACCAAGTTGGTATAAGCGTCGCCCAATGATGACCGCTCGGAATAAACGTAAGGCACGCAGCTGCGGAAAGCACCCCAATACTTCATACCAATGTACAAAAGGAAAAAAGAACCAGCGATAGTAGACGTTTTGTTTAATCGCAATCGCCCAACGTAGCAGTAGCTCAAAGATCAAAAATAGGGTAAAAAATCCACCAGCGGTACGTAAAGGCTCATGTAAGGTATTTTGATACCAGTTGAGAGCATCGCTAATACTGAGCCATCCTGCGGCATTGCTACTAAAGCTACTCATCAAGATAGCATCAATACTAATCAATAATAGATCGATACTGATGGCAATAATCATCACGATATCGTAAGTGAGTTTTAAGCGATTTGGCGTTGGTCGGTTTGGCGGTGGCAGCGTATTATTAGGCGGCTGATTGGATACAGGCGCTGAGTCTAGAGGCAGGCTAGTAGAAGAGGAAGCGGGCACAGTCAAACCTTATAAATGATAAATAGCACGAAAAATAAGCGGCTCAAATAGTACAGGGCTATCAAGTCACTAACGGTCAAAAAGTCATGGGCTCATGACTATTCACATTATCAATGAATAGAGCCAAAAAACAACCCATCTTTCATTATAATTACGCATTATCATTTATGAGTTGGGGTTTACAGTCAGCATTTACGAATCGGCATTTTAAACAACAGCGCTCAATCGTAGTTTTAAAACGACTTAAAGTAATTTACTGTTGTATGCCGTTGCTCTGTTAACGATGTCTCTAAGCGCTCGGAGCTTTAGGGTTTGTTTCAAACTCAGCCAACATATCGGTAATACGCTGATCTTTTTGCTGCCAAATTTGCTCTACCCAATCAAACATTTGAGATTTTACCGCGTCATCATTTTCGTAACCACCATTTTTAATATCGTTAAATAATGCATCAGGCATCTCAATATAACGCACATCGACGCCCAAACGCTTGATGTTGCCTTTCCACAAATCACTATAACTTGGCACACCATCAGGATAAACGATGGTCATATCTAGCATGCCATCGATGTCTTCGCCTAGCGCGTTAATGGCTAAAGATAGGCCGCCTGCCCGTGGCTTCAATAAATGCATATAAGGAGACTGTTGCTTTGCATGTTTGGCTTTGGTGAAACGCGTGCCTTCTAAGTAATTTAACAAAGTAAAAGGTTTGTCTTTTAACAGGGCACAGGCGCGTTTGGCTTCTTCGATGTCTTTGCCTTGTAGAGCAGGATTTTTAGCGACGGCTTCTTTAGAATGCCGACGCATCATTGGGAAGTCTAAAAAGTAAAAGGCTTGACCCACAATCGGAATGTAAATCAGTTCAAATTTGGTGAAAAACCGTGTCAATGGCAAGCGTTTTTCACTAATGTACTGCACGATACTGGTATCGACCCAAGACTGATGGTTGCTGACCAGCAAATATTTGCCATTAATGTGAACGTCATCGGGTAAGCTGATGCGCCAATCTTTACGTGGCAACATGTCATCGATCAAGGCACTGTTGCTACTGATCCAATAAGTCGCGATTTTGATGACCGCTTTGTCTGCGATAGGAGCACCAGTGATGACTTTGCCGACACCCATTAACCATAAGGGAATACTACCACCGAAGCTGTTGGCTGCAATAACCCCAGTCGCTGTCGCAAGTGAAACGGCTTTGCCTAATTTAGGGTTGCGTTCGTGTATTTTTCGAATAGTAGATGTCAATCGCATGCTAAATCCTTTTCGGTCAGTCTTATTAGTATATAAATGATTCATTGCCAGCTTTATTGCACAATTTTAGCAGAAACGGTTCAGAGTGTACGAGTGTAAACGTGACTTGTGATAACACCTTGCGCTAATGGGTAGTTAACAGTGAGAACACAAACGTATCCAATCACTGTGAAAGTCTCATTAAATCATTCTGCACTTCTCATACACAGGTGTGACAAAATATTACACATGATTAGATTGTAATTGCCATAATAATGACAAGTGTATATTAAGCATGTAGATGGAATTAACAGAAAATATTTATAAAAAGCACACTTTGTTTGTCTATAATTTTTTAAACTTAAGAGGAAATATTATGCGTAATACATTAATGATTGCAGCAGTAGCGTCAGGTCTAGCTCTTAGCGGTTGTGCTACTGATCCAAACACTGGACAACAACGCTTGAACAAAACTGCCATTGGTACATTGGCAGGTGCTTTAGGCGGCGGCGCAATTTCAAAAGCAACAGGTGGTGATAACACAGGTCGTGATGCCGCGATTGGCGCAGCTTTGGGTGCTGGTGTTGGTTACTACATGGAGCGTCAAGCCAAGCAGCTTGAGCAGCAAATGGCTGGTACAGGTGTAACCGTTACGCCAAATGCGAACGGTAATATTGACCTAGTAATGCCAGGCAACATCACGTTCTCATTTGATGATGCGTCTTTAAACCCATCATTTAGACCAACGCTTGATAAGCTTGCATCAACGCTAAATGAGTATAACCAAAACACGATAACGGTTGCTGGTCATACTGATAGCAAAGGTTCTGATGCTTATAACATGAAACTATCACGCGATCGTGCTTACGCAGTAGCGAACTATTTAAGCGCACGCGGTGTGGCTTCTAGCCGTATCAATGTCGTCGCTTATGGTGAGTCTCGTCCAGTTGCTGATAACAGCACCGAGTATGGTCGTCAGCAAAACCGCCGTGTTGAATTAACCATCAATGCGCCAAACAACGTACGTTAATTCATACGATGGTCTAGCTGTCACTATAGTGTTGAAAAAGGTCAGTGATAAACTGGCCTTTTTTTATGCCTGATATTTAGATTTTAAATTCAAAATGATTTTAGGTATCAGGATTCCGTTAGTTTTAAATCAATATTAAAATATTTTTGATGCTTTTATTTGTAAAACAATCGTTAGCTAAATGGTTATATTAATATTAATTAAATATTGATAATGATTATCAATAACACTATAATTTATAAAGCTTTGTTATTGTGGCGATACTAGGGTAGGTTGTCAGTTCATTTGATGGCCTTATAGATGGACTAAAAATAGCTAAATTTTGTCTAATATTGTCAAATTTCTGGTCAATATCTTGATATTATGGGCGCTGTTTTTCTCATTTGACTGTCATTTTTATCAGCATTATTTAAAATGAGGATATGCCCTAATGCTCTTTATTCAAAGCCCATTTTTCTTTTGCGATACTTTTTGAGGATATGTATGACGATTACCACAGTAACGAGCCGTAAGATTTTACCAACTACTTTAGCTGCTGCGCTTGCAGGGTTGTTAATGGTGTCGGGTTGTACCAAGCAAGCCAAGGAAGACACGGACTCTACCGCCAATACGCAAACAGCAGTGCAAGACACAACCGCTGCAGATACGACGAAACTATCAGCGGTTGATCAAGCTTATACCGATAGACTTATGATCAGCTATGCCAACATGGCGCATGCGGCGTATAAAGATTCGCTAGATACTGCTAAAGCCCTGCAAACGGCAGTAGAGACATATGTGACAACACCAACCCAAGCAAACCTTGATGCGGCAAAAGCGGCGTATAAAGCCGCGCGCCAGCCGTATTCGCAAACTGAGATTTTCCGTTTTGATGAAGGCTTTGTGACAGCCAATGACAAACGAGCACTCGGTAGTATCGATGGTTGGGAAGGGCAGGTAAATGCTTGGCCACTTGATGAGGCGCTGATTGATTACGTTAGTGATGGCTATGAAGGTGAATACAATAGCCAAGACAATATCATCAATAGCGATAGCATTACGGTCGGTAGTATCAAACAAGATACCAGTACTATCACTCCTGAGCTATTAGCAGAAATGAATGAGATAGGTGGCAGTGAAGCCAATGTGACGACCGGCTACCATGCGATTGAGTTTATGCTGTGGGGACAAGATACCAACGGCGTTGGCGAGGGTGCAGGCAATCGTCCAGTGACTGATTATGTAACTGAAGCAGGTCAATGTACCAGCGGTGAGACGGTCAATGCAGATGCTGGTATATGTGAGCGTCGTGGCGCGTTCTTAAAAGCAGCGACTCAATTACTGGTTGATGATTTGACTGCAATGGAAGCCGAGTGGCAGCCTGAGAGTGAGAATACCTTACGTAGCGACCTGATGGCTCGCAAATACGATAATGGTCTACGCCAGATCATGTATCAGATGGGCAGCCTAGCATTGGGTGAGCTTGCTTCTGAGCGTATACAGGTTGCGTTTGTAACGGGCTCTACCGAAGATGAGCACGAATGCTTCAGTGATTTGACCCATCTAAGCTATGCCAACAATGCCCGTGGTATCCAAAATGTCTTTAACGGCAACTATAAGACAGTCGCTGGTAAGAGCGTTGGTGGTTATGGTGTTAAAAACTACCTCGTCGATACCAACAACAAAGAAGCGGCTGATAAATTGGCGACTGACTTTGCTAAGGTAGAAGCCGCCTTTAATGTGATTGTTGAAAAAGGTGAAAAAGAAGGTATCAAAGTTGATCAAATGATTGCCACCGCTGGTCAAGTAAGTAAACAAGGTATTTCAGCTGAAGAGCAAAATACTCGTCGTAGCTGGATTGAAAATAGTATCACTAGCCTACAAGAGCTGACTGCTGGTATCGAAAATGCGGCAAAAGCGGTCGGTATTGACAATTTAGATGCTGACGCAGGTTCGCAGTTTTAACCGATCACGAATTTACTGGCTTAACAGCAAGCATAGCAGTGATTGACATAGCATTATCGACATAACATTGATCGATAATGCCTGACAAGTCGTTATAAGCTAATGAGAATTATTTTCATGGAAAAATGATTTAGGTATAATACACACGTTGTCGACTACCGTTGGCAGCGTGTTTTTTTACCATATTAAAATAGCCTGATAGGTCAGTACATCGCTGTACCTCATCGACTAGAAGTGAAACACTTTATAGCATGCGATTTTAATGGTTCTAGATTAGAACTAAGGTACTCTTTATGAACACCACGATGAACACCACAAATATCTTTAAAGCTAAAACCCCTGCCTCTTTTTATGCGTCTTTTGTCAGCAAAACCACCCTGTTAAAGCCAACGCTTGGTATTCTATGTGTGCTATCCCTTAGTGCTTGTCAGCCGACGGACAGTGTGTCTGATGATATTTCTGAAAACGAAAAATCTGCCATTAATAATGGTGACAACCCAACGCTAACACCTGAACGCCTCCAAACCATCGAAACGCTCGCTGGCGTACCAATGCAGCAATTGGCAAGCTTTGATCCGCAAGAGGTCAAGCAAGGTGGCGATACAGGAATCAGTATTAGCAGCGCTGAGAGTTACTCTAAACCTTCATCAAACTTGACGGCATCACGAAAAGGGCATTTTTTTATTGGTAATGCGTTCTTTCGGCAGCCGTGGGTGATTGCCCCTGCGAGCACTGACAGCCGCGATGGTCTGGGCGCATTGTTCAATGTTGCTGCCTGTCAGTCGTGCCATGTCAAGGACGGTCGTGGTCATGCGCCTATGACCAGTGATGACGATGCCGATAGCTTGCTTGTTCGCCTTGCGATGCCAGCGACCACCGATGAGCAGCGTCAGCAACTGCAAAACTCACTTATCGAAAAAGTCGTTCATCCTATGTATGGTGGTCAGCTACAAGATCGAGGTATCCAAGGTGTGCCTGCTGAAGCCAGAATTGCGGTGCAGTGGACAGACAAGCCTGTTACTTTTGCGGATGGTCATGTCGAAACATTGCGTGCGCCCACCTTTAATTTAACCAAACCGGGTTATGGGGCATTTGATGATGATTTGATGGTGTCGCCGCGAGTGGCTTTACCGATGATTGGGCTTGGGTTACTCGAGCAAATACCGGATGAAGCGATTAAAAAACAAGCGGTTGATAATAAAAACAGTACGAATGGCGATATCAGTGGTAAGTTCAACTGGGTGATGGATCCACAGACTGGCAAGCATGCCCTTGGACGCTTTGGTTGGAAAGCAGGGCAAACCAAGCTTATCACCCAAAACCAAAGTGCTTTTAATGAAGACATGGGCTTGACCTCAAATATCCGTCCTCATGAATCCTGTATGCCGACACAGACGGCTTGTATGAATGCGACGACTGGGGCTGATGAGCAAGGCAATGGTAAGTCGCCCGTCGAAGTCAATGATGAAGTGGCTAAGTTTGTGGAGTTTTATACGCGAAATTTGGCAGTACCGCATCGGCGTGATGCTGACGATACGCTAGTGCTAGCGGGCAAAAAACGCTTTTATGATATGGGTTGCCAAAGTTGCCATACACCAAGATATCAGTTGCCAAAAACTGACGATGACCATCTTGAGCAGCATGGACAAGTGATTTATCCTTATACGGATTTGCTATTACATGACATGGGTGATGATCTTGCCGATCGCACGATTGCTGGAAAATTACCCGCAAAAAATATCCAAGTTGAGTTTTTAGCCAATTCTTATGAATGGCGTACGCCTGCTTTATGGGGCATTGGTCTGGCGCAAACGGTCGATCCACAAGCAACATTTTTGCATGATGGTCGCGCCCGTACGTTGATGGAAGCGGTGTTATGGCACGGCGGTGAAGCCCAGAAGCAACAGCAAAAAGTACTCAAACTCGACAAACAAGGTCGTTCTGAATTGAATGCGTTCTTACAGTCATTATAGAGATAAGGTCATTTATCTATGCTAAATGACTGGGTAATAACTGAGAAAGTAAGTGTTGATAAGGTTATCCGCCCAATCAAACACTAGAGACTAGAGCTTGTAAAGAGTAGAATTTAAACCATTATTGATAATAATATTGAGAAATTTATGAAAATAAACCATGCTTTAGCGATGGCCTTATCGGCCTTAAGCGCAGGCTTGCTGATCAGCTGTGTTAAACCGGCTGATGACAATAAAGCGCCAGAAGTAGATAGCCAAAAAGTTGCGCAAGACAGTGCGGCATCTACCAGCGCTGCAGAAAAAGATAGTAGTGGAGATAAAATTACCGCTGTCGATATTAGTGCCGAGACCGAAAAGACCTATTTGACCCATGTGGCAAATGACATTGTCATTCCAGCCTATGCGGATGCCGCAAAACAGAGTGATTTATTGCATGATTTGGCACAAAAGCATTGTCAGCAAGCACCAGTCAGCGGTGATGAGCTGCAAGCACTGCGCGATCAATGGCTAGTGCTTGCACAAGCATGGGCAGGCGCTGAGATGATTAACTTTGGTCCAGCGACCGCCAGCATGAGTAATTTATATATTAATTACTATCCTGATGAGCGCGGTCTGGTACACAGTGGCGTTGCCGATCTAATCGCTGCCAATCCTAAGCTCACCGCCGAGCAATTGGCTAACGAGAGTGCCATCGTGCAAGGGGTGCCAGGATTAGAAGAAGCGTTATATGCCAATGACAGTCTGGATGCTGCTCAATGTGCTTATGTGATGAGTGCAAGCAGTGCTTTGAGCACACGCCTAAAAGATATTGAGAAAAACTGGCAGCGAAATGCCACTAATCTATTAGCCATTGATAAAACGGCTGACAGCGATCAAGGGTTGAATCAATGGTTTAATTCTTTACTCTCGTTGGTTGAGACCATGAAGTCTAATGCCATCGATCAACCGTTAGGCTTAACAGGAAAGGCAAAAGGTCATTTGCCAGCCGCTACCGCAGAGCAAAGCCGTGCCATTATCAATGCTAAATTGGCGGCATTGAATGAAGCACTGACAGATCCCGTTTTGACAGCTATCTTAGGTAGCAATAATGAAAATGAAGTCGCGGATAACTTATCGACCGCGCTTGCTGATGCCACTACATTATTAGCGCAAATGCCAGAAGACTTAGGGACCGCCGATAAAGCCACTCAACAAGAGCTGTTTGATCACCTCACGACTATTACACGTATTATTAAGCGCCAATTGATTCCGACGCTGGGTATCCGTGTGGGCTTTAACAGTACTGATGGCGATTAAAAAATGCACTCTATCGATACTAAGACAGCAAAAAAATCACAGCCGCAGCCAGAAGATAAGAAGTCTAATAATGAGCTGTTGGCAACATCAGCATTGACGATGCTTTCTACTATAATGGGTACCGTAGCGCTTGTCGGTATTCATCATCGTTATCGCAAGCAGCGTCAGGCTGATGCCCGCTTGCAGGATTATGTCGTAGGCATACGTTCGCAGTTGCAGTCGTTAACCTCTACACCAACACCCCAGCTAGCACGGTTTAGTTACGCTTGTCAGCAAGCCGCTACTGCATGGCAACACGCTTATCATTTATCGCTAGATGATAAGAATAATACCAACCATCATAGTGTCGCTGACTTTAGCGCGGCACATACCACCACCGTATTGACGCGACCCATTTGTTGGGTTAGCGGCGTGGCGTCTATGCCAAAAAATAGCGCCTTAGCAAATGATGATCAGCGTGCTGACAATGATTTTGGTGTGGTCGGTATTGATGCTGATCGACAAATCGTTTGGCAAACGACCATGCCTGAACGTGTCCATGATATTGTCGTTCAGCCTGTGCTTAGTGATCAAGATAGTACGATGAAGAATCATAGCAGTCGTGACGTCGTGGTGATGGGGCGCCGTCCGAGCGAAAAATTCTGGGTGCTTGATACTGCGACAGGACAAGTAAAATTCGCCATTAACGCTGCAAACAACCGTCATTTTTACGGACACGCTTGTTATAGCCTAGACGGTGAATTGCTGTATGTGACCGAGAATGACACCATAAGTTTGGATGGTAAAATCGGTATCTACGATGCTTACGATAATTATAAAAAAATAGCAGAGTATGACTCGCATGGTATCGGTCCGCATGAGCTGATTATGCATCCTGATAGCGAGACATTAGTCATCGCTAACGGCGGTATCAAAACCGAGCAAGCGTCGCGTGAAGAGCTCAATTTAGACAGCATGCGTCCTTCATTGGTTTACGTTAATCGTCATACTGGCGCTTTACTTGAGCAGATTATGCCTGAGCACAATCAAATGAGCGTGCGTCACCTAGCCATGCATGACGATGGGACGGTGATGATAGGCATTCAATTCCAAGGCGAAAAGCATATTAATGTACCGTTATTATTGACCCATAAGCGCGGTGATACTGATTTTAAAGCGCTTATTATGCCCAATGATCAATGGCAGCGCTTTCATCAGTATATCGCCAGTGTAGCGGTCGATAGTGCGCGTAACCTACTCTGCGTGACAACACCAATTGGCGGTTGTGCAGCGATTTACGATTTAAATACTCGTACATTGATTGATGATGTTAGCCTGCCAGATTGTGCAGGTGCAGCAGTATTGTCTAATAATAATACTGAAAAAGCAGAAGATAATAATGAGCAATCAGGTTTTATCGTTAGTGATGGTCAAGGTCAGTTAGCGGCTTTAACTGTTAATAGCTTGGCAGCTGCTGAACTTGCTACTATAGATCAAGGTGAGCGTATTTTTATCAACAGTAAATATCATATGATGTCGTTTGATAATCACTTGCAAGCGCTCTGAGCATGAATGTACCGCCAGCAAATCATTCGTTTTTATTAGACAGCGCTAAACATTGTTTGGCGCAAGCAGGTATTGAGCTACATATCAGCAAAAAGCGGGTTAAAAATATCAATTTCCGCTTAAAGCCACATCAGTTACTAGTATCTGTACCACTATTTATTAGCCCAGCCCAAGCTGCGCAGGCTGTGATGAAGCGCGTGTCATGGGCGATAGCAAACCACCCACAAGTATTAGAGCAGTATAAACGACAACAACTTCCTTTAGCGCAAGCTTTAACTGCTGATAGTACTTTGCTATTGTGGGGTAAAGAGCAACCGTTCACTTTAAACCATGATGAAAAACTTGCCTATTATCGGCAACATCTTTCTGAAGCGATACCTGCATTATTTGCAAAGTGGCAACCGATTGTCGGTGCGACAGCCAATGAGATACGCCTAAAAAAAATGCATACGCGCTGGGGCAGTTGTAACACGCGTGCGCGCCGAATTTGGTTGTCTGTGTATCTGCCTGCTTATCCTATTGCGTGCACCGAATACGTCATCGTCCATGAGCTGTGTCATTTGCACCATGCCAATCATAGCCGTGCCTTTTGGCAAATGGTGGCAACTGCAATGCCTGATTATCAGCATTGGCACGATATGCTGGCAGGAAAGACGGGAAAATTAGATTAAACGATTCATTTAAATAATATCCATAATCGTAAGGCATGTCCTCATTTTCATAACCATCTTTAAAATGAGACACGCTCTAATAAGCCTGATATGATAAGACATAACGATATAAATCGTGTCGTTTAAATAATAAGTTTGTCTACAGGGATGTCATATGGAAAACGTCAATCAAGCGGAATTTTGGCAGCAGCGTTATGAGCAAGACAGTATCGGTTGGGATATGGGACAGGTATCGCCACCGCTCAAAGCCTATATTGACCAACTGCCCGAATCTGCCAAAGAGCAAGCGATTCTGGTGCCGGGTGCGGGCAATGCTTACGAGGTAGGTTATCTACATGAGCAAGGGTTTACCAATGTCACCTTGGTAGATTTTGCCTCCGCGCCGATTGCAGCATTTGCTGAGCGTTATCCTAACTTTCCAGTTGAGCATTTAATCTGTGCCGACTTTTTTGAGTTATCGCCTGAGCAGTATCAGTTTGATTGGGTGCTTGAGCAGACGTTTTTTTGTGCGATAAATCCATCACGCCGTGATGAGTATGTGCAGCAGATGGCAGCGTTACTGAAACCGAATGGTAAGCTGATTGGTTTGCTCTTTGATAAAGACTTTGGACGAGAAGAGCCACCGTTCGGCGGTACAATAGCTGAATATCAGCGGCGTTTTGAGCAGCGTTTTGATATTGAAATCATGGAGCCAAGCTATAATTCACATCCTGCACGGCAGGGCAGTGAGCTGTTTATTAAGATGCGTGTAAAAGCGTAATTTCGTGCTCAATATTTTTTCTAGCCTGCTTCTCTAAACGTTCATAGTAATAATCTGTCAGATAAAGCGTTGGATGTGCCAGTAATTCTTTTAACACTGCCATGCGTCCGACGCGATAATCGTCATCTGAGACATGCGCATACTCTTGGCGTACAGCGTGAGAATAGTGTTCATACACCGACCAAGATGACCCTAAAATACTTAAGTCCATATCTAGTAAATAAGCGGCATCGCTGTATTCTTCTCTCTCTTTAACTTTGTTTGACCATTTGTCAATTTGATGACTAGCCGTCATCATAATCAGCGTATAGATATGTTGGCATTGCTCCGCACTTAAATAACCAGTTAATGACTCTACTGCATATTCTGCACTTTTAAGCTCGTTATCTGAACGCGTCGGTTCATATATCACATCATGATACAACAGTGCTAACGCAATGATATGCGGCTCATGCAAGTTATTCTTAACCTGATCGAACTGTCCAAACAACTGCTGGATATGCTGCAAGCTATGATAAGCACGCTGTGGCTCGTTATAACGCATGGCGATATCTTGCCAAAGTATGCTTGCGTTTTCTGGCGTAATATAGCTACTTATAGCGGATAAATGGCGCGTGAAAATCTCTTCAAGCGCCGTATCTATTTTTGACAAACCGTCCATCGTTAACCTTCGCTTGATGACTGTTGGCAATTTACAATCAACGGATTATTCTTTATTAGCAGCATCTTCAAAGGCTTGCTTAAACACTTTACCCAATAAATTGACATCATCAACGCGGGCGTAGTTCAAACGGGTGACAAAGGCAATATGACGATGCGGTCCTTTCTCAGCGAGTGGTATCGCGACGGCATTTTGGTTCTGCAGATGCAGCTGGTCGAGCGCCATTTCTGGCACCAATGTCGTCCCCATATTGGCAAGTGCCATCTGTATAAGGGTGTTTAGACTGGCATCTGAAAAGCTTGATTTCATCTGTGCACGATCAAAATGACAGACAGACAGGGTTTGATCGGTCAAGCAATGCCCTTCGCCGAGCAGCATAAGATTGGCGGTAGCCAGCTCATCAGCGTTGATGGTTTCAAGCTTGGCATGCACATCATCTTTTGGGAATACGGCAAAGAAATCCTCGCTCCAAAACTCAAAGCTGTGCAAACCATCGACTGCATAAGGCAGCGCAATAATAGCCGTATCAATATGACCGTAACGCACTTGCTCTAGTAAACGCTCCGTTTGTTGCTCAACGATGGTCATACGAAATTCTGGATAATTGGCTCGCAGGGCAGGTAAGACTTTTGGCAGCAGATAAGGCGCAATCGTTGGAATGATACCGACAGTCATCGGATACGCCAGTGGCGATTGATGGCTATGGGCGCGTGTGGTCAAATCATTGACTTCAGAAAAAACTCGTTGCGCCCGCGTTAAAATGTCTTCACCAATAGGGGTAATCAATACTTGCTTATTGTTACGCTCAAAAATCTGCGTATCCAGTTGCTTTTCTAACTCGGCAATCCCCAAACTCAGTGCCGATTGTGAGATATTACAGTCTTCTGCTGCACGTTTGAAGTGACGGTGCTTGGCCACTGCTAAAGCAAACTCAAGTTGACGTAAAGTAATCATAAAACCTCTCTATTAATGGGTTTTTAACGTGATATATTAGGCTGATTCATTTGGTGTACCAATTCGATATCCAAACTCGATGTCATCTTAACGTAACCTAACGGCTGTATAGTGACTGACGCATGCTTTATAGTGGCTTACGCATAATGCACTGATGATAAAAATTAGAGAGAATAGTTTAACAAGTTTAATAAAACAAAACATCACATTAAAAACTTTTAACTGGATTAACGATAGAATTCGCGTATAGTTTGTCAGGTAGCCCAAAGCAGTAAAGGCTTAATAGAAACAATCATACCAAGAAATTTCAATTAACTTAACTATCAATCAACTATAAAGGAGCCAATCATGGCGTCTATTATCAATCAAGAAATCCCAGAATTTTCAGCTGATGCGTACGTTAATGGTGAATTCAAAACCATCACTTCAGAAGATGTAAAAGGCAACTGGGCAATCTTTTTATTCTACCCAGCTGACTTTACCTTCGTTTGCCCAACTGAACTTGAAGACATGGCGGCTCATTACGACGAGCTTAAAGGTTTGGGCGTAGAAGTATACTCAGTATCTACTGATACTCATTTCACGCATAAAGCATGGCATGATTCTTCAGAAGCTATCGGTAAAGTACAATACCCAATGATCGGCGATCCTACTGGCCGTATCACTCGTGGCTTTAACGTCATGATCGAAGAAGCAGGTTTGGCTGAACGCGGTACATTCCTAGTTGATCCAGACGGCTTGATTCAAGTTGCTGAGATTCATGCTGGTGGTATTGGCCGTAGTGCAAAAGACATGCTACGTAAAGTGAAAGCAGCTCAATATGTTCGTGAAAACGATGGCGAAGTTTGCCCTGCCGCTTGGGAAGCTGGTCAAGAAACATTAAAACCAAGTCTTGATCTTGTTGGTAAAATCTAACTCTTGATTTAACGAACTGGCTCAATACTTTAGATATTTGTAGTGCTGTATATCCTACTTTGAGTTAAATCAGCATTATAAATAAAGACCCCATCAGCATAAGTTGATGGGGTCTTTTTATGTTATTTATCAATAAGTGTTTTTATTCATGCATCGTGATAATAAGTGAAGCGCTAAGCATGAGATTGTAGTTTATTTTTATCAATTATCTTATAAATCTCATCTTTTAAATGCAGTTTTCGTCGTTTCATCAGTTCAATTTCTTCATCGCGACTGGTGTGTGTCACCAAGTTTTTATCCAACTGATTAATCTGCTGATCTAGCTGGGTATGCTCATCAAAGATCGTCGCAAAATGACTGTCTTTTAGCTTAAGCTCAGCAATAATGTCTTTGTTATCTTGCCATGTATCAGTCTTTCTCATGTTGTCATCCTTGTTATGAAGCGCAAGTTTGCAGTAAGCATCCGCGCATGGTCGTAAGATTGTTTTGATGAATTGCTATGATTCTGAGACTTGATTTTATTAAGCCAAAACACTATTTAGCTCAATATGGATAAGACCTAATAGTAGCAGAAAGCTTCTTTGATAAACTTGCATAAAAGACAATCTGCAACGAGGGAAATAAGAGTTTTTCCTATTAGCCTCATTTGATTGTAGCGAAAAAACAGCACTGTTACCATGAGAATAATCCACATATAGATTAATATTTAATTATTAATTATAATTAATGATTGGTTTTATAAAACATAAGGTTTGAGTTTCTCAGCTTGCCGAAACCCTCAGAACCTATGATAATAGAGACATCAAAGGGCATAAACTTATGGCCTATAATATTTTAGATAAAATTATTAATACCAAATAGTCTATATTTGAACGAGCAACATGACAGTTGCCGTTACATATCCAGTAATGATGAGGAACAAACATGATAGATAAAAGTTTATTAGATGCCATCAAAAGTTACAGTGAAAAAATGACTCGTCCAATTACCTTCGTATTGGGTAGTGGCGAACATAGTAAGCGTGCTGAGTTAATTGATTTTTTGACTAAAATCGCTGGCACCACAGATAAAATCAATTTTGATGCAACAGCAGCTGATGATAGCTTACCAAGTCCAATTAGCTTTAAAGTGGTCAGTCATGTCGATGGTGAATTGACTGATACGGGTATTGTTTTTAGTGGCATCCCCGGTGGTCATGAGTTTACCTCGCTGATTTTGGCTATTTTGCAAGCGGGTGGTCATACGCTAAAATTGGATGAAAGTATTCAAAAGCTGATTAAGCGTTTTAATAAGCCACTACAGTTTCAAACTTACGTGTCGCTATCTTGCCACAGTTGCCCAGAAGTGGTACAAGCGCTCAACCAGTTTGCACTATTGAACGATGGCATTAGCAACGAGATGATTGATGGTGCTCTATTCCAAGAGCAGGTTGATGCCAATAACATCCAAGGTGTACCAGCAGTATTCTTAAATGGTAAACCGTTTGCCAATGGTCTCATCGACACGGCCAAATTGATTGGAAAGTTGCAAGAGCAGTTTCCTGACTTGTTAGCAGAAGCTGATGACGATGCTGAGCAGTTAGAGCAGCAAGATGTGACGATTATTGGTGCAGGTCCAGCTGGTGTTGCCGCTGCGATTTATACCGCTCGTAAAGGCTTAAAAGTGACGATGGTTGCTGATCGTATCGGCGGACAGGTGAAAGACACGCAGGATATCGAAAACTTGATTTCTGTGCCTTTAACCACGGGTACTGAGCTATCAGCGAACTTTGAAAAGCATTTGTGCGAATACGATATTACTTTAAAAGAGCACGTCAGCGTCAAAGAAATCAGTGAGACAGAAGATGAAAACTATCGCATTCATCTAAACACGGGTGAGACGTTTGAGACACGCAGTATTATCTTAGCGACGGGTGCTCAGTGGCGTAAGCTTGGTGTTCCAGGTGAAGAAGAAAACATCGGTAAAGGCGTGGCTTTCTGTGCTCACTGTGACGGCCCATTCTTTAAGGGTAAAGACATTGCTGTCGTCGGTGGTGGTAACTCTGGTATCGAAGCGGCATTAGATCTTGCTGGTATCGTGAAGCATGTAACCGTGCTTGAGTTCGCGGATGATTTAAAAGCGGATCAGGTATTGATTAACAAAGCCAAAGAGAAAGCCAATATCGAATTTATCACTGGCGCAGCGACGCAAGAAATTAAAGCGACTGATGGCAAAGTGACTTCGATCGTTTATCAAGATCGCAGCACAGGTGATACTCATGAGCGTGACTTGGCAGGGGTGTTTGTACAGATTGGTCTAGTACCGAACTCTGCGTTTGTTAAAGGCTTTGTCGATTTGAACCGTTTTGGCGAGATTGAGATTGATGAGCGCTGCCGTACTGATCGCAAAGGTATCTTTGCTTGTGGTGACGTCACGACTGTGCCATTTAAGCAGATTAATATTGCGATGGGTGAGGGTAGTAAAGCTGCACTGTCAGCGTTCGAGTACTTGGTTATGCAGTAAGTTATTTCACGCTAAATTTAGTCTAACAAGCCACCTCTTTTGAGGTGGTTTTTTTATGGGTGCTGATATACTACTTGTAAAAATTTATAAATTAACTTATGTTCGTTAATATTTTATGAGAACCTTAATAGTGAAAAATAAATATGCAGTTCGCAAAAATAATCATTGGGTTAAATGTCTGGTTTTTATATCGTTTATATTTAGTGTAACCAATGCTTATTCAGGTCAAACGGTCAATGAGATTCTGAATGAATACTATCCTATCTATAATGAGACAAAGCAGTGTCGAGGTATTATAGCTAATAACGGTTCATCAGATGGCGAAGGCACACTTTATCAAAACGGTTACTGTATTAAAGTTGATAGACAATTAAAGGTACAAGCCAAGCAGGGTACAAGATTGTATGTATCGGTAACTGGCGACATCGGTTTTAATGAAGATGGTAGCGAAGCGTATGGAGCACACGTCTTTTCTGGTCTAGTAGGCATGTTTGTTCTAAAGCCACAAGGTTCAGGCTGGGAAGTAGAATCTGCCAATCCAGCGATGAATGCAGGCAGCTCTGGTAAAGCTCTAAAAGACTGGAAGCTGATACAAGTTGCCCCTGATAAGTGGGGATTTATTAATATTCATAGTGACTCGCATTGGGTTCATTCAGGCTCGGCTTTTGTGTTACTTACGCCAGACAAGAGTAATATTAGAAGAAGCTGGGTAGAAGCCAAGTATGAACATTCTAATGGAGGATCTGGGTCAGCAGGAGGCTGTAGCAACCCTGATGCCAGTACTTGTACACTTTTAAAGGCTAAGCTAGGCGTTGATAAGAAGACGATAATTAATGGTTTTTATCCATTAGAGATTACGCTAAACGGTTTTGAAGATGATAAGGTATATAAAAATCAAGTCTATCTTATTAAGTATCAGCCCCGATTAGGGTATCAAGTACCTAATGATTATCCAATGAAAGATGTCAGTTTTTAAGTGTCGACTTTATTGTTTATATCGTAATGTACATCACGCTGTAGCTGTCGCAAAAAATAACTGTTAAGCGTTTAGGGAAAGATAAAGCATGGCAAAATCTAAAGTAGCAAAAATAACTTTAAGCGCTGTTGGCGCGATTATGCTTATGAGTTTATCAAATGTTGCCTCAGCAAAAAGCGTCAATGAGATTATTAAAGAGTATTATCCTATCTATAATAAGGCTCAACAGTGCCAAGGTATTATGGCTAATAACGGTTCTAGAATTGATGAGGACGTTTACCTAAAAAGTGGCTACTGTATTAAGATTGATAGACAACTAGAGGTAAAAACCAAGCAAGGCAAACGTTTATATGTGGTCGTCATTGGAGAAGTGTCATTTAATAAAGAAGGCGAAAATGATTCTGGATCTCATGCCGATACTGGACTGGTCGGTATGTTTGTTCTAAAGCCACAAGATTCAGGCTGGGAGGTGGAATACGCTAATCCAGTGATGAATGCAGGTGCTTCTGGTGGAGGACTAAAAGACTGGAAGCTGATACAGGTCGCCCCTGATATTTGGGGATTTATTAATATTCATAGCGATTCGCACGGTAGTATGTCGTTTTCTGAATACTTGTTACTAGCACCAGACCATAAATCAGGTAAGATAATAAAAAGCCATATAGGGGGAAAGTCTACATTTTCTAACACACCAACAGCACCATCTGGCTGTAGTAAAGATAGAAAGGTAGAATATTGCACATTATTGAAAGCCAAACTTAATATCGATAAAACGACGCTAATAAATGGGTTTTACCCGCTAGAGATTATGGTCAATGGTCATGAGTATAACTATAACGGTTCAGAAAAAAAGACCTATAACAATCAGGTCTATAAAATAAAATACGAGCCAAAAAAAGGGTATCAAGCGCCTAAGGAGTATCCACTACAATGATGTCGTTTATAGTTATTTAATTATTCAATTGAGGTATGTCTGATGTACGCCAAATTACATGAATCAATACTCATTTTAAAATTATTTCTTAGTTTTGGACTATTAGGCTTTGCCACCAATGCCTCTGCTGCTGCTAGCGTCATGGATATCCTAAAGCCGTATTATCCACTTTATAATAAAGCATTAAAGTGCCATGGTGCCATCGCTCCCTCAGGTTCCGTGAATGGCTTAACTAATGAGCCATATATGACGGGCTATTGCATCGATATTGATCGGCAAAAAGTCATAGAGACTGATAAGGGTAAACGTTTATATATATTGATTACAGGTGATGTTAGCTTTGATGAGAATGGTGAAGAAGTTTTACGTGGTCATGCTGCTAGTGGTTTAGTCGGTATGTTCGTTTTAAAGCCTAAAGGTAAAGGCTGGCAAGTGGAGTCGGCTAATCCTACTATGAATGCAGGCAGTTATGGTCTTGGTTTAGAAGGTTGGGATTTAAAACAGTTTGCGACAAATACGTGGGGCTTTATGAATGAGCATGGTGACACCCATCAAGGTTATTACAGTGATAGTCTTGTCATATTGACACCTAGTGGCAGCGGTATTACACAGAGTTGGATAGGTATTAATTTTAATAACGAAAATGCTGGGAAATGCGAAGACGATATGTCAGAGTGCGATAATACCAAAACTACCTTTACTATCGATAGTCATAAAACCGTTAATGGGTTTTATCCTTTAGAAATAACACTCAATGGATTTGTGAAAGGCAAGAAATATCATAACGCTACTTATCGTATTAATTATCAAAAAAACAAAGGCTATATAGAGCCTAATGAATATCCTTTAAAAGATAATTATTAAGCTCGTTTTCAATGATTCACTTTTGGTCAGCCAACACCCCAACCACCGAAAGTATCTCACCTGCTTCATCTTCTTTAATTACGCGAGTTTCTTCAAGTGCTGCCTCTCGCCAAGCCTGTAGATGAGGATTGTTTAACATCGTCTCACAATACTGTTGGGTCGTTGATTTCAACACTATATCAGAGGCATCGGCATACGTTTGCAAACGTAGAATAACTGGTGCGAAAAAAGCATCAGCGGCAGTGAAATGACCAAATAGATAACTGTCTGTTGAGCGATTTTTTAAACAATCCGCAAAAATCTCTTCTATCCGAGAGATATCATTTAAGCATGCATTACTTGGTTGTATCTTCGCCGTCGCTCGAATATTCATTGGCATCTCACTACGAATGCCTGTTAAGCCTGAGTGCATCTCAGCGATGATGCTTTGGCAATAAGCGCTATTTATTCTGGTGCTAGTATCACTCTTAACATCAGTATCAGACTTACTCAATCCTGTCCAAAGATCTAATTCTGTCAGATAGTCATTGGCATGAATGGCAATCGCTAAAGTATCCCATACCGTGACTTTTTCATCACCTTGACCATAAACCAGAACTGGCACTTTGCCTGTTGGCGCATGCTCATTGAGAATGGCTGTCGCGGATGGATGAAACAGCTCAATCAGTTGCTCGTCGAAGTCAATATTAAAAGCTTTGAGTAGTAGCCAAGCTCGCAATGACCATGACGAATAGTTTTTATTGCCGATGATGAGTAGCGGTTTTTGCATAAAAAGTCCTATTGAGCTGTATAAGTAGTATTTTATTATGTGCTCAATATTAAAAATTAACCAGTCTATAGTTTAGTAATTCCAATAAAAAACGCCCATTCAAAATTTGGACGGGCGTTTTTTCAGCAGTAGCGATTATATTTAAATCACTATCAATCGTCTAATAAATCCATACGCTTGGCTGCTTCGTAGATACCTGTTGAGCGGTTGCCAGTACGGCAAAAGATCAGCATTGGCTGTTCAGCTTGATTAAAGAAATCAGCAAATTCTTCGACATGGTTTTGATTAAGCTCACTACCAGCGAAAGACACTTCTTTATAAGCAAGACCTGCTTTTTTAGCAGCAGCTTCAATCTCAGCGCTGGTCGGTTGGTTCGGCTCTTCACCGTCTGGACGGTTGTTAATAATGGTTTTAAAACCATTTTCAGCAATCATAGGTACTTGATCAGGGGTGATTTGTCCGGTAATACTAATTTGATGGCTCATAAGAGCTCCTTTTTATTTTTCATATTAAATAAAGTGTGTGGCGTAAAATACAGAATCTTAGACTAATCTTAATAGGCAACTTTCTAAAGAGACCGTATGTAAGCGTTATCGATTTTTTATAGTAACGGTTATAACAAACCTTGCATCAATGCGCTTTGATACAACAATTTAGCACGTGCACCTGTCCCGCAAAACATCAATATTGGTTTAGGCATCGAGCGATAAAACGCCGCAAACTGCTCGACAGTCGCCATGCTCAAGCGCTCATCATCAAACGGTAAATGATGATAAGTAAGGTTGGCTTTTGCCGTGGCACTGGTAAAGTCGCCGCTATTGGGCTGCGTTTCTGTCTCGGCATCAGGACGAATATTGAGCACGGAGCGGTAGCCAAGCTCAGCAATCTTGGTGCATTGGCTTGGATAAATTTGCTTATAAATAGTTAAATTATCGGTCATAAGTAGCTTCGGTCGCGTATATTAAAAGACGTTTGGAGGTATCGTATTGTAGCTAAGCGCCATTTTATAAAGGCTGTACTTTAGGTATCTCTTCTAAAGGCTGTATTTTTTAAGGGCTTATACCAATTTAGCATAACACAGCTTTTATCATATCTATATTTTGTCACAGCATAATAATAATTATGCTTGATTGAGCAACATATGTCTCACAGACCGATTAGATATCTTTTAGCGCATTTACCGCATCCATCGTGCTTAAATAAACTTGACCTGAGAGGGTGGTAATGACCGGAGTATGCTCGATGATGTCCATTACTGGCCCTTTAATAAAGCTAAAGTTTAAATGTTTATTTTGGTTCAACAGCTCTTGATTAAGACTGATAAGCATCTCTTGTCCGGTCAAGTCAATGTGATTGACCGCTGACATAATAAGAATAATCTCATGCGCTTCTGGATATTGCTGAGTGGCTTGTATGACCCTGCGATGGACAGATTCACTATTGCCAAAAAATAAGCTCTCATCGATACGCAGCATCAATAAATTGCTAAAGGTCACCACATCGTGACGGTTTATATTGCGAAAATGCCCTGTGCCAGCTAGCTGACCAACAACGGCGACGTGCGGTTTACTCGATTGCCAAATGAGGCTAGCAAACGACACCATCAAACCAATCACCAAGCCAGTATTTAATCCAAATATCAATACGCCGATGAATGCCGCCAAAAAGCTGGCCGCATCTAGGCGGTCGCGTTGCCATGCCGATTTCAAGGTTGCTATATCAATGAGACCGATGATCGATGCCATGATGGTTGCACCCAATAAAGCGTAGGGCAGTGGTGCGAGTACATTGCCAAAAGCGATTAAAGCAGCAATCATGACCAGCACAGTTACTAAACTTGCAACTGGTGTTTTGGCCCCTGAGTCGGCATTGATAGCGGTGCGCGAAAAGCCGCCAGCGACGGTAAAGCTTTGAAAGAAACCGCCCGCCATATTAGCAAGCCCCAGTCCAGTCAGCTCACTATTGGCGTTAAAAGTCTCACCGCGCAGGCGTGCATAGTTGCTGGCGACGGAGCTGCTAGAGACAAAGATAATCAATGCCATCAAACCTGCGCTAGGCAATAAATTAAGCGCTTCACCGAAGTCTGGTACATAGGGCAGGGTAAAGGTTGGTAAGCCTTGTGGAATACTACCAATCGTGGCCACGCCGTTCGTGGTCCAGTGTAAGCTGATGCTCAAAACAATCGCAATACCGAGCAAAATAAGCGGAAATAGTCGCTCAGCCCATTTGGCATAAGACACTGATAACCAGGATTTCCATAGCCATTTGCTACCGTAGCGATTGGCCACCAACAGTGCAAAGGCAATGACGCCAATAACTAAGGTTAGTGGATGTAGCTGGCGTGCATACATTTGCATGCTTGATAGATAACCGATTAAGTTATTTCCCGCAATAGGAATCGCAGTCAGATATTTAAGCTGACTGACAAAAATCAATACGGCTGCACCACTGATAAAGCCTGCTGAAACGCCGCGACTGATAAACTGCATAATCCAGCCAAGCTTGAGCCGCCCTGCTAGCCATAACATCGTACCAACCATCAATGACAGCAAACTTGCCATCAATATATACTGCTGAGAGCCCTCTGTAGCATAAGGATGCAGGCTGCTGGCTGTCATAATCGCAGTAATAGCGACAGGCCCTACTGCTTGCACATTACTCGAGCCTATCCATGCATAGACCAACACGGGAACGATGGCCGCGTAGAGTCCATAGACGGGTGGCAATCCTGCCAATACCGCATAACCTAAGCTTTGTGGAATGACGAGCACCCCAACCACCAACCCAGCAACAACGTCAGTTGGCAAGGCAGACAGCTGGTATTGACGCAACCAAGCAGGAATCAGACGAGCGGCGATAGAAGGCATAGCAATATGTCATCACAATATATAGTCAATGCTATATAAATCAGATACGGTGTCAGGCTCGCTTAGTCTACTATTTGTAGTACTTTCGCTTGCCTTCCTTGTATCTAAACTATAGTGAACCGACTATAGTAGAAAAAATTTAATAGAAGAAAATTTAATTACAGCTAAGCGCTAAATTCACAAGGTAATGCTGAAAAATTAGGTTGACAAGTGATGCTCAAAACTCAAGCCAATAAGCTAGCTGTCAGTTTTGGCACAAAAGCGTTCATACAATAAATGTAACACCGCCAAGGCATCGTCACTGGCAATACTATAATAGATTTGCTTGCCTTCGCGGCGGGTCGTCACCAGCGCATCTTTGCGTAGGATACCGAGCTGCTGTGACAGGCTTGGCTGACCAACACCGACTAAGCTTTCAAGCTCGCTGACGCAATACTCTCCTTGAGTCAACTGACATAAGAGTAATAAGCGATCCGGATGTGAAAGCGACTTTAATAGTTGGCTGGCTTGCATGGACGCTTGCTGCATTTGCTCAGCAAGGTCTTTAGGTGCAAAGTCTGCTACGCTAGATGACGCATCATCAATGCTGGTAGTCGAGGTGCTCAATGCTGAAGTAGAAGTAGTCAGAGCAAGCTCCTTATATAAGACATAATAAAAAATTTAAGATTTATAGCTAAGAGATAGTTAATTATCAATGATATTGCTAGTGATAGCAAGTTATCATTATTTACATTATATAAATTGATAAAATGTTAAATCGTTGCTATATTGGTATGCATCGTTGATAAATATATGGCTGTAAATACGATAAGCATAAGCCAGCACATATTATACTGAACAATTTATCAAAAAATAAAATATTCATCTAAAAGCAAAGAGGTAGCCATGCAAGTTCATTCATTCTTACATAGCGACACAGAAACTTATACTCACGTACTCGCGGACGTCCAACAACAAGTCTGTGCCATCATCGATCCCGTATTGGATTTTGATGCTAAGTCAGGGCGCACTAGTACTACTAGCGTCGATGAGGTGATTGGGTTCGTCCGCGAGCATGGGTGGGAGCTGGTTTACATCATAGAGACTCATGCGCATGCCGACCATATATCCGCCGCGATACACGTCAAAGACAAACTCGGTGGGCAGTTGGTAATCGGTCAACATATCACCGAAGTGCAAAAAATATTTAAGCAAATATTCAACTTTGATACCAGCTTTCGCACCGATGCCAGCCAGTTCGATATTCTAACGGATGATGGCGACACTTTGGCGCTTGGGAATATTACTCTTACGGTCATGTATGTGCCAGGTCATACGCCAGCCGATATGGCCTATATTGCCACTGATGATGAAAAGACCGTGGTCTTTGTTGGTGATACTTTATTTGCTCCTGATGTCGGCACGGCTCGCTGTGACTTTCCAGGTGGGGATGCCAAGACGCTGTATCACTCAATCAAGAAGCTCCTTGCGCTGCCTGAAGATACGATGATGTATCTGTGTCATGATTATCCAAGCAAGGGTCGCAAACACTGCCCAACCACGACTGTCGCTGCACAAAAACTGGGCAACATCCATGTGAAAGATGGCATCAATGAAGCAGAGTTTGTGCAAATGCGTGAGCGCCGCGATGCCACTCTTGACATGCCGCGTCTAATTATTCCATCGGTACAAGTAAACATCGATGCAGGTCATTTCCCAGAGCCAGAAGACAATGGTACCCGTTATCTCAAAGTACCGATTAATGTACTTGGACAATAAGACAGATATCAGGATAAGCAGACATCAGAATAAGCAAATATTATAAACATGCCTAACGTTACGTAAGCACAATACGAGTACAAGCCATCATAATGCTAGTCTGTACTGTAAATACATGGCTATATTACTCCTTTACCACTAAGCCTTCACTCTTAAGGATTGAACCATGGAAATTAATATCGGCAGTACTGAGCGTTTATTACGTATTAGCGCGGGTGTTGTGATTATCGGTTTGGGTTTGTATTTTCAAAGCTGGTGGGGCGTGATTGGCTTAGTTCCTTTACTCACAGGACTTTTCCGCTTTTGTCCTCTGTATAAAATGCTTGGGATGAATACCTGCAAGCGTTAAACAGTCGCTAGATTTTTTGTCATAAATACATCATCAAGCATGGACATTTTGATTGACCAATACCCATGCTACTTGTATAGGAGTCTTATAATGAGCGAGCAAAACTCTCATCTGGTCTGCCCACATTGTCAGGCAACCAATCGCATACCAGCAGCCAAACTTAGTGCTGCGCCAAATTGTGGCAAATGTGGTCAGCCATTATTAACTGGAACGCCGCATGAACTAAATGCCCAAACGGTTGGTAAAGTCATTCAAAAAAATGAAGTATTGACCATCGTTGATTTTTGGGCAAGTTGGTGTCAGCCGTGTCTAATGATGGCACCGCAGTTTAAAGCCGCAGCGGCGCAACTGCCACAAGTAGTCTTTGCCAAAATACAAACCGATAAATATGAGCAAGCGGCGGCACCTTATAATATTCGCAGTTTGCCAACCATGGTGGCTTTTAAAAATGGTAGAGAGGTGGCGCGACAATCTGGTGCGTTACCTAGCGATCAAATTGTTCAGTGGGTGCAAAGCTTAAATTCTTGAGTTTTAACTCGTTATAATTAGACAAAAAAGCCAGTATGCTTATCACATACTGGCTTTTTTCATCACAAATACTATCTAAAGTGATCAGAGAATTAAGCGGTTAAACGTCATTCATCAAACATGACTTGTTAAACATAACCTATCGAGCCTTACTCGCCATAAATCTTAACGCCATTGGCAAAGCTACAACGCTGGATGCGGGCGGATTGGATGATGGCATCACGCTCGCCATAGAGCCGTGATAATTTTGCATCGCGCGCCTTGGTATTGTTGCTTTTGCCCACGCCAAAGCTAATATTAGGGGAGATGCCCCAACGCCCTGCAGAAACCCCAACCCCGACACCTGAGGCGGATAAAGTTGATTGCTCGTTGCGCGCCGCGTCGACATAGCGATTGACGCGGGTATATTCTTGACTAAGGGCTTGGCAATCGTAACTTTGATACGTGCTTGGCGGCACATATTGTGGCGTGACATTACCCGTCGAGGCACAGCCTGAGAGACCAAAAATGCCAGCTGTCGCCAGTAGTGTCGCTGCAGTAAGAGTTTTCATAGTGGCTCCATTAGGCTAGGTTAAGGCGATTGTATTTATGTAAGATAGCAAAAATAATGGGATTAAGATATTGAAAATATAGCAATTATTAAATATTTTCAATGCTAGTAATATAAGTATTTGTGCAATCAAAATGTTATATGTTTATTAAAATAAGTTGCCGGGTTTAGCAAAGGCAAGTACCACAATGCCCACATATGCCGCTCCAGCAATAAGAATACCGGTCTTTCCTTGGCTAGATGTGGCGTTATTATTAAACGCTTTGATACTGGCACTGATAGCTGCAACGAGTAAGATTACTTTTGCAAATACCCATTGTATCGGTGCATTGGCACTCATTAATTGCATTAGCATGACTGCCCCTGACACAATAATAAGGGCATAGATGATATGGGTCGCTATTTTAACTGCGCGAGGTGCTAGTTTATTGGTGCTCAAAACCAGATAGCTCTGGTATAAAAACAGCACAATGAGCAATACAGCCATGAGCATGTGTAAATGTTTCATTGGATATCGTTTCCCTTAAAGTAGCATTTTGACTGCTTATTGATTGCATGTAATTATGGTATGGAAAAGGCTGTTTACGCAACAGCCAGCTACTAGCCCTTATTTTGTCCAGCACATAATGGGCTCTCAGGGCTTTGACCTTGCCATTCTATGGGGGTATAAGCATGAATTGCTAAGGCATGGATTTGACCGCCTTGTGAGGTCAATAACGAGTTTGCCAGTCCATATACAAGCTGGTGGCGTGCGACCAATCGTTTGCCTTCAAAAGCATCACTGACAATCGTAAGCTTAAAGTGACTTTCTTTACCGTCAAAATAACCGGCATGATCCATCGATTCATTCGTCAATTCTAGATGTTGCGGCTGCAACGATTGTAATTCGGCATTGAGTGCATCAGCAGTCGGTGTTTTACTCATAACAGTCCTTCCATATATTTTGCTTAATAGTACTTATAGTATTTGGCGGTATCATACTTAGCAATTTGTGAATTGCATATCATGCCCATTATAACAGACGCTATTAGTGGTAAAGCCTGCTATTAAGTTGCGTGTGTCTGTAAGCGATTAAACTTTTCAGCAACCCTGTTTCTAAAAAAATATAGCAATGAAAGATATTCTCTTTAATGGCAAGTGCGATCACTTATTAGCTAACAGCAAAAAAAGCAGAGTACAGTTTATAACATGTACTCTGCTTTTCTAAGCGATGAATATTAAGCTATTACCACTTACTCAAAGCATGAAATCGGACCACCTCATTAGCGACGCGCTTTTTGATAAAGCGGCATGACTTTAGGCATCAATGATTGCAGTTGAGCAATACGATTACTGCTGGTCGGGTGAGTGCTTAAGAACTGTGGTGGCTCACCTTGGCTTGCGCTTTGCATTTTCTGCCATAAAGTAACTGCTGCTTGCGGGTTATAGCCTGCACGTGCCATTAGCTCTAGACCAATCTGATCGGCTTCAGCTTCTTGTGTGCGACTGTGTGGACGGCTCAGTCCCAAGTCACCAGCGACGTTTGCTAGCTCAGCCTGACCTTGTGACAGTCCAAAGATGCTAGCGGCCACGCCGATACCAGTTTGCGTGGCATATTGGCGTGAGAGACGTTCACGTGAGTGCTCACGCAGCGCATGTGACATCTCGTGACCCATAATGGCAGCAATCTCGTCATCAGTGAGGTTCAGGCGGTCAATGATACCCGAGTAAAACATGATTTTACCGCCTGGCACCACAAAGGCATTCAACTCATTAGATTTGATCGTATGCACTTCCCATTGCCATTTCACGGCATCTGGACGGTAGACGCCGACCTGACCGACCAAACGATTAGCGATATTTTTTAAGCGATTAAGCTGAGCTGTATTAGTATCTAGCACGCCGCGCGCTTTTGCTTCTTGCAATGTTTTGGCATAACTCTGTGCAGACAACTGCAAAACTTGCTCACTAGAAACCAGTAAGAGCTGCTGACGGTCAACGCCAACGGCACCGGTGCTGGTGGTGCTGGTACAACCTGTCAGAGTTAGTGCCGACAATGAAGCGGCCATCACGGTGGTGGTCAGTAATTTTCTCATAATAAACATCCTCGCTGTAAATGATAAAAAGTAAAATAGAACAAAGTGGCTGTTAATAATAAAGCGGTTGTCGTTAAAGTGATTATCGTTCAAATGACTCGTATTAAATTTTTTGTGGAATAAAGAGTTAAAGTAGCAAGTAAGGCAATTTTTTATTGATGTTCTACCTGTGCTTGCTACGCGACCTCAACAGTAAAATTTTACCCGAACTGTCATTAGGCATAAGTATAATAATGTTACCAAGGCAAAACCAATGCAGGAAAAGTAACAATACAACGTAGGATTGTAAGTGAGATGGACGCTGACACCAACAAATCTATTTTTCGCTACTCACTGTTGCAAACTTGATAGGTGGCATAAATATCAGTCAAAAAATTGACTCATAAGCAATGTGATATCATATAGAAGGGTAGAGCCTTAATTTTCTATCATTATTGTGGAAAACAAATCATATTATTTTAAATAAATAATTATTGATAAATCAATTATTTATGATGATTGCATCAATAAATAGCGAATTAAAGCCATAATATTGGAAATAAATTTTAAAAAAGTGGTTGACAGGCTCAGAATATTTGATAGAATAGCCAGCCTATCGAGACGGAGTTGTTGTTAACAACACTATGATTCGATAATCAGCGGGAATAGCTCAGTGGTAGAGCATAACCTTGCCAAGGTTGGGGTCGAGAGTTCGAATCTCTTTTCCCGCTCCAAATATGGCTTGAAAAAGCATCAAAGCCTCACTTTATCGTGAGGCTTTTTTTTGTCCTAATTTTAAGGGTTGTCATTGTTTCTTGAGAATATTTCGATGACATTCTAAGTTACTATCGACGGAATTCACGACATAGATTACTAAAAGTTGTAGCGTCAAAACTAAGTTACAAAAGGTGGTCAATTTGACACATTAGGCTCAGTTCAATCATGCATAATTATATAGATCGTTTAAACGAATATAACAACAAATAATCCATCTATAAACATGATGATAATAAGGAATAATTATGCAAGAATTCAAACATAGAGCATTTAATGAATTGTTTGATCTGTCAGGAAAAACCGCAATTGTGACGGGTGGTGCAAATGGTATTGGTAAAGCAACGGCGTTACGTCTAGCACAAGCTGGGGCAAATATCGCTATCGCTGATTTAAAACTAGAAGATGCAAAGGCTGCGGTCAAGGATATCGAAGTGTATGGTGTCAAAGGCTTGGCAGTCGAATGTAATATCTTGAAAGATGAGGATTTGGTCGCTATGGTAGACAAGGTAGTCGCTGAATTTGGCACTGTCAATATTTTAATCAATAATGCTGGTGGCGGCGGCGGTGGTCGTGAAAACCCAGCCACCGCATCGGTCGATGATATTCGCCGTGACTTTGAGTTGAATGTTTTTAGTGGCTGGCGCTTGTCTCAATTATGCGTGCCACATATGAAAGCGTCGGGTTATGGTTCGATTGTATTTACCACTTCGATGTCGAGTATCAATAAAAGTCCGAACATGAGTGGTTATGCGGGATCAAAAGCGGCTGTCAATCATATGGTGGCGAACTTAGCACATGATTTTGGCCCTGAGGTACGCGTCAATGCGGTTGGCCCTGGTGCCACGCGTACTGATGCATTAAAAACTGTACTAACACCAGAAATCGAAAAGAAAATGCTAGAGCATACGCCGATTCAACGTTTGGGTGAAGCTGATGATATCGCTGGTGCTATGCTGTACTTTGCCGCACCACTATCTGAGTGGGTCAGTGGTCAAACCATATTTGTGAATGGCGGCGGTGTGCAAACCTTAGACTAAGTTTATCTGCATCTGAAGGTATTTAAACCATGATGTTAAAGCTATAGTAAATAGTAAAAAAGCCGTTATGAAAAGCGTCATCCAATGTATAGTTGGGTGACGCTTTTATCGTTTTAGACCTATGTTTTATGATAAAGATGCTGGCGCATTGATAGGCTGTATCTTTCAGTTGACCGAATGTGCTCAAGTAATGATATTCAAGTTATTCAAAGCAAATATGAGCAACCTCATTGCAAAAGGTTTGCTTGCCATTTTTAAAGCCTGCTATGGCTTGTGAATTGATTCTAATCGCTTCTACCGCGTCTTTCGCTTCTAATATGACTAAGGTAGCCGGTGCTCCTACTTTAATCTCCGTTTGCCGTGACAAAAGCTTCGCTGCATTTTTGCTAATCATATCGAATACCTCCGCTATCTGCTCATCTTTTGCTAATTGAGTGATATTGGCATACATATTTGCCATTCTAATCAGTGAAGCATCACCGTAAGGCGTGAAAGCATTTAAAATATTATTGCTAGAAATAGTCGTATTGATGCCCATTGCTAATAGCTCATTGGCGTTGACCATGCCTCTAGGAATGAGCGCATCATAATCACGCCCATTCAAAAATATGTCGGTGGCTGGTAACACCGTCAAGGTAATGTCAGCGAATTTCAGTAACGCAGCCATTTCTATACGCTTGTCTTTGTCCATCGCCGATAATTTAGTCACATGACCAATAGACACGCGACCTTGATAATGGCGCTTGATGGTTTCTTCAACCAATTTTGGAATGCTCGAGCCTTGTGGATCCAGATCAAAATCTAAATGAAAATCAACATCGACGTCAAACTGCTCAGCCAAATCAAACACCATTTCAATATGCTTGTGAGGATTCTCGTCTTTGTATGGACATCCGCCAACCAAATCAGCGCCTTGCGACAATGCCAGTTTTAGTAGCTCATAAGTATGCAGGTCATTGGTCAATCCTGATTGCGCAAAGGTGCAAATCTCTATATCGATGGCAAATGCATAGGTATCGCGGGCTCTTTTGATGGCATTAAAGGAGCGCATCTCTGTTTTTGAATCTGTTTCAACAAAGGTGCGCAGACCAACGGTGCCTTTTTTAATCGCCATCTCAATCACTCGTGAAGCACGATTAAACACATCTACTTCCGTAAAATCCTTTTTAGCCTTACCTGTTTCTTCAACAGCCTCGTTTAAATCACCTTGCTCTATAGTACAGCGATCAAGGATGCAGGCTTTATCAAGGTGAATGTGGCTCTCATAGAATCCTGCACAGACAAAGTAACCTTTAGCATCGTAAATTGCTTTTGGCGCATCATCATGTTCAGGTTTTTCCGAAATGTCGTCAATGCTCTCAATATAAGCGCCGTTTATACTGATATTGACCAAGTTTTTATGATTGGGTAATTGGGCATTTTTTATAAGTAAATCGGGCATCGTTTTTCCTTAGTTGTTTGCTTGGAATGACTCAACGATCAATGGCATTTTAGTGTCAAGAGTGGGGTTTTAAACTTTAAATTCGCATGACTATTCGATGTTTTTATTTTTTCCTACCCAACGGTCGTTTTTTGTTCATGAGTGGTTAGGGGCAAGCGTCATCGAGTCTAATATATGGAATATAATGACCACCGCTACGGTATGTAGACTTTGTTTATAAATAGACTATATCGTTTTTACCAAAAAACATACTTAGTTATTAATGTTTTATTGTTATAATTATCTTATAAGTTTTGGGTGTATGTTAAGATATACTAATAATAAAAAGAGTAAATAATAAGCTAAATTTAGCTTCATACCTTGAAACTACGAAGGCATTTCTGTGATGGAATGACTTTATTTAAATACAATCAGATAAATGGGAAAAAGTATGTCAAATATCGATGAGTCGTTACAAGAATTAATGAATCTTGATGGTGCAATGGGTGGCTGTATCGTCGACTATATGTCAGGCATGGTACTTGGTATGGCTGGCGGCGGCGTTGACTTAGAACTTGCAGCAGCAGGTAACTCGCAAGTGGTAAAGGCGAAAGTAGCAACGATGAGATCATTAGATATCAAAGGTGAAATCGAAGATATGTTAATCACCTTGGAGTCTCAACTGCATATCATTCGTCCTACAGCCAAGCATGAAGACTTGTTTATTTATTTGGTGCTTGATAAATCAAAAGCCAATCTTGCATTAGCCCGCCGTAAGGTACAAGCCGTAGAAAATAAACTAGAGATATAATTCGGTGGTCGTGTTCAAAAAATGAGTGATTTATCAAACTCTCCTTGTTGCTTATCGTGCCTTAAATAAGACAAGAGTGGCAACAAAGTTAAATTCGCTATGTACGTACTGTACATAGCGAATTATTATTTTATAGACAGTAGGAATAACTTAACGAGCGTGAGCCGTTTTATCAAGTGGTGGCAAAATGAAGTGTATTGCATACGTCAGTAGAGTGCCTATCAGTGATCGCACTATTCGAATGCCTACTGGGTTATCAGACATCGTTAGCGTTTCTCGTAAGCACAATCCAAAATCGCAAATTACGGGTATCATCTCTTACCGTGAAGGTCAGTATCTGCAAGTGCTAGAAGGCCCTTATCTTGAAGTAGACAAGTTAATGAGTAAGATAGCTTCTGATCCTAGACACGAAGATCTTTGGGTATTTTTGGATGTGCGCGTGATCAAACGCAGCTTTAATAATTGGGCTGTGAGCGTGTTTGATTTTGTGGATCAAGGCAACTTTTTTAATGCGTTCATTGAGAACAATAGCGCTGTGTTAAACAGCTTTAATGAGTATCAACAAAGACGTATTCAACCGTTTATTGATATAAAAAAATCTGATACGGTGCCTGAAAAGTATTATGAAGGTAAGGATTTAAGATTGCTGGCATGGCCTGATCTCAACAATGAAAGCCAGCCGCAGATGATGATGAACCTGTGTATCAAATTGACTAAAAAGCCTTATTCGTTTAATGCACTAGCGGATAGTGGTGATTTTGGCAGCCATCATCAAGTCACACAGATTATCAGAGAGTTTGATCGTTTAGGTTTATTGAGCGTCACAGAGGCAGCACCGATACATGAGCAAACCGTAAATGAGAAAAAACCTAATAAATTTTATGGTGCGATCAAAAAATTCTTAGGAATGAGGTAAAAAATTGAATTATCAGAAGCTAGCAATCATTGGTGAAGTAGGTGCTGGAAAAACTCGGTTGGTCAAAACCCTAAGCGAGATAAGCCCCATCGAAACAGAAGCAAAATCTAGTATCGATATCGGTAAAGAGTACACGACGGTCGGCATCGATTATGGGCGCATCACTCTGTCTGACGATATGGCGCTAGGTATTTACGGTGTGCCAGGTCAAGAGCGGTTTTCTTTTTTATGGGAGTTTGTCAATCAGTCGCTATGGGGATTGCTCATTTTGATTAGATATGGCGAGACACCCGATTATGCCAATTTAGATAAGCTGTTACACTTTTTTGCGCCAGAAAAAAATCAGACCACGTGTATCATTGGTATCACTCATTGCGAAGATGCTGACAAAGATAGCCTTTCAGCACTGGGACAAGAAATAAGAGTGATGTTGATGCAGCATAACGTGGTGGCACCTGTGCTCCATACAGATCCTAGAAACAGAGGGTCCGCCGTGTCTCTGTTGTCATTATTTAATACCCTTAATAATCAAGACTAATGCCAGATATGACTATGTTAAAAGAAAAATTAGACGAAAAATCACCAGCAAAAATAGCGTTATTAAGCCACATGAAAGCATTGTGTGATGCCAATAGAGAATTCATATTGGTTAGCTTATGCACCACAGATGGCTTTCCCATTAGTTGCTTTTCAATCAGTGAATTGAGCAATCAAACGGACAAGTTTGCGGCGATGAGTAGCACGCTATCAGCGCTGAGCGATTCATCCGCGAGTCAAATGAAGCAGGGCAAGTGCGATATCACTATTGTCGAAGCCACTGCTGGAAATATGCTATTTGTCAAAACTGACTATATCGGTAAGCCTTGTGTATTGACCGTGGTAGCGCAGAATAAGATGGCACTAGCAGAAGCAAGATATAAGACCAAAAAACTGATTGGTGTCATTTCTGCTATCACTGAGTAAGGCGCATAAGTAACTAAGATTGCTGGATTCGGTAGGGCTATAAGCGATAATTCGACTATGATAGACATGTGATGTTATTCGCGTGATCAAATATCGACCTTGTATAAAGGTAATGCATTGACCTTTGACGGCCATATCTACTAAAAACTCAGCATTAGTGGCGTTAATTTTGGCATGAATCCTGTGCTTATGCTTTCTGCCTTCTTCATCGGTCAGCTCTAGGTTGCTTGTTGTGCCAAAACCATCTTGTAAAAATTCATGATTCTCCAAATCTGCTAGCGTCTCAAGTAATCCCATCCTGCTCAGATAATCGGGACTGGCACAGAGCGCATAACGAGTCAGCGCTAGCCGTTTTGCTCGGTCGCTGGAATCTTGCAGCTCTTAATGCGAACGGCGAGCTCATACCCTTCTTCGATCAAGTTAATGTGTCGATCAGAAAAATCCAACTCAGCGTTTAGGACGGGACAGCCAGTGCTGTATCTATCGGTGATGGCGCGTAATGAAGAATTTCTACAGTACATTGCGTAGAGGCTAGAGGCTTGTCGCGTATTAACTATCGGGCGAATAGGCTGAATTTATGCTGTTGGCTCTATTCTAAAATGAATGGTTCGATTTTGAAGTAAAAGGTTCTGCTGTGGTTATTTGACGCTATATTTACAGTGTTATTGTTCTGAAATTTAGAGGAGTTAATTACAGTCAATAAATTTTTTTGATAGCTTATTTTTTATAACCTGTTCTTTGATAGCGTAATATACAAAGCACCACTTAACGGATTGTTGAGCGGTGCTCTTTTGAGTCAAAATATCAGTTTTAGATAGTGGTTTTTTAGGTACTAATTCTAACGATACCGAGCTTAAAGATACTAAGCTTAAATATACTATCAAGGATAAATAGTTAGGCTTGGCTTTTTTTTCGACCCATCAAGCTATTAGCTACCCATGCTGGACCAATTAATAAGAATTGTAAGTCTTCAAAAAACGAGGGTTTTTTGCCTTCAATTTTATGACCAATGAACTGTCCAATCCAAGCAACCACAAAAACAGCCGCCCAAACCTTAAAGCCCCATGGTAATAATGCCATTACTGACAAACAAATAAGAATAAACATTCCCATCGCCAAGAATAACGGCGTGGATAGACGCATATAAAATAACAATACCAACGCGCTAAGTACCAAGGTAAACCAAACTGATAGTGACATGCCCATGCCTAACAGGCTGACAAATATAGTAGGAACGCATAGCCAATGGATTTTTTTATTGACTAGGTTTTGATGACTGACAGAATATTCACTAAGCCATTGCTCAAGTGTGCGTTTAGATAGGCGTTTTTGCTGAGTACGAGACATACTAACCTCCATGTTAGTAGATGAATTGAAAAATCTCTCCTATCAGTTGTAGCACTAATTGAGCCAGTCCACCACATTATCTGATAGACGGCACAGTCAAAACCTATAACGTTATCAACATGTTTGCCAATATCTGCGAGCTCTTCGGTTTTATTCTTTTAAGATATCAGCACTTATGACCATACAAGATAACCGTTAACCTTGTTCACTGCGCTGCCATTCATACAAACCAATAAAAGCGTTTATTTGATATATCATGGTTTGAATGGCAAAAATGTAATTGCCCGACATTAGATTGACGACGAGCCAGACAAAGTTAACGATAATCCATAACCACCAGTTAAATGAATAGCGCAAAATCATCGCGGCTTGTGCTGTAATGGATAGAACAAAGGCAATGACGTTGATCCAAAAGAAGGAAATAAATCCTAGGAATTTACTATTATCATCTTCAACCACTGCATAGCCATAGCTGGCGAGTAAATCATTTACCGTGGGAAAAAGTGCGAGACCAATAATAATAAAGGCGGCGGTAATCAACCAAACCGCTTTGCTCGCCGCCTTTGGTATCATGTCGCCATCAGGATCGGTATGTTTTGACCAATAAAAAATACCGTAGACATGGGTGAAAAAGTTAAAGAGCGGCGCGAGCATCAAACCGACTGCACCAGACGTCGCCTGCACGACGACTTCTCCCGCAGTCGCTGCCATTCCCAACCCGTTGCCCATGACGTTTTTGCGAAATGATAGCGAAACCACACAGACCAAACCAACGAAAGACACGCCCAAATAAAACATATCAAGTGTGGTGTGTTTTGTCGTGA
The DNA here is from genome assembly GCF_052378115.1 of Psychrobacter sp. AOP30-A2-5. NCBI lineage: Bacteria > Pseudomonadati > Pseudomonadota > Gammaproteobacteria > Moraxellales > Moraxellaceae > Psychrobacter > Psychrobacter sp. AOP30-A2-5. The sequence continues at coordinate 194,193 of NZ_JBQSXK010000002.1, read as the reverse complement.
GCCAAAAACCTGCGGATAATGCTATCACCCCGCAAATGAACCAAGTGACAATCCATTGCATCGCCCATTTTCCAGTAATGTTATCTAATAGCTGAATACGCATAAAGCCTTTTTCCTTAAAGTATTGAAACTACAATGAGTTCTTATTTTATTTTTTAGTATCCTATTATTTTTGTATTATCGCTATTCTTGCCATCGCTATTTTTACTATGTCGTCTATCTACCATAAACATACTGATCGATAAGCAGCAGCGCTTGCTGATAGCGCGCATCGTAATCTGGCTGATCAACCATGTGTGGTTTGATATCATGACGAGCAAAAATATCGACAAGACGTCGCTCAAATCGTCCACGCGCCTCAGGCGTGCCCAATGAGCGCATGCCATCATCAATCCACGGCGTATTGTTATCCAGCATAATGGTATGATCTAAGCGAAACTCATCGATACAAGCCGCCACAAAAGGATGGCTGCGACCTTCATATTCTTGACAAAATGCTTGAGTGGTCACAAAATCGGTATCAACGATGGTGACAGGAGCGGTCGCATTAGCCGCCGCATCTCTTATAGCTTGAGCATGCTGAAGGGCAATCGGACCATAGTCATTGTATTGTAGACCGATTTCACTACCGCCCAAATCTGTACCGACATATAAGCGTCCCATCTCTAAAGCAAAGCTGGCGCCATAATAATTGGCCAGTTTATGCACCAATGTGGTCTTACCTGAGCTTTCACCGCCAACAATCGCCACCGTTTTGGTATAGTCGCCGCGCGCTTGCGGGTGAATAGCTGACCAATGTGCGACTGGATTACGAGCGATGGCATAAGAATCAAACTCAGGCTGTAGCGGGGTCGTGATGACTGGCATCGATAATCGCTCATAGATATCACTCTGCGCCAATGGATGGTTTTCTGCGACAAACAAGACTGTATCTGCTGGTAAGTCGAGCGCTGTCGTCAAACGTTGTAGTTTGGCATTGCTAGCTGGAATGTCGATTGTCACATCAACGAAGCTATCATGTAGCGGCAGCTCAATCTCATGAGTGGTATGAATCCGGATAAATGGCAAATCAGCACACGCCATCTGTAGCCAACGTGCTTTGTCTTGCAAAGTAATGTCAAAATCTGGATGCGGTGCTGGATGCGCCATAATGATAATATGCAAGGTTTTCGCTTGTCCTGCCGCAGCCAATATACTGCGCATTTGACCTAAATGTAGTGGCTCAAAATGTCCAATCATCAATCCTGACTCGTACATAGCTTTCCTTAATTTTTAGTCATGCTTCATCGCACTAAGTATTTATAGGTAGATTTCTAAAATAGAGTTTGTTTATCAGCATGGTATAAAGGTTTAAGTAGATTTACAGGTAGGTTATTGTAAATAGGTGTTTTTTTATAAGATTGTCTTAAATATCGCATCATTTTTAATGTTACATCTATAACAATATCTATGTGCTGATAATGGCTAAATATTGAATTTGTAACAAGAGTTGTAATAAGAGGGTAACAAAGCCAGTCGTGAAACATTTTGAAATAATTATTTAAAATCAGCAGTTTACGAGGCTTTATGACAGGTTGGGGCAAGCTTAGGTAGCATAAACTCACAAAGTACAACTATACCTTCAACAGATAAATATTTAATAGTTGATATACTGATTCATAAGTTAAGAAGGTTAAGCAACTTCATGACTTCTGTTAGAAAATGGGCATAAAAAATAGAACAATAAGCGCAAAGAATAGAAGCTTAAATAATAATAGAAACGATAGGGAGGTATTTGGTTTGGCTAAACTGGCAAAACTACATCGCTCACAGAACAATCGCATGATAGCAGGTGTGATGGGCGGCATCGCTGAATACGTTGGTTGGTCTCCGACTTGGGTGAGAGTACTATTTGTGATTATCTCATCTTTAAGTGCAGCAGTACCAGGCATCTTAATTTATATAGTCTTATGGATAATCATGCCAAAAGCAACCAGTGCATCCTATCAATAAGATTGTTTCATATTTTAAAGCAGTACCATTTTGAATAGTAATGCTATCAAAATTCACTTAGATTAGATTAGATTAGATTAGATTAGATTAGATTAGTATCAAAAGAAAAGAACAGCAGTTCAACTAAAAAACAAAAAGCCTGACTCATCAGGATACCAAAGACATACTTTTCCTCCTGCCCAGATGCTCGCGCATTTGGGTATTTTTTTATCTGCTACTTTTGTGTCTCCTATATTGCAGCAGTTTGATTATAAATGAGCCTTATAACGACTCATTTAGGTCTGCAGCATAAATTTAATTGATGTAAATATAGATAAAATAGTCAATTTTTAGTAAGGTGAGCAGGCAAATAGAGTCGTTGCCGAATAGGCTGTACGAGTGCTATCAAAACTTTATTTATAAATATCCATTCCACAGTGGCTTTACTATGAAAACCCAAACTATGACATCCCAAGCGACAACTCCGATGATAGAAAATACAGACCCTCAACCGATGACGTTTCAGGATTTAATCCTAACCCTACAGAATTATTGGGCAGATAAGGGCTGCGTTATCTTGCAGCCTTATGATATGGAAGTCGGCGCGGGTACTTTTCACACCGCGACATTTTTACGCTCGTTAGGTCCTGAGCGTTGGAATGCTGCCTATGTGCAGCCATCGCGTCGTCCAACCGATGGTCGCTACGGTGACAACCCCAACCGCTTGCAGCATTACTATCAGTTTCAAGTGGTGCTAAAGCCAAATCCACCCAATATCCAAGAGCTGTATTTGGACTCGCTAAGAGCCATTGGTATTGATCCATTGGTGCACGATGTGCGTTTTGTTGAAGATAACTGGGAGTCGCCAACGCTGGGTGCGTGGGGACTAGGCTGGGAGATTTGGCTCAACGGTATGGAAGTGACGCAATTTACGTACTTCCAGCAAGTAGGCGGTCTTGAGTGCTTCCCAGTGACCGGCGAGATTACCTACGGTCTTGAGCGCTTGGCGATGTATGTACAAGGCGTCGATAGCGTTTATGATTTGGTCTGGGCAGATGGTGAGTTTGGCCGTGTTACTTATGGCGATGTCTTCCATCAAAACGAAGTTGAGCAGTCGACTTATAACTTTGAGCACGCTGATGTGCCAATGATGGGTCAGATGTTTGATTTTTATGAGCAGCAAGCAGATAAATTGGTTGCCGAAGGTTTGCCATTACCTGCCTATGAGATGGTACTAAAAGCCTCACATGCCTTTAACTTACTTGATGCTCGTGGTGCGATTTCAGTGACCGAACGTCAGCGTTTTATCCTACGAGTACGTACGCTTGCCCGTAAGGTTGCCATTGGTTACGTTGAAGCACGCGCTAAGTTAGGCTTTCCATTAGCGGATGAGGCACATCGTCAAGCGGCGCTCGATAAGTATTTGCCAAAAGAAGAAGCCGCTGAGAATACAGCTATTGATAACAATCAATCTACTAATAACAATAAATAGGAGCATCCCATGAGTACCATTTTATTTGAACTGGGGTGTGAAGAGCTACCTCCAAAAAGTCTAAAACCGCTACGTGATGCGCTACAAGCGAGTGTCACTGAACAATTAAATGAAGCTGAAATTGGCTTCGATAGTATTAAAGCCGTTGCCGCACCGCGTCGTTTGGCGCTTCAGATTCAGGGCATTAGCGATAAGCAGCCGGATCGCAGTGAGCAAAAACGCGGCCCTGCGATTAAAGCCGCGTTTGATGCGGAAGGTAATCCAACACGTGCAGCAATGGGTTTTGCTAAAGGCTTAGGTATTGAGGCCAGCGAGTTGATAACGATTAACACCGACAAAGGTGATTATGTCGGTTATGAGCAAGTCATTCATGGTCAAGCAACTACTGAACTGTTAGCTACCATTTTTCAGACTGCACTAGACAATCTACCGATTGCTAAGCGTATGCGTTCAGGTGTCAGCCGCAATGAGTTCGTGCGTCCAGTACAATGGGCAGTATTGATGCAAGATAGTACTGTCATTGACGCTACTATCCAAGGCCATCAGACAGGCGCGCAAACTCGTGGTCATCGCTTCCATAGTCCTAATTATCATGAGATTGCGCACGCCAATGACTACGAAGAATTACTAGGTAGTTTAAAAGTCGTGGCTGATTTTGATAAGCGTCAAATGCTGATCAAAAACCAAGTCAAAGCGCTAGCAGATGAAGTCAATGCTGATGCTATCGTGCCGCAAGATTTGTTGGATGAAGTCACCGCATTGGTTGATTTCCCGATTGCACTGCGAGCAAGCTTTGAGCCGCGTTTTTTACAAGTGCCGCAAGAAGCGCTTATCTCGACCATGCAAGCGGATCAAAAGTATTTTTGCTTAACTGATAAAGCAGGCAAGTTGCAGCCTTACTTTATTTTTATTACCAACATTGAGTCAAAAGATCCCAATCAAATTATCGAAGGTAATGAGAAAGTCGTACGTCCACGTTTGGCCGATGCCGAGTTTTTCTTCTTACAAGATCAAAAACAGCCATTATTTGCGTTGACAGAAAGCCTCAAAACTCGTGTCTTCCAAGACAAGCTGGGTACGATTTGGGAAAAATCTGAGCGTATTGCCAAGCTTGCCGCCTTTATTGCCGCCTTGATGCAACAGCAGGGTCAGCAGATTGATATCGATGAAACGGTGCGTGCGGGTATTTTGTCAAAAGCTGATTTGGCAAGCTCATTGGTCGGTGAATATCCTGAATTACAAGGCATCGCAGGCACTTATTATGCGCGTCTGAATAATGAGCCAGAAGCAGTCGCGGCAAGTTTAGAAGAGCAATATTTGCCCAAGTTCAGCGGTGACGTATTACCACAGACGCCAATTGGCATTTGCTTAGCATTAGCCGACCGTTTAGATACGCTGGTCGGTATTTTTGCCATTGACCAAGCGCCGACAGGGTCAAAAGATCCGTTCAGTTTACGTCGTTCAGCCATCGGTATCTTGCGTATTTTGATCGAAAAGCAATTGCCAATTAATCTGGTTGCACTTGTCGAAGAAACTATTAAAAACTATGGCAAACAGAATGCGATAAAGCTTATCAATGATGAAAAGACTATGGATTTGAGTATTAGCGATACCTTCACTCAGGTCATGGCATTCTTAAACTCGCGCTATCGGGCGATGTATACCGAGCAGGGCGTTAGCGTTGATACTATCCAAGCAGTGCAAGCGATTAACCCGCATATGCCACTTGATTTTGATCAGCGTATTCGCGCGGTACAAGCCTTTAGCGAATTGTCACAAGCCTCGATGCTTGCTGATTCAAACAAGCGTGTCGCCAATATATTAGCCAAATCAGAAGTGAGTGTTGCTGATAATGTCGATGAAGCGTTATTATCTGAGCCTGCCGAGCAAGGTTTATACGCAAGTGTGCTGCAAGCGCAGACGGCGGTTAAACCGATGCTAGAACAAGCGGATTACACACAAGTGTTGCAAACGCTTGCCAGCTTAGATGAGCCGTTGACGCAATTCTTTGATAATGTGATGGTCAACAGTGAAGACGCCGCCCTTAAAAACAACCGCTTAGCGCTGCTTAAGCAAGTACGTGCATTGTTTTTAACCGTCGCTGATATCAGTGAGTTGCAGCTATAGTTTCACTAATATAGATCGCTCACTTTATTTTCTGTTTAATACAAAAACTGGTCCGCTATGGCCAGTTTTTTACAACGTATCATGGCATTTATTGATAAATTACCATGATAAATGGATGGACAATTAACTCGCTAAAGCATAGCACTATCGTCAGTATTGATGGTTAAGTTATACTGTTCAGACGTATTGAATAATCCGCCAAACGGCTTTTATCATTCATAGCGCTTACTCATATTTAAAGGAGCACTGCCGTGTTTGCTGTTATCATTATCATCATCGTTATTTGGATAGTAATGTGGGGGTTTTATAAATTTATGTACCCGCGTGCGCCCAAAAGCATGATGCCAAAAAAAGGGGATGTGATCACACCGCGTCAGTGCAATTTTTGTGGCAACAGCTTAGCTGAATACCGCGGCGTCCTTGAAACCAAGCCCAACTTGGCTGCAAATAGTGAGAGTGCTATTGGCGAAAACCAAGCATTGTTTTTTTGCAATTATGAGCATCAAGCAGACTTTCATGCAGGTAAAGTTTATAACTCTAATGTATAAATAATTATATTATGACTTAGGCATAAAAAAGCGCTTGGCTCATCAGAGCGAAGCGCTTATTGTTTCGTCGCGTAATATGCGCTTATAAAACAGACTGTGCGTCTTTCATAATTTTATTTAATAGCGCTTCAGATTGTTTGTCTTGCTGTAGTCGATCTTCATCGCTTCTTTGATTGGTGTGTATTTTTTCATACAAATTCAAGCAGCACAGTACCAAGATGCTTTCTTGACTGAGGCTTGGCGCATCTCGTTTGAGATCTAGCGCATGGTTATTGATATACGAGACAGCTGAGAGCAGCTCTTCTTGTTCGTGTACTGGGCAATATATAGGATAAGTGACACCCGCAATTGCAATATCGACCTTCTTGATTTGTGGTTCAGGGATAGTGGTTTTCACAGTAGCACTCGACGTACTTGAACCAGTTGCAGCGACTGGTTGTGGTTTAGAAGAAATATTTTGCTGTTGGCCATTTTGCGGCTGTTTTTCTACAGAGTTTTTGTGGTCATCGGTCATGATAAATCCTACAATGTTTGGTCAGTAAAATGAGTAATATAAGATATTACCGTTTTGATTTTGTCGGTTTCATTAGCAAGTAGTGATTATCGGTCATCGCTCATTGCCATCACTGATCAGCCTTCTACTTGATCAATGTGGGTTAAGCGTTTTAATACAACTTGTGTACGCTCCGCTGCCAATTGATTCTTTTTCTGCAGCTCACTGTTTTGCTGTTTAATATCGCTATATTGCTGCTTTAATTCATTATTTTGTTGCTGTAACTGGCTATTTTGTTGTTGCAATTGGCTGACCTGTTTTTGCAATTTATCTTGCTCTTCGCCTATCATATGATGCGCTTCAGCCAAGCTTTGGTAGCGCTTGTCGAGATCGTTCAATTGTTTTTTGGCACCGTCGCGTTCGCTATGACTAGTGTTGAGCTTGGTCGTTAATGCTGCAAGCTCTTGAGGGTCGCTAACAGGATGCTGTTTGAGGCTGCTAAGTTCAGCACTGACAAGCTGATACTGTTTTTTTATGTCGAGTATCATTTTTTCTAATATTCTAAGTTGATCATACATAGTCAGTTTTTATCCTTAACAAGTAAGCGTGAATGAATTTTGTTCTCTGCGTTTAATAATGCCATAGGTGACCGCATAATATCTATATCAACAAAGTAATTACCTATATTAGACGTTGTTTGTTTATTTTTATTAGCCATGGTTTGATTGATAATATCAAGCGATGTCTCACACCTATTTTATCCGTCTGTTTTTATTTTTTAAGCAATAATCAATCACTAGGACCTCTATTATGAATGACAATATATCTGGCTGGAATACATGGCTGACTGCTTTTGATGACTGGACTGACGTGTCTATCAGCGAGGTGCATGGCTTGATGACAGGGCTTATGACTGCCTGTAATGCGCCTGATGAGCAAGTATGGGCTAAGGTATTTGAGGAGCTCAGTTTTGCGCCGTTACCTGATGAGGCATTGACACTGTTAACAGAAGAAGCGGAAGACACTGTTTTTCAGCTTAAAGACAAAGACGATGCTTATTCTTACACGCCATTAGTACCAGATGATGAACATGATTTGTACGAGCGCGTGATGGCATTGAAACAGTGGGCAAATGGTTTTATGACGGGTTTTGGGATTACCGACTGTGGTCTCAGTGGTGACGAAAATGAGATGCTGTCTGATTTGGCTAAAATCGGTGGTATTCGCTTAGAAGATGATGAAAAATTTGAAGGTGGCGAAGAGTCTTATCTGCATATTTATGAGTTTGCGCGCATGGTGCCAGTGAGCTTTGCCACCCGCACGCGTAAACCTGTTAAAGATATTGCCCTAATTGCCGGACTGGCTATCGATGCAAAAACCACCAAAGAGCTACAAGCAGAAGGCAAGTTACCAAAGCCAATGCCGCCAGTCGTCGATGCGATGAATCAAAACCGTCCTTCATAATAAAGACGCTATCGTAAGAAGCAATCTGTTATAAAAGCCAACTTATTATCCATGCTAGGGCGTGTCCTCAATCTAAGAGAAAGCCACTAAATGGGATAAAAATAGTTAAATCTTGCAAAACTACGTTAAACAGCTGGTTAATGTCCCGATATTATCTGCGCTATTTTTCTGATTTGGCTATCATTTATCTCATTTTTATCACCATTTTCAAAATGAGGACACGCCCGAGTATTTTCTAAAAAGATATGAGAGATTTTAAGAGTCATTAATGGCGCTTAGATAATAGAAGGGAGATTATGATGATCAACGACAATGATATGATGTATTTGCGCCGCTGCGTAGAGCTGGCTACTGAAGCTTTAGAGGCGGGCGATGAGCCATTTGGTAGCGTATTGGTCGACGGCGATGGTCATGTGCTGCATGAAGATCGCAATCGAGCCAATACGGTCGATGCTACTTATCATCCCGAGATTGCCGTTGCCAAATGGGCAGCAGCAAATATGACAGCGGAGGCGCGCGCTAACGCTGTGGTTTATACCTCGGGCGAGCATTGTGCCATGTGTTCGGCTGCGCATGCGTGGGCAGGGCTTGGTCGTATCGTTTATGTCAGCTCATCAAAACAGTTGGATGAATGGATGCAGGAGATGGGCGTAAAATCCTCATCACCGATCAATTCATTAAGTATTCAAGAAGTAGCACCAAATGTATCAGTACAAGGTCCGATTGCTGGATTAGATGCAGAAGTAAAGGCGCTGCAACAGCGCGCATTTCAAAGACGCTAACGCTTTCTATTTTTACCATTCCAGAAATTACAGTAGCGAAAAACGAGTGCGAGTACTACATCTAGTAGGCTTGGAAAATTTAACATCGCCAACCGTATTTCTAAAATCGGTATTATATCGTGATAAGGATATTTCATGACTTCGAACAATAATAATCAGCTCAAAAATACGTCTTACCCTGCGCATAGTATCGATTGGCTCACACGCTTGATTGCTTTTGATACGGTCAGTCGCCATTCAAATTTAGCCTTGATTGAAGATGTGCAAGCATACTGTGAACAATTAGGTTTGATAATAGATTTGACTTTTAATGAAGCCAAAAACAAAGCCAATTTGTTCGTCACTGTGCCAGCAGGGGTAAACGCTGACGAAGTCAATCACGGTCTGGTGCTGTCTGGTCATACTGACGTAGTACCAGTTGATGGTCAAGATTGGACGTCAGATCCATTCACTGCGACGATACGTGGCGATAAGCTATATGGACGCGGTGCATGTGATATGAAAGGCTTTATCGCTTGTGCATTGACGTTATTACCACGCGCTGTGCAATTATCAAATAGCGGTCAGTTACGTCGTCCACTGCATTTGGCATTATCATTCGATGAAGAAGTGGGCTGTTTGGGTGCGCCATTGATACTGGCAGATTTGAAAGCGCGTGGTATCACCCCTGATTATTGTATCGTCGGTGAGCCAACCAATATGACGATGGTTGTGGCACATAAAGGCATTGCCGTTTATCGTTGCCGCGTCCATGGTAAGTCTGCGCATTCGTCATTGACCACCCAAGGTGTCAATGCTATCAGCTATGCCAGTCGTTTGATTGGTTATGTCGATGAGTTAGCAGAAGAGATTAGTCATCGCAGTGATAATGATGCACTGTTCGATGTGCCTTATTCGACATTGTCTGTAGGCACGATTCGAGGTGGGACGGCAACCAATATTGTCCCCAATCTGTGCGAGTTTACCTTTGACTATCGTAATCTGCCGCATATGACGCAAGAGGATATTCTTGCACCGATTCAAGCGAAAGTGGCAGAATTAAATGCCCAGATGCAGGCACGTGCTGCCGATACTGGCATTGAGCTGATGCAAGAAGAAAGCGTACCGGCAATGACTGATAACGACAGTGCTGAATTGCAATCGTTAATAGCCGCACTGACTGGAGATAACGAGCGTCATAAAGTGGCTTATGCAACTGAGGGCGGGCAATTTACCAATGCTGGTATCCCAACGATTATCTGCGGTCCCGGTAGTATTGAGCAAGCACATAAAGCCGATGAATATGTCGAGCTGAGTGAAATTGAGCGCTGTGATAGTTTTTTACAGAAGTTATTAGACAGCTGTACGATCAATTGATGGATTGAATCAGCAAGTGTTCCTTTCTGTTATCAGCAAGTGACGAGTTAGCATAAAATACACCGTCGTTATCGCGGTGTTTATTTTTTAGCAGTTTGGCATTATTACGATAAATTTTTATAAATAACAAAGTAGGGGTTGGTCGATGTCTTGGCATCTGTTTGCAGTATTCTTTGCAAGTACGTTTTTTATTTCAGCGACCCCAGGTCCCAATATGCTGCTCGCGTTTCAGTATGGCATGAACTATGGCGTAAAGCGCACATTGTGGACGCTGGCAGGACTGAGCCTTGGGCTATTTATATTACTGCTTTCGACCCTACTTGGACTCGATGTGATTAGTCGCCAGTCGCCTTGGTTGTTGACAATCATTAAAGCAGTGGGTGCGGCTTATTTAATCTATCTGGGTATTAGCTCTTGGCGCGATGTAGGCGATGGCAGCTTGATGAGTGATGCTCGTGAAATGAGCGAAGAAGTCGCGGCTGAATATTCTATTTCTGACAGTGAAGATACAGCTGGTACACCGCAGCCACGTTCGCTCTCAAGCGAAGCGGTGAGAATCTTGCCAAGCAATGTGACCTTGTTTCGTACAGGTGTATGGGTATCGCTATCCAACCCCAAAGCCATCTTATTTTTTGCCGCTTTCTTCCCCAAATTTATCAATTTTAGTGCGCCGTTATGGCCGCAATATTTTTTATTAACGATAGGGTTGTTCTTAAGTGAAACAATTTGGCAAATCGTTTATACCTTGGGTGGTACAAAGCTGGCAAGTTGGCTCGATGTTGGCAATCGTTTAGCGTGGCTCAATCGTGGTTGCGGCGTCATATTTATCATCATTGCAGCCGCTTTATTGGCTGAAGTCATAAATAGCTTTATGGTTTAAAGGTTTTTTAGTTCTATATTTAAAATAACACTCTCAAAGTAACACTTTTTAAATAACATGATTAATGAAATATATTTTTTTATTTAATTAAAATTAATTATTGACTTTATTTTTTAAATCGTTATTATTGCTACATCTATTTATTAGCTTCTATGTAAGCGATAAGTCATCCCAATAAGTCTGCTATTATTGTCTACAATAATTAGCCACAACCTACGGAGGAATCATCGTGTCCTATTTAACTATCAAGACGTTTTTAAAGATTGAATGTGTAAACTACCTGACAGCAATGACGACTTCGAACAGGTTTGGCTGAATTTATATATAAGCTACTGAGTGATATCCTATTGAATGATATCAACGCATAGTCTTCTGTATCTACTTGCGCTATTCCTCTTCTAAGTCTACCGTGCCAAAATCGCTCTGCGATCGTGCTAAGCCATATTGCGCTTACTGCTGTCTGTTTATCTAACATTTTACTTTACCGCTATTACCAATTAGGTTACTTACGCCATCGTTTAACGTATGCCCTTCTGTATGCATAATTTTTATGCTTTCAATTTTGGTACGGTAAAATCTTCCTTTAAAACGTCCATAATAAACTAACCATGCATGTCTATTAATTTTTCATTTAATAGAAATACGGTATTTTATTGCCTAAATTTTATAGATTATTAAATAACATTCTTATTAAACGTTTTGTTTAATTGAGATGGATAAGTAATGTCTAAAAATTGTAAAAATAGATAAATGAAAAATACGTTACATGGTTCCAAAATAATAAAATAGAAAATATAAATTATGAGCATTCAATTAGTATTAAACGAAAATCGTAAACACGGCGTACCAGTCAAAATTTATACCTCGGATGTTGAGCAAGGAGCGATACAGCAACTACGCAATTTAGCCCAGTTGGAGTTTGTACACTCACACATTGCAGTTATGCCTGACGTGCATGTTGGCAAAGGTGCTACAGTCGGTAGTGTGATTCCGACTAAATCAGCCATCATTCCTGCCGCCGTTGGTGTGGATATCGGCTGCGGTATGAATGCGGTGCGTTTGTCACTGACAGCGAGTCATCTGCCTGACAGTTTAAAGTCATTGCGGTCGATCATTGAGCAGCAAGTACCTGTTGGCTTCAACATGCACAAACAAATCCAAGCCAAGAACTCAACGCTTGATCCACTAGGCAAGCGCTTAAAGCCGATTACTGATAAGCATCCAGGTTTGCTCAAAATGCTCAAAGGTTTTGAGCGCACTTGGGCAAAGCAGCTCGGTACACTGGGTGGTGGCGATCATTTCATTGAGCTTTGCTTGGATGAAAACAAAGACGTCTGGGTAATGCTGCACTCTGGAAGTCGCGGTATTGGTAATTGTATTGGCCAGTACTTTATTAACCTTGCCAAAAAAGAGCGTCAATCGCGCTTTGGTCATGTGCCAGATCATGATTTGTCGTACTTTGCTGAAGGGTCTGATAGCTTTGCTGATTATGTTGAAGCGGTGGGCTGGGCGCAGGATTACGCGCTAGAAAATCGCCGTGAGATGATGCGCTTGGTCATCAAGTCATTGCAGTCGCCACAAGCGGGGTTACCGCAATTTCAGTTGACCAAAGAAGCCATCAATTGCCATCATAATTATGTCAATGAAGAGGTGCATTTCGGTGAGCAAGTCTATGTCACTCGTAAAGGTGCGATCAGTGCTTATGCAGGTGAGCTCGGCATTATCCCAGGCTCTATGGGCGCAAAGTCTTTTATTGTGCGCGGTCTAGGCGCAGAGGAATCGTTTTGCTCTTGCTCGCACGGGGCAGGACGACAGATGAGCCGTGGTAAAGCCATGCGAGCGTTCACTATTGATGAGTTAAAAGCGCAGACAGATGGTGTCGAATGTCGCAAAGATAAAGGCGTCATCGATGAAATACCCGGTGCTTATAAAGACATTGATGAAGTAATGGCGAATCAAGCTGATTTGGTAGAAGTGGTGCATACGCTTAAGCAAGTCATGTGTATTAAAGGCTAATACCAAGCCTGAAAATCATCTTAGCGTCGTCAAATTTGCTTAATGTACTGAATGTACAATTTTCGCTCATTTTCCTCGCTAAGATAATTTTCGGCATTGGTATATCAAAAGTATTAAAAATATAGGCAACAATATGAGCTTAAAACAAACCTTAAAAAAGGCCAAACAGATTGAGCGGCAGTTAGAACAGCAAGCGCAGTTAGAACGTCAAAATTTGACAGGTGCCCAGCACTCACTAGGCACAATCAAGCCGCGCAACTATTTGGCATTGGACCCACTATTAAGAAAAGGTGGTATTCACGAAAAGGAGGATATCGATATCGTCCGAAAAAAACGTCGCCGTGAGACCAAGCAGCAATTGCGTCAAACGGACTGGTTATCGGAATAGCAATCGTTCATCTTAATTTTAAATTTAAACAAAAAAAGCCGTTCGCTATGATAGTGAACGGCTTTTCTTGTTTTAAACTATTGGGTAAAGAGGGCTTAGAAAGCACACTACGAGTATATTTTATAAAGTGTTAAGCAAGCACTTCGATTAGCTCGCCTTTTACCATGTGCGGACTGACGAAATCAGTAATACGTACGCTCACGAGTTTACCCAACATCTCATCCATTTTTTCGACATCATGAGGGAACATAACCGTACGGGTGTTATCTGCCGTACCGATTAAGCAATCAGGATGACGGTTTGCAACTTGTTCCACCAACACACGTGTCGTGGTGCCGACCATCTCATGCGTTTTCGCTAGCGTTGAATCAATGATGACTTTTTGGAATTCTGCCAAGCGCTCTTTTTTAGTTTTGAAACTCACATCATCTGGTAACTCAGCCGCTGGCGTGCCTGGACGTTTAGAGTAGATAAAGCTGTAAGAGTGATCGAAGTTCAATTCTTTGGCTAGATTTAAAGTATCTTGGAAATCTTGATCCGTCTCGCCAGGGAAGCCAATGATAAAGTCGCTAGATAAGTGAATATCAGGACGAACGGCTTTAAGCTTATTAATCTGATTGATATAGACATCAATTGTGTGATTGCGCTTCATCGCTGCCAAGATAGCGTTTGAGCCACTTTGAACAGGCAGATGCAAGTGAGAAACCAGCTCTGGCAATTGTGCATAGGCATCAATGATGTCATCAGTGAACTCTAGCGGATGGCTGGTCGTATAGCGAATACGCTCGACACCATCAACATGCGAGACATAATGTAACAGCTCAGCGAAACGGCAAATGCTGCCGTCGTCTTTTTCACCGCGATAGCCGTTGACGTTTTGCCCCAATAGATTGATTTCACGCACACCTTGCGCTGCTAAGCTATCAATCTCAGCCAATACGTCATCGAGTGGGCGAGACAATTCTTCACCGCGGGTATAAGGAACCACGCAAAATGAGCAATATTTTGAGCAACCTTCCATGATAGAGACAAAGGCTTTAAATCCTTCTACTCTTGGCTCAGGTAAAAAATCAAACTTTTCGATACTCGGGAATGACACATCAATCGTACCGATACGGTTTTTAGGCGCGATTTCACGTTGTTCATTTGATTGATCATATAGCTCTGGCAGACGATGCAATGTTTGCGGGCCAAATACCATATCGACGTAAGGCGCGCGCTTTTGAATGTTATCGCCTTCTTGTGAGGCAACACAGCCGCCAACACCGATCACAAGATCAGGGCGCTTTTCTTTTAATTTGCGCCAGCGACCCAATTCTGAAAACACCTTTTCTTGCGCTTTTTCGCGGATAGAGCAGGTATTCATGAGTAATACATCAGCTTCATCGATATCGTGTGTGACTTCCATACCGTGGGAATCACCGAGCACATCCAGCATTTTGCCAGAATCATAGACGTTCATCTGACAGCCCTGTGTGGTGACAAAGACTTTCTTAGTCGCTGATTTGACAGGTGCTTGGGCTGAACTTGATTCTTTGAGTGCAGTGACAGCAGGCGCAGTAGCGGTTGTTTCAGCGACAGCAGTGTCATCGATGCGGGGATTAAATACAGTAACACTCATAAGGATAAGTCCATGATTGACTAAAAATATAGCGTGATAGGTGATTAGCAGGTGGCGTATTTTATCACAACCCTATGACAATGTGAAAAATTAGCAGCGTCAATTGTTGGTCGTTATGATAAATTATTTATAACAGTATCAATTATTTACTGCTACTAGTAACGCGTTTGGCAAAAATTATGGCTTGCTATCACTTCTATGTTACACCGTGCTATCGTATTTATTAACAAAAGGTAAAGGTGATGGTTGAAAGTGCAACGAGTATAGTATGATGAATGCGACCATATTAGCGCGATTGATTAAATCGCGATTTACGCCGTTTTGGCATTGTTATGCTAAATATATTATTTAGCCAAATCATTTGGACACATTACAAAGAGAGTCAGTATGACAAAGCCGCAGGTTGCTCATAGCATCAAGGATAGAGAATCTATTAAGCAAAATGAAGATGCAAAACGAATGAAAGCAAGGACGCTACGAGTCAGTGCGTTAAGTTTGGCGACAGCAATGAGTGCGCTAGGATTGTCACAGGTGGCTTGTGCTGAGCTGACGTGGGGCGAAGAGGACAGTTATCAGCAAGAAGGCAGCTATCAACAAAACAGTGGCTATCAGTCGGACAATGGTGCGAGCTCATTTACAGCAGCGGCAATTGCGGCAGAACGCGGTGATGTCAGTGCTTTATACAATTATGAGCAAGCAATGAGCGGCGGTTTGTTTGCTATGTATCCCACTTATTGGCGGATGAATTTGGATCTTAATTCGCAAAGTTCGGCGGCAGTGTCACAGTTTGTGCGTCAATATCCAAATACGGTGATGGCAGAAAAGCTGGTGGCGGATTTTGCTGAGACTAAAGCAGGCTCCAATGATTACGCCTCAGTACGCCAAGTTGCGAATTTGATTACCAATGCGGATGCCAGTGAGCGCTGTGCGGTTGCGCTTGGGTTCAATAATGGCGGCGATACTATGCGGGCTATGGCAGCCAAATCTGAAGTTTGGTTGACGACCAAAAAGCAGCCCGCCTTGTGTGACCAGCTCGCGATGGAGATGAATAATAACGCGCTGATTAGCAATCAGGATCGCGCGGCGCGTCTCAAGCGTATGTTACGCAAAGGCAAAACGGGTGACATTATGGCATTGTCATCACGTTTAGGAACGCCCATTGCTTATTCAGCATTGAGTGAGATTCAACTGAATCCGTCTGCTTTTTTTAGCCGTTTTAGTCGAGAACCTGCCAGTCAAAACAATCAATACTTATATCTATATGCCATGGGACGCGTTGCTGACAAGTCTTACCGTGAAGCTGCATTACAGTTAGATTTTGATGTTAAGCAAGACAATCAGCGTTCAGTTAAATTGTTGAATGCGGAGACTCGTCGCTATGCGTATCGCATCCTTGGGGTGCAACGTATGAATCATAATACGGATGATGGTTTTAATGCTGAGGCGGTTGATTGGTTCCGCAATAGCCTAGACGAAGATTTTAATTTTGAAGAAGCCGAAGATTATGCCATGGCAGCGATTCGCTTTAGCCGCTGGGATGATGTGGTCGAAGCCATCTCAAAAATGGAGGCTGAAACCCAAAAAAGTGATCAGTGGCAATATTGGCTGGCTCGCGCTTACGAGCAATCAAGCGATGCTAACAAGCGTAATACTGCTAAAAAAATGTATCAAAACTTGGCAAAAAATAATGACTATTATGGCTTAATGGCAAAGGATAAAGTGGGTCAGCGTTTTGATGCCAGTCGTTTGGGTGGTAATAACTTACCAAATGTCAGTACTGCTGATCGCGCACGGGTTATGCAAGATGCCAACTTTGCGCGTGCTTTTGCTCTATATAATGCTGACGCCAGCCGTGCCTATGCCAATCGTGAATGGAACTGGGCGGTAAAGCAGGCGCGCGACAAGCGTGATGATAACTTGATTATTGCCGCTGCTCGTCAAGCCTATGATATGGGCTGGCTCGACCGAGCAATTTATGCCGTCGATAATACTGATAGAGTAGACAGCTTAGCGTTATCACATCCGATGCCGCATCAAGATGCAGTCGTACGTTATAGTCAGTCTGCTGGTATCGATCCTGCTTGGGCTTATGGCATCATGCGTCAAGAAAGTCGCTTTGTTGCATCAGCACGCTCAAACGTTGGTGCCAGTGGTTTGATGCAGGTGATGCCTGACACAGCAAAATATATTGCTCGAAATTTAGGTGAGACCTATAGCGCCAGCCGTGCCAATAGTGGCGATACCAATATTCGTTATGGCACGTGGTATATGGGTGATATTTTCGGTAAGCTAAACCGTCAACCTGTGTTGGCAACGGCTGGTTATAATGCGGGTCCGAACAATGCCAAGCGTTGGCAACCAGTATATGGTTCGCTCGCAGCCGACCAGTACGTCGAGTCGATTGCCTTTCCTGAAACCCGTAATTACGTTAAGCACGTGATGGAAAATGCCACCATTTATAGCAGTCTATTAGGTCGTAGTCAGCCTATTAGCCAGCGCATGGGCACGATACCTGCCGCGTTCTAAAATGCTAATGTATAAACCAAAAAAACCATTCGTGAGCAATCATTAATGGTTTTTTTATGTCACTTTTGATCGTGCAATCAAAACTAGTTTTGTCTTGACGATATGCCTAATTCGACGCCCAACCTCGCTGATGATGACATGCTAACGTTGTAACATTTTTGTATTGTTGATGCCCGCATTAGCTTATGTTTACGTTTCTGCTATAGATTAAAAAAAACGTTTTGCTACCATTGCATCAATTAGTGTCTTTTATACGTGCTTATAATAAGTGCTTATCAATCAACGCACACATTTTTGTTAGCTCTATTCTTAGTTTTATCAGTGTTTATACGTCGAACACTATGAGCTAAACGATAGCCCATGTTTTTATCATTGCTAGATGCCTTCAGCCCCTATGATCAAAAAATATTTCAATCTGTCCCTGTTATCTAAAGTTAGGCATCAGTCATCTATTCAGCAGATGCAGGTGCGCTCGCTATCTACTCTGACGCCAGATTTAAACCAATCAAAAAAATATTCAGCGACTAAAACTGTCAAGCATTTAGCTCAATGTCATGCAAGCTCGATAACTAATACATCTATGGATAAACTAAATACGACGCTAAGTATCGGTGCATTAGTGATATTGCAAGGCATTATGATGATGCCGGTACATGCCGCGAGCGCTGTTAAGAGCGGACAGCGTGTGTTGATGATTGAGATGACGCCAGCATTGTGTAGCCTACAGCCGACGCGTGCCCGCATGCGTCAATGCTTGGAAGGTTATTCGTTGACAGTATCAGGTCTAGATATGGGCTATGGTGAGCGCTGTGGACGCGGTAGTGAGCCACGTCTGACACCGTTACAGTTAAAAGTCGTCAACCGCATTATGCCCGATACGACAGTACGTAGCCAAGCTTGGCAGCGTTATGGGGCGTGTAGTCCACTTAGTGCCAGTAGTTATTTCCGCCAGATTACCAATTACGCTGGTGCATTAAAGCTGCCTAACGAGCTTAATACGGGTAATAGCTATACGGTTTCTAAATCTCGATTTATCAGTCAGATGACCCAGCTTAACAGTGGCATGTCCTCAAACAGTATTGACTTGATTTGCCAAGCAGGCAGTCGTCGTCAATCAACATTGACAGATATCCATATTTGTTATGAAGGGAGCGAATTTGGCACATGTCATGATGTTGTAGATAATTGCGGCAGTAAGTTCGTCATTTCGGGTGGAAAATAGTTTTTTACCACCTTTTCAAACGTCTTTTATCAGTATTCGCTGACCTTCTTTACGATATTTATAAGCAGCGATTTCTAGCAATATTCGCTTATTTTAAGTGTTGTATCCACTGTATACAACGCTTCTCAATGCTGTTATCAGCTGTCCTTTATTGCTTTCTAGCACTGTATCCGTATAGGTTTACAGTAGGTATAAAAATCCTCCCGTATAAAATGTAACAATATAATCGGTGGTCGGCGTCTTATTGTCTCTAGACGATTTGCTGAACGAAGTGCTACACTAGCTCTCGGTTTATGACTGCTATATTCAGTAGGCAAGTCGCTATTTACAACGATAGTCATCCATTAGAACCATCAATCAGAATCATGAATTATCTAATCTATAATTAGGGAGTATTCAATGTCAATGAAACAGCCTTTACGTGTTGCCGTCACTGGTGCCGCTGGTAATATCAGCTATGCTATGTTATTTCGTATTGCATCTGGCGAGATGCTAGGTAAAGATCAGCCAGTTATTTTGCAATTGCTTGAAATCGCTCCAGCACTTGACGCCCTAAAGGGTGTGGTCATGGAATTAGAAGATTGTGCATTCCCTTTATTAGCAGGTATTGTGCAGACTGATGATGCGACCGTTGCATTCAAAGATGTTGACTATGCTCTACTAGTCGGTTCACGTCCGCGTGGTCCAGGTATGGAACGTAAAGATTTGCTAGAAGCCAACGCTGCGATTTTCTCAGCACAAGGTAAAGCATTGAATGACGTTGCAAGCCGTGACGTAAAAGTATTGGTTGTCGGTAACCCTGCCAACACCAACGCCCTTATCGCTCAGCGTAATGCACCAGATCTTGATCCACGTAACTTCACTGCGATGACTCGTCTAGATCATAACCGTGCCATGGCACAGTTGGCTGGCAAAACTGACAGCACAGTAAATGACGTGAAAAAAATGATCATCTGGGGCAACCATTCATCAACGCAGTATCCTGATCTGACTGCTGCTACTATCAACGGTAAGCCTGCATTAGATTTGGTTGATCGCGAATGGTACGAAGCGACTTATATCCCAGAAGTACAACAACGTGGCGCTGCAATCATTAAAGCACGCGGTGCATCATCTGCCGCTTCTGCTGCCAACGCGGCCATTGCACACGTACGTACGTGGGCATTGGGTACTGATGAGAATGATTGGGTATCAATGGGCGTTTATTCAAACGGCGAATACGGTATCGCAAAAGGCTTAATCTACTCATTCCCATGCACATGCACTAACGGCGACTGGTCTATCGTAGATGGCGTTGATGTGTCATCAGATTTCTCTAAAGAGAAAATGGCAGCGACTGAGCAAGAGCTTAGCGAAGAACGTGATGCGGTAGCACACCTGCTTCCATAAGCCGCCAATGTCACGATATTATCATGTCATAAAGCTGTTTTATAGAAATTGATCTAACAAAGCCCTCTACATTAGAGGGCTTTTTTGTGTCTTGTCTGCCTATCCAAATACAATTGATAACGTTAGATACACGTTGATTAACAGCTATTAAAATAAAGCTTGCTACAATAAATGTGTCAATTTAGATAATAAACACAAAGACACTCGTACCATTTAAGGAGAAAAACATGTTGGGTGAACCAGAATACAATATGAATGAATTATTTGCACAGTTGGGACTTGATAGCTCAGATGCAGCGATTGATAGTTTTATTGAAAATAATCAGTTGGATAAAGAAGAGAAGTTGATAGAAGCGAGCATTTGGACAGACAATCAGCGTGCTTTTCTACAAGAAGAATGGGAAAAAGATGCGGAATGGGTAGAGGTCATCGATGACTTAAACGTACGTATGCATCCAGATGCTTAGAAAAAAGAATTATTAAAAAACGAATTATTAAATAAAAACCCACAAACGCTGTGGGTTTTTTTATAAATTATAAATATCGACGCCCGCATTTAAGCTTAATAGTAACCTAACTGGGCTGCTGCTCTCGCCACTCAATCAATGCTTTCACATCATTATGGATGCCTATTTTTAATGCTTCTAAGCCATCATAATGTCGTTCACCATGTAAATAATGCAAAAATCGAACCTGTAAAGTTAATCCATATAAATCGGCATTTAATTCTGGGAAATGCACTTCCAAACGCCAATCATGTTGTTTATCGACAGAGGGTCTGGTGCCAATATTGGCTGTCCCAAAGAGGCTATTGGAACGTAATCCTGAGATACCTGATTTGCCATCTATAGCAAGTGCCGATAAGCCATCAGCAATCACTTGCCCATCCTCGTCGAGGCTGACGACATCAACAGCAAAGATACCATGCAGGGCAGGTTTTAAACGCTGTAGGTCAATATTCGCAGTAGGAAAGTCCATGGTGCGACCTATTTTATCGCCACCAATGACCATTCCTGTAATCGCATAATCGCGACCAAGTAGCGCATTAGCAGCGTCAATATCACCAGCCAATAGTAAGTCCCGAACGCGAGTAGAGCTGATACGTGCCGCTTTGCCACTATCATCGATGACGGTATGTAGATTGGTCACATCTAAGCCATAATTCCGCAAAAACTGACTGTCGCCAGTACGGTCATGACCAAATTTGAAGTCATCACCCAACACCAACGCTTTGACATTTAAGCGCAGAGCTAAGAGATCCGCAAATGCTTGGGCGGATAGCGAGCGAAACTCTGCATCAAATCCTGCCACAATCAAGGTCTCAACGCCATATTCTGCTAACAAAGCTTGTTTTTCAGCGAGATTGGTGAGGCGAGCAGGCGCGGTTGCTGGCGCAAAAAATTCACGAGGCTGTGGCTCAAATATCATGACAGCAGAACCAAGATTTTGTGCATGGGCAATATCACGGACTTGTTCAAGCATCGCTTGATGACCGAGATGGACACCATCGAAGTTACCGATAGTGAGCACACAGGGCGCTAAATCTACTGGACTAGTATTTGCAGTCAAATTACTTGGCGAGGCAATCAGTTGCTCAAGAAAATAGGTGTTCATAAATTTTCAGCTATGATAGATAAAACCAGATAAAAAACACACCCGTACCAAAATCAATGTGTTTAAAATCAGCCATTATAAAGTAAAATGACCACACTAACATCCTATAGTCTACTGACAATAAAAGTATGGCGCTATCCGCTCTGTCATCTTAAAATACCGTGATGTTTGTGCACATGCTTTTGTAATGACCCTCTTTATGGATGGATTGTCTTGCAACAATTATCACTCATAGACTATTAATTAATAATTACGGAGACCTTATGTCCGTTGCTGCCTTGAATGCTGTACCAACTGTTTTGTTAGAACACTATCTCACGGATGAGTTTGTCGTGCAGCGTGCAAGTAGAGACGACTTGTCAGAGATTTTGGCGATTTACAATCAGGCTATTGCAGGTAAGCAAGCCACTGCCAATCTTACCCCAGTGACTTGTGAAGAGCGTGCAGATTGGTTTGATGAGCATATAAACAGTCCGACGCGTCCTATTTATGTCGTAAAAGCGATGCATAAGACCACGCAGAATGCAGCGAAAACAGAGACAGCAACAATCGTCGCTTGGGGTAGCTTTAGCGATTTATATGCACGACCGGCTTATCATATCAGTACTGAGATTAGTATCTACTTGCATCAGGATTATCACGGTCAAGGGTTGGGCAGCTTATTGACATGCTGGATGTTGACACAAGCGCCAAGCCTAGGCATTCATAATGTGATCGCGCTTATTTTTGCGCACAATCAGCCAAGCTTAGGGCTATTCCGTAAGCTTGGTTTTGAGCAATGGGGATATATGCCAAAAGTGTGTGATATGCAAGGCTTTATCGCTGATGTTGTAATGCTTGGCAAGCCAGTGTCGTCAGATTAATATTAAATTTAGATTGGTATCAAATAAAATCATTGAAGATAAGATAGTCCAAGTTCAAGTGACTTAAGCTAAAATAACTTAAGCTAAAGTGATTTTAAATGAGGACAGCAAGGCGTCTTATCCTAGGATTTTCCATTGACCTTCAATTTTTTGCAGCTCATAAGTCAACGGTGCAGGCGCACTTTGTCCTTTTAACATCAGCTCCCCAATGATGGTGGCACGGGTTTTATCATCGTTATATTGAGTATCGGTAATAGTGACGCCATCGACGGTTTGCTGAAAGGCATACTGGGTTTTAGCCAGCTCTTCTTCGAAGTTTGCCATATCTACTTTATAATATTTAACGGCTTCTTTTACCTCGCCATAATACAAGCTATCTAGTGCTTGCTTTACAGTATGTTCCGGCGTACCAGCTTGGGTGGGATTGGTTACGAGGCTCTTTTGCTTGGTTGCAGAGGTGACTGGATTGATATCATCACTATCAATAGCCGTTTCATCTTTACTATTGTCAGTCATCTGCTCGCTGCCAACTGTGCTATTCGTATCCATTGCTGACGTTTGATTAGCAGCGCTATTTTCAGCATCAATGCTTTTATCAGAACTGCCTTCAGCGATGGCTGCCGTATCTTCGGCACTATTAGCTGTCTTATCGTTATCGCTACAAGCACTTAAAAGCAGTCCAGTGCTAAGGACACCAGCAGTCAGGATAGTTGGTAAGCGTAGCAAGGTTACTCGTTTGGTTGTCATTATTAGCCCTCAGATTTCATTTATTCGTTAATGGTTAATTATGGCAACTATCCGCGTCATTCACTATCCATTCTCTTACTAAGCTTGTTTTGGTTTCGTAAGTGAAGCTGCTTAACCATGCTTTAGCTGGCGTGGACGGAAACCAGTGGCTAGTAATACCACGCCATAAACCAGTGCTCCCACGGCACACATAATGAGCAAAGCGGCGATACGTCGCCATTGAGCATCATCGCTAGGGAAGTAAGACAGCATGACATAAAGTACGCCAATCATAGCGCTGGTCGCAATCGCAAACTGGGTGAATAGTTTCTTCCAATGGCTGCCAAAGCGGAAAATATCACGTTTATGTAAGAAGTAATATAATAAGCCTGCGTTAACAAAGGCCGCGCCCGTGGTTGCTAATGCCAAGCCGCCATGTAGCGGAATCTCTAAGAAATAAAATATACCGATGAAAATGACACTAAAAACCATGTTGGCAAAGACAGAAATGATACCGATTTTTACAGGTGTTCTGGTATCTTGACGGGCAAAAAAAGCAGGGGCAAAGATTTTAATAAGCATAAAGCCTAAAATACCACCAGCCATACTACGTAATGCGAGCGAACTCATCTGCGCATCGCGTAAGGTAAACTCACCGCGCAAAAACAGCGCTTGCATCAGTACATCGGCAAGTATAAACAACGCTGCTGATGCCGGAACACCGACTAAAATGATTAAGCGTGCCGCCCAATCGATGGTCTTTTTAAAGCTAACATCGTCTTTTTGCGCCTCGCTTTTTGATAGGCTTGGCAAAATGACTGTACCGATTGCCACGCCAATCAAGCCTAATGGCAGCTCACTCATACGCTCTGCGGCATACAGCCAAGAAACCGAGCCGCCAATCATCAATGACGCAAAAATGGTATTGAGCAGCAGATTAATCTGAGTGACAGAGACACCAAAGATAGCAGGCAGCATGAGTTTTAAAATACGGCGAACGCCTTCATGCTGAAAGTCGATTTTGGGTGCGACCAGCAGCTTTTGTTGCCATAGCTGCGGTAGCTGCAGTAAGAATTGCAACAATCCTGCGATAGCGACTGCATAGCCTAGCGCCATGATAGGAACATCGAACATAGGAGCAAAAATTAGCGCACCACCAATCATACATAGGTTCAATAACACGGGTGCAAAAGCAGGCGCAGCAAAGCGTCCGTAGCTTTGTAAAATGCCACTGGCAAAGGCGGTCATAGAAATAAATAGCAAATAAGGAAAGGTCAGACGCAGTAATTCAGCGGTAATAGCAAACTTACCTGGTTGATCCGCAAAACCAGGCGCGAATAAAGTCACGACCCACGGTGCCATTAAAATAACAACCACAGTAAGCATCGACAAAATTAACAACAGAGCGCCTGAAGTACGACTGACTAAGATTTGTACCTGCTGCAAACTATATTTTTCTTTGTATTCGGACAGTACAGGGACAAAGGCTTGACTAAAGGCACCTTCTGCAAATAAACGCCGCAAAAAGTTTGGGATTTTGAAGGCGACTAAAAAGGCATCCATCAGACCACCAGCGCCAAAGACGCCTAACAATACGACATCGCGTACCAGACCTAAGATACGAGACAGCATGGTCATACTACTGACCACCATGGTTGAACGAAATAACCGACTTTTTGCCATGAGAACCTATTGTGCTAATTTGTTTAATGAAGGTTGTTTACTGATGGTTGTTTACTAAGTTGCTGCTATCAAAAAGCTGACGGATTATAGCATTTTCGTAATCGAGATAAATGGATTGGATGTGGAATATGCTGTGTACAGTTAATAGAGCTTTTAACAGGATTGACAAAATAATTATCCATATGACTTAACCCTCAAGAATGTTGGCGACCATCTCACGCAATCTTGCCCATTCAAAATAATCACCGGGATCTGTTTTGCGACCAGGGGCAATATCGCTATGACCTGCTAGATGACGACGAGTTTTGGGGTAGGCGGCATAAATGGCACAGACCACTTTTGCAAGTACCTCATATTGTGCGGCGGTGAAGGACACAAAATCAGACCCTTCAAGCTCAATACCGATGCTATAATCATTACATTCAGGGCGACCCAAATAGCTAGAGCGTCCAGCATGCCACGCGCGCTCATTAAAATTAACAAACTGAGTTATCGCGCCATCACGCTCGATAAATAAGTGAGCCGAAACCTCCGCGCCTTTAATCGTTTGAAAATAGGGATGCGCCGCCCAGTCTAGCTGATTAGTAAATAATGCTTTAACGTAATGGGTGCCGTCAGCATCAGATGCTCCGAACTCGTTCGGAGGTAGGCTGATATTATGAATAACAATAGTATCAATACTCATATCTGTTGGTCGCAGATTGCAGTTTGGTGATGCAAGGTATGTGGCTGCTGATAATCTGCCATCGTTAATCGTTATGGGTGTTATGGACATAATATTCTCTTTTATCATGATATTAATAAGTGGGCATTGACCGCTGGTTGCTAGCCATTTTTATCAATCAATAGCCAGTCTGATAATAGCTACCTTGATAACAGTAGCTTTGATAGTAACAACTTTGATAACAGCCACTTTGACTAAGATATTTCAATGATCTAGCTCTTATATGGTTTTTGAGGTTATTTTAGTGGACGATCCAATCGGCATTATCAACCAGCCATCAATCACGCTATCGGCGTATGAATAATAACGTGCGAGGTTTACCCCATGTCTCTAAAGCCTAATTTTTTATCTGTAGATTGTACCCTAACTACTATGAGTCAACGAGCGCGTTTACCACTTGCTATTGCAGGATTGCTACTCTCTGCACAAACGCAAGCTTTTTTGCCAACCCCATCATCATTAGTAACGACAGAGGCATTAGCGCCTACGCCGCAAGCTGCTGCAATCGCTAATAATACGCCAAATAATGACGCTCCAGAAGATACCCAAGGGCTAGAAAAAAGTAACGCTGAGCAATTATTAGCCAAGTGGCGTGAGCAAGCAGCAACGCAAAACTTAGCCCAACATACGACATGGCGACGTTTATTATATTTCTTTGATGATCAAAAGAATTTGATTGGTAAGAAAAAAAACACCAGCATGGTTGATGAGGCTGACTTTTTTTTAAGTGAGAATGGACAGCATGATTCAGCTGCCGAGCTAGATGCATTACTCGTCGCTCTCGCTAATGAGGTAGCGACGACGAATAACCGTACTGTCAAAAAAAATACTGCCAACAATTCGGTATTATGTCGTTTTCCAGCGCGTGTACAATGGTTGACCGATACATTGAACATTGATAAGGCGACGCTACAAGTTGACTGTCCCGAATTGAATGAATGGATGCAGAAGATTGCCCCCGAGCAGCTCTCTATCATGTTTGCCCAAGAATATTTAGACAACCCTTTATCAGCCTTTGCTCATACCTTATTGCGTATCGACTCAAAATCGAGCGTGGCTGATCCGAGCCAGATTCATCACGCGGTTGCGCTGAATTATACGGTTGGTGGTAATCCAAAAGACAATTTTGTGGTGTATGCCATCAAGTCAATGACCGGCGGTTATGACAATCTCATTGAAATTGACCCTTATCCCGCAAGGCTGGCCAAGTATCTGCAAGAAGACGAGCGTGACGCATGGACGTATCAATTGGATTTGACTCCAGCGGAAGTACAGCAGATTATGTTGCACGTTTGGGAAACCAAAGATTTAAAATTGCCGTATTACTTCACCACAGATAACTGTGCGTCTGAGATTTTACGCTTAATTGATGTGGTGCGTCCGCAGCAGCACTTATTGAGTCAGCTGCCTTATGCGGTTATTCCCTCAGATGTCGTGCAGTTGCTTGATGATGAAGGCTTACTTGCCAGCACCAACTATACTCCTGCCGATAGCACTTTACGCCAAGCGCAGTTGAATAAGGTTAAAGAGCAGCGCGAGCAATTCGGCTATCACAACAGCGCAAAACAGACGATCAATGAGATTAAATCTGCCCAACTCAATGCGGTTTCGAGTATGTCAGCTGATGGACAGACGTTATTGCAGCCTAATATAGCGGTATCAGATAACAATCCAATAGACAGACATCCACTGCAACTGGCTCATATGGGACTAGGGCAGCGCGGTGATAATAACTATATCGATTTGGGCTTACGAGCGGGCTATCATGATATTCTCGATCGTCCCTCAGGATTCCCACAGTTTTTTGACTTAGAAGGCGCATCTGCGACTTTGCGCCTGTACGACACCGATAATGACAAAGCCAATCAGCCAAACAGTGTGGTTTTGCAAAATGTGACATTGATTCGTGGGCGCTCATTTAATCCGGTCAATTCTGCCAAAAAAGGTAAAACCTGGGGCGCTAGCATCGAGGCGACGCGTGTGAATGATGGCTCCCAGCAAGACGGTCGCGATCATTTAGTTGGGAGCTTGGGCTATGAATCAGGTTGGTCATGGGCATTTGGCACGCCTCGCACAGGTACAGGCGAGATGCCGCCGCAGCTATGCTATACCTTTTTGTCCGGCACAGCGCAAGCAGGGCGCGGTATCAATAAAGGCTTTCGCGTTGGTGCTGGCGTCAATGCAGGCTGTCGTTATCAGATTAACAATCAGTTACGCGCGCAGGCTGAATTGCAACTGCCATATTGGTATCATGGCAGCAGCGATGAGTCTAATGCCCGTGGTCATTATTGGCAGCCGATATCGACATTAGGGCTGCAGTATGATATCGATAAAAAACAAGCATTACGCATTAATGCCAACTACGAATGGCAAGATCGTGTTGATGCCAATGAAGACATCCAGCTGTCGTACAGACGCTATTTTTAACACTTATTACTAAAAAGATGTATAGGTTATTAAAAAGATGTATAGGCAGTCATTAGAAATGGCGTTCGAATAAAGGATAAATGATGAGTACGCAAAATTTATTGATTATTGGTCAAGGTGATATTGGTTTGCCAGTCAGCAATCAGCTGTCACAGAACGGCTTAAATGTCACAGGTTTGGCTCGTGGTGAGCGCCATCATTACTCTTTGGATGATAACGCTGAATTTATGCAAGCCGATGCATTGACTCTGACGGCTGAGCAGCTGCAAGATTTTACGGCGATAGCAATTATCGTTACCCCCGATGATTATTCGACCAGTGGTTATCATAATAGCTACTTAGCAATTAGCCAGCATTTGGCAACGCTTGCGGACAAACTCACCAACCTTTCACGCATTGTCTTTATTTCATCAACGGGTGTTTATGGGCAAGATAATGGCGAATGGATTGATGACAATACTGCACCTGTGCCGCCAAAACGCGAAGCATCGCAGGTGATATTGCAAGCAGAACAAGTCCTACAACAAGGCTTTGGTGATAAAGCCATTATCATTCGTCCAAGCGGTATTTATGGCCGCGCGCGTCTCATGCGTCTGCGTAAAGCCCGCGAGCTACAAAAGGAAGCAGTGGCAGCCGCGCATTGGAGCAATCGGATTATGGATCGCGATTTGGTCGCTATCATCGCTAACGTATTGACTATCGATGCGCCCAAGCCCCTTTATATTGCTACTGATTACGCGCCAGTCACGACTTTTGAGTTGGGCGTTTGGTTAAGTCAGCAGATCAATGAAACGCCTCCTGCTCTTGACGATAAAAAAGTAGCGGTTACGGGAAAACGCTTGCACAGTAATATTCCATTAGCTTGGTTGGCATATCCTGATTGGCAAGTCGGTTACCGTGATATTTTGCGTCATCAAGAACAACATCAAGAACAACATCAAGAGTAATATGCCAGTTTGATTTAATTAAAATTGTTTTTATATTTTATAGCCTATGGAGATTTCATGACCCAGCCTTCTACTTCTGACACTCATTTACCCAGTGCTGATCTTACAGCAGCAGGCGGTACAATTTCAGAAGGCAATGCTGAGCACTCGTCTATCTTGCCAGATAGTACCCAACCTGCGATTGTACATCCTAATTTTGACCCGAGTCGCTTGGCACTTGATCCTGCCAGACCCTTGAGCGATATTCCAGAGCCTGCTAGGCGCTTAAATGGTCAATTGCAACGACTCTATGGTCGCTCTGCGCGTTTTTATCAGCCTAAAGAACACAGCTTGTCAAAATGGTCGCTGATTGCTTCAGAAGTATTGGGCGAGCATCTGTCATTACTGCGGGCAGCAGAGCTTGTCGAGTTTCCAGACAGTTTTTATCACAATCACAGCGCGCAACCATTATTATCATCATTAAATGGTATGACTTTGCTCGACATGGCCGATATTCAGCAGGCGCTTCGTGCTTATCCAAAACTGCATCGTTACGGTTTTATACTGAATTTCTCTTCTGTAAGTACCGATACGAGCGTTAGTAGTAATGCTAAAAACACACAAGCTTCTTTCCGTGCATTGACCAAACGGTATAACCCAGATGAGTTGCTCAACAGTGTTTATGCCGAAGATTGGCAGGTGGTGTTGCAGCCGCAGCAATTTGAGACAGGCGAGGGCAGTTTGGCTACTGATATTATGGCGTGTAGCGTTGCTGTCCATGCATTGAGGCAGTGCGAGACACGCAAAAGTATCAATCACCGCTACAGCGCCGCGCAAATCTGTCAGCACATACGCAGTTATCTGCTGAGTCAAATCATTTGTGAGCCATCGCAGCGTCATGCCTACCGTCAAATACGCATTTTCACAGGACATGTTATTGTTGCCGCGTATCATTTAGGTTGGGAGATACAAGTGAGCGATGACGGTCAGTGTTATTTTAATCTCTCATCGCGCAGTGGCCTATTGACTCGTTATCCTAACATGCAGGATTACGACATCAATGGTTGGTCAAGCTGATCAATAATGCGTACAATAACGCCAATTTTTTGCTCTTCTTTTTGTCAATAGGAACGCTTCCATGCTTAATGCTTCAATGCCTAATGCGCAACACCCTTCTTTTTCCTCACATCAATTTATCCAACTGGCTTTAGACAATCAAGTTCTCAAATTTGGCGAGTTTGTCCTCAAGTCTGGTCGCATCAGTCCGTATTTTTTTAATGCAGGCTTGCTGGCATCGGGTGAGATGTTGTCGTTGCTCGCGTGTGGTTATGCTGATGCCTTGGCTGAGCAAATGGCTGCTAGTCATAACGGTACAGATGAGCAGGAGCTGGTAATCTTTGGGGCAGCGTATAAGGGTATTCCTTTTGTGGCAGCAACCGCGCAAGCCTTATGGATTCATCATGGTATCAATGCCAAGTGGGGCTATAATCGTAAAGAAGCTAAAACTCATGGCGAAGGTGGCAACTTAGTAGGCGCTGACGTTAGTGGTAAAGCTGTCTGGGTACTCGATGATGTCATTACCGCTGGTACGGCGATGCGCGAAGTGGTTGAGATTTTAGAGCAAGCAGGCGCTAGCGTTGCTGGTATTATCGTTGCACTTGACCGTAAAGAAAAAGGTCAGGCTGAGCATTCTGCTATTCAAGAGTTGGCGACGACATTAGAGGTACCAGTGCGCGCACTTGTCGATATCGATGATTTAATCAGTTATTTGGCAGATGACCATGGTGTACAAAGCGGTCAGCATAAAGACGCGACCCAACTTGCCAAGATGCAACATTATCGCGCGCAGTACGGCGTATAGTTGGGCACTGAGTTCGAAGCTGTTCTACATTAATAATATAACGTAAGTGAGCTTTATCATGAGCCAAGAAAATCAAAAAAAATCGTTAAACATACTCGTTATTATGGATCCTATCGAGCAGGTTAATTATAAAAAAGACACGACCCTTGCGATGATGTGGTCGGCACAAGACCGTGGGCACAGCCTTGGCTATTGTCAGATTCATGACTTGTGGTTGGATCGTGGGCAACTGATGGTTGATACGCAGTCAGTGACCGTCAAGCGTGATCCTGAAGATTTTTATACACTAGGGGATAAAGCGACAGCGCCAATCAGCGACTATGACGTGGTGTTGATGCGTAAAGATCCGCCGTTTGACATGCGTTTTATTTATGCCACTTATATGCTTGATCATGCCAAAGCGGCAGGCGTGCTAGTGGTCAATGATCCACAAGCGATACGTGATTGTAATGAAAAGCTATTTGCCACGTGGTTTAGCAATTATATGAGCCCAACGATTGTGACCAGTAAACAGGCGCATATTCGCAAGTTTATCGCTGAGCAGCAAGACGTCATTGTTAAGCCATTAGATGGTATGGGCGGCACGGGTATTTTCCGCTTGACCGCTGATAGTCCAAATATCGGCGTCACGCTTGAGGTTTTAACCGAGCTTGAAACCTTGCCGATTATGGCACAGCGTTATTTACCAGAGATTAAGGAAGGTGATAAGCGCGTGTTGATCGTTGATGGTGAAGTGGTCGATTATAGCTTGGCACGTATTCCCACCAAAGGCGAAACCCGTGGTAATCTTGCGGCGGGTGGTAGCGGTGTTGCGATGCCGCTCACCGATGTCGAACGTCAAGTGGCCCAAGTAGTCGCCCCGATTGTTAAAGAAAAAGGTCTAATGTTCGTCGGGCTCGACTTAATCGGCGGTCGTATTACCGAGATTAATGTCACCAGCCCAACGTGTGTACGTGAGATTGATGATCAATGCGGTACAGATATTGCGACCGATTTTATCATCGCCATTGAGAATAAAGTAGCAGTTTGCGCAACACTGTAAGGATAGAGTGATTTATCACTAAGCTATGCGCACAATACTTAAAAAACAGTGTGCTAAGATAGATTGATAAACAGCATCTTTTCATAGCGCATAAAAAGGCGATAAAACGTCATTTATAAACGATGCTTTTATGATTTTTCGATAGTATTTATAAAAGCCAAGTCGTGATTGCTCGCGGCTTGGATTTTTGTTATTGACAGTGCATAAAGTGCTATATATCAGCCAACGATTTACACTATACTATGCGAGATTTTATAGGGTCATTATTGGCTGATGACTAAGATGATCATAGGATAATAAGTCCTTCATATAAATAAAGAAAAGATAGGCAGGCGTTCATGAAAGCACCGCATATATTAATGATGGCCGCGGGTACTGGCGGGCATGTGTTCCCAGCACTGGCAGTGGCTGAGGAATTGACTCAGCGTGGTGCGGTTATTCATTGGCTAGGAACGCCAAATGGTATGGAAAATGGCTTAGTTGCACCGACTGGTTATCCTTTTCATGCGATTGAGATGCAGGGTTTACGCGGTAAAGGAATCGGGCGTTTATTGAAGTTGCCAGTGACTTTATTATCAGCGACGATGGCAGTTATAAAGGTGATTCGTAGTAATCAAATTGACATAGTTGTCGGTTTCGGTGGTTATGTGACAGCGCCTGGCGGCATCGCCGCACGTCTGACCAATACGCCTCTGATTATCCATGAACAAAATGCCATTGCAGGCATGAGTAATCGCTACCTATCCAAGATTGCAACCAAGGTGCTGCAAGCATTTGAGGATACCTTTGCCAATAGTGCACAGGATGCTAAGCTTGAAACGGTTGGTAACCCAGTACGTAATGCCATTACTGGTGTCTCTGAACCGACGGTGCGTTATGATGTTAATGACAACTCACCGCTCAAATTGTTGGTGGTGGGTGGCTCACTTGGTGCACAAGCCTTAAACGACACTGTGCCAAAAGCGCTGGCATTGCTTAATCAGCCTTTTGAAGTGCGTCACCAATGCGGGCGTAACAATGAGGCTGCCACACAAGCGGCTTACGATGAGCAAGATTTGAATATGCACAAGTTTGTGGTACAGCCTTTTATCGACGATATGGCCGCCGCTTATAATTGGGCAGATATTATTGTTTGCCGAGCAGGCGCATTGACGGTTACGGAAATCCAGAACGTTGGTATTGCCGCAATTTTTGTACCGCTGCCGCATGCGGTAGATGACCATCAGACTGCTAATGCCCGTACTTTAACCTCACACGATGCGGCGATTTTGTTACCGCAGTCTGAGTTGACAGCGCAGCGTTTGAGCAATGAGCTTGCTGCCCTTAATCGAGAGAAGTGCCTAGCGATGGCCAAAAAAGGCCATGCCCTTGCCAATCGAAGTGCGAGCAAGCAAGTTGCTGATATTATCTGGCAAACGCTGTAGCCCACATTCTTATAGCTGACTGTTTTTATTACCAATTATTTTGATACACTAAATTTTATTAGCCTTTAATAAAGAGAAGCCCTATGTCTAACCCTGCGAAAGCTTTACCTAAGCGTTTGATTGAAATACCAGAAATGCGTCGTATTCAGCATTTGCATTTTGTCGGTATTGGTGGCTCGGGGATGTGCGGTATCGCGGAGGTGATGAACAATCAAGGATATGAGGTTAGTGGTTCTGATATTGCTGAGAGCTTAGTGACCAAACGTTTGGCACAGATTGGTATTGATATTGCGATCGGTCATGACTCCAAAAATATTGCCAATGCTGATGTCATCGTTGTATCGTCAGCAATTGATCGCAGCAACCCTGAAGTTAAGGCGGCATTAGAAGCGCGTTTGCCAGTGGTACGCCGTGCCGATATGCTGGGCGAGTTGATGCGTTATCGTCACGGTATCGCTGTTGCTGGCGCTCATGGCAAAACTACTACGACCAGTTTGTTGACTACCATGATGGCAGAAGGGCAACTCGATCCTACCTACGTGATCGGCGGTAAGCTGAATGCATCTGGTAAAAATGCTGCGCTGGGTAGCAGTCGTTTCTTGGTGGCAGAAGCCGATGAGTCTGATGCGTCGTTTTTATCGTTACATCCGATGGCCGCGATTGTCACCAATATCGATCAAGACCATATGGAAACGTATGAGAATAGTTTTGATAAATTAAAAGCCGCTTATATTCAGTTTTTACAAAACATGCCATTCTACGGTTTGGCGGTGGTCTGCGGTGATGATCCAGAATTGTATGCCATGATTGATGATATTGGTCGTCCCGTACTGACCTTTGGACTTGAGCCTTTTAACGACGTTCAAGCCATCGACTTGGTTACGGAAGGCACGAAAACTCACTTCACGGTATTGCGCCGTGACCGTGAACCTTTACGTTTGACCCTCAACATTCCTGGTACTCACAACGTTTACAATGCGCTTGCCGCTATCACCATGGCGACCGATGAAGGGGTCGATGACGAAGCGATCAAACGCGCTCTGCAAAAATTTGAAGGCGTTGGTCGCCGTTTTGAGCAGCATGCTTCTGTCAGCCTTGATGAGGGTAATGTTTTATTGATTGACGATTATGGCCATCACCCAAAAGAAGTCGATGCCACCATTAAAGCGGCGCGTCAAAGTTTCCCTGAACGTCGTTTGGTAATGATGTTTCAACCGCATCGTTATAGTCGTACCCGTGATTGCTTTGATGATTTTGTTGAAGTACTCTCCAGCGTTGATGAATTATTATTATTAGACGTATATTCAGCAGGTGAAAGCCCAATTACTGGCGCTGATACCAAGTCATTGGCACGCAGTATTCGGTTGCGCGGTGAAGTTGAACCGACGATTATTGACAAGGACAATTTAGCTCCTGTCATGCAGCGTTTATTAAAAGCCAATGACATGCTCATTACTCAAGGTGCAGGTAATGTAGGGCAGATCGCTGTCGACTTGGCTGCCAATAACCTTTACATTAAGTAAGCTAAAAAATTCTAGGAACGATCTTCATGACGACTGATACTAAAGAAAATACCAGCACTCAAAATTCAGATAATTTAGAGAGCAATGATGCCACTCTAAACACGACGACCAGTGATGCAAAAGATGCCAGACAATTTGGTAAAGTGGCGGTTGTCTACGGCGGCAGTAGCAATGAACGCAGCGTGTCATTAGACAGTGGTGCTGCCGTATTGCAGGCGCTACAAAACCAAGGTGTTGATGCCACTCATTTCGACCCTAAGCATCAAGACATCACAGAGCTACGCCAGTATGACCGCGTGTTCAATGTGTTGCATGGTCGCGGCGGCGAGGATGGTTTGTTGCAAGGTGTGCTGCAATGGTTTGATATTCCGCAGACGGGTTCAGGCATTCTGGCATCAGCGCTGGGTATGGATAAGGTTCGTACCAAGCAATTGTGGCAGGGTTGTGGGTTAGCAACCGCGCCATTTTCATTGTTAACAGCTGAGACTGACTGGCAGCAAGTGGTCAACATGCTAGGTCTACCACTTATTATTAAGCCCGTTCATGAAGGCTCCAGTATTGGTATGACTAAGGTCAACAATCTGGACGAGTTGCCAGCGGCTTATGCAACGGCGGTACAGTGCGGTGATGCGGTCATGGCTGAGCGCTGGATTACCGGTCGCGAGTTCACAATCGTCATTATCGACGATGAAGCCTATCCAGTCATTCGTCTTGAACCTGCTGATATTACCAACTTCTACGATTTTGAAGCCAAGTATAATCGTAATGATACCAGTTACTATATCCCCTGTGGTCTGAGCGCTGCTGAAGAAAAGCATTTACAAGATCTGAGCCTTGCAGCGTTCCGTGCCGTTGATGCCAAAGGCTGGGGACGCATCGATGCTATGCAAGATGAAGCAGGCAACTTCTGGTTGCTTGAAATCAATACAGTGCCAGGCATGACCAGCCATAGCTTGGTTCCGATGGCAGCCAAGGCTCGAGGCATGGACTTTGATGCATTGTGCTGGCATATTTTAGCGCAGACATTAGAGTGATTAGTGTAGCAGTCATTGCTTAAACAGTTATTTAGCAACGATACTTTTTAACATTGTTCATTCTTTAACATTGTTCATAATGCTATTAATATTTATTAAGACAGTTGTCATTAGTAGGCTGTCTTAATAAACCAGTGATAAAACTTATGAATGATCAGAGTTAAATTCTTCTTATAGGCTGAGAATACTACTAGACGAGAACGGGTTAATGTATCACTAGAGCTGCTATACCACAGCGTCATGTAAACTTGTGTAAATTCGTTGTCACTAGTAGGGGTTAAGCTATTGTTTAACTATAAAATACGTTAATATTGTAATTATAGGTCTGTTTTAGTGATATTTCTGTTTTCTATGAATTTAGCCCATAAGTTATTCATAAATTAAGAAAAATGTTACGTTTAAATGAGCATAATGTCATCCTATA
Source organism: Psychrobacter sp. AOP30-A2-5 (assembly GCF_052378115.1). Lineage (NCBI taxonomy): Bacteria > Pseudomonadati > Pseudomonadota > Gammaproteobacteria > Moraxellales > Moraxellaceae > Psychrobacter > Psychrobacter sp. AOP30-A2-5. The sequence continues at coordinate 157,647 of NZ_JBQSXK010000002.1, read as the reverse complement.
AATCGTTTTAGTAAAATATTTTGATAATATGTCAACTTAATAGGCTTCTGCAAAAATATGCAGAGTTACATTTATAAATAGCATGATCAGTTTTATGCAAATATAGGGACAAAGGTCGTTATGGCTCAAACTGTCAACGAGGTAACTGACTTGATGAGTGATAAAACCCGTCGCCCAAACTCTAAGTTCCAAGTACCGACTTCGCTCAAATATTTTTTTATGGTATTGGTACTAGGGTTGCTCGTACTGATATTGATAATGGGTGGAAAAGCGTTGCGTGATGCACCGCCAGCTTCTATCCATGTGAATAATCAGGGTTTGACAGTTACCCAGTATCGCGCATTGCAACAGGTTATGAATCAACAAAAGGTAAGCAGCTTTTTTACCTCTGATTTGCAAGCGTTAAGAGATATTACGACGGGTATGGCTTGGGTTGATCAGGTCAGTATTTCTCGTGATTGGCAACGGGGCATAGTCGTTACTGCATTACCTAAGCAAGCGGTTGCTAATTTTGGTACAGAGCGTTTGGTGGATGCAAAAGGTGCGGTTTTTGTCCCTGCTGATAGTAAAGATCTGACGCAAGAACGCTTCGCCACCTTACAAGGTGAGATAACGCAAGCCCCAGTTATCATGCAGCAGATGCAGCAAGTTAACGACTGGTATGCGCCACTTGGTATGCAAGTCGAAGATATTATCCTGTCACCAAGAATGACTTGGCTGATTCGTTTTGACAATGGACTGCGTGTGATTGTTGATAATGAGAATACTGCGCAAAAGCTGCTGAGTTTGAGTCAGCTGCTCGGCAATCAGTTAAGTGAGCGTCGAGGCGAAATACAGTCTGTAGATTTGCGCTATAAAAATGGTTTTACCATTGCTTGGGATATGGCACAGCCAAAAATCGATGAAGCAGAATAACGATAGATAGATAGCACAAGCAAAAACTGGTTAGCATTTTAGTTTGAGCTATTTTGATAGTTTGTAGCACAGAATATACAATATCATAGCGTGTTGATAACGCCTTTTTTAATGATCTAATGGAGACGTCATTTGGTCTCCTGTTTAGCGATAATTTGTCTGGTACCATGAAAAATACTGAAAATCTGGTTGTTGTCCATCTAAGTGCCACGGCAGTCTATGTCGTTATTGGTAACGTTGTCTCTGCAAAAGACATCCGTATTCTGGGCGTGGGACAAGTCAAAAATAGCGATTTTTACCAAGGTCAAATAAAACACCGTGAACGTCTACAAGGTGCTATTAAACAAGCCATTCAAGAAGCAGAAGATACTGCCAATTGCCGCGTGCATAGTGTGTGGTTGACCTTAGCGACACCGGAATTATCAAGCAAAAATAGTGCAGGCGAGGTACGTGTAGAAGATGAGGCGGTACGTGCCAAAGATATGGTGCAGGCGTTGTCTAATGCCAAGTCACGCGATCTATCATCAGACTATTATTTAATGCATTGCTGTCAGCAAGGTATTTATGTCGATGATCAAGATTTCATGGTGGATGATGCGATCGAAATGATGGCGCATAATATTACTGTGATGTACCACATGATGATGATGCCCGTTGCTAGTCGTCAGAATATCCAAAAATTATTGCAAAGCTGTGATGTTGGTATTGACCACATTGTATTTGATGCAGTGACTAGTGCTGAATACAGTTTGATGAGTGACGAGCGCCAGCAAGGGGTTTGTTTGGTAGATATTGGTGCTAGTACGACCAGTATTTGCGTTTATAAAGAAAACAAGCTCATATTTACCCATTGTATCGCGACAGGCAGCCACGAAGTGACGATGGATATCTCAGCTGATTTTGGTATCTCCATGATTGAGGCTGAAAAGCTGAAAAAAACTCATGGTACTGTCGATGTCAATAGTGTCGATCCTAGCTCATTCTTTATCTTTAAACCACAAGGAACAGGTGACGAGATTAATATTGGTATCTATAATCTAGCCCGCATTATTGAAGCGCGCTATGTGCAGATATTTACGGAAGTTGCTCGTCAATTGCATGAGGCTGATCTCATCGGCTATATCGACAAAGGTATCGTACTCACAGGTGGCGGTACGGCGATTAAAGGTATGATACCCTTTACCAAAAAATTGCTCAAAATGCCCGTAGTATTAACCAACACTCATCCTGCTATTAGTGCTCATAATCATTTTGATAATGATGAGTCATTTAAGCAGCTAAACAGTCAAGTAAATGATCGTGCTTATCAAACGGCATTTGGTACACTATTATATAGTCAAAGCGAGCAGTTTCGCCGTAGTGAAAAAAGCGAGCCTGAAGCGATTCAAAAAAATCGAGTCACTGGTGTTTTTCAAAGTGCAGGGCAGCGTTTTGCTAGTGTACTCAAAAAGATATTATAATCTGTTGGCAAAACATACTTATATTAAGCAGCATAAGAGTATGCAGCTATATAATAGGCAAGAATACGAAAAGTAACACCCTGTACCATAATGGCATATTTTGGCTAGCACAATTATCTAAGCCATTGCCCTGTTTTATTTAAATACAATTATATATAGTAAGTCGATAGCGCGCCATATAAGTGTGTTACCAAGTATCGACCATCACGCTATCTGCAACTGGAGAAACCTTTTTATGTCAAAATACACCATGCCAGATGATAACCAGCCTCAAAATAACGGCCAAGCAAGCTTCACTGTATTCGGTGTTGGTGGTGGTGGCGGTAATGCGGTTGAACATATGGTACAACAAGGGATTAGAGGTGTAACGTTCGTCTGTGCTAATACGGATAAACAAGCGCTTGATCGTTTAACTGCACCGCATAAATTGCAACTTGGCGCAAAAACGAATCGCGGTTTGGGCGCAGGAGCGAACCCAGAAGTTGGGCGTGAAGCAGCAGAAAGCGAAGAAGAAGCCATCCGTGCATTACTCGAACATTCAGACATGGTGTTCATTACTGCTGGTATGGGCGGTGGTACAGGTACGGGTGCAGCGCCTGTGGTTGCTCGTATTGCTAAAGAAATGGAAGTGTTGACGGTAGCGGTTGTTACGACGCCATTTAAGTTTGAAGGTGGCAAACGTATCAAGGCTGCTAAAGCTGGTATTGAGCAATTGACTAATTTTGTTGATTCTATCATTACGATTCCGAATGATAAGTTGATGAGTGTCTATGGCAATATCTCTATGCAAGATGCCTTTAAGAAAGCGGACGATGTGTTATTACATGCGGTTCAAGGTATTGCCGAAACTATCGCTAGTGAAGGTATGATCAATATCGACTTTAACGATATCCGCACTGCTATGACTGCCAAAGGTCATGCAATGATGGGTATCGGCCGTGCTAGCGGCGATGATCGTGCGCGTCAAGCAACTGAGAAAGCCATCAGATCACCATTACTTGATGACTTGCGTTTAGAAAATGCAAAAGGTCTATTGGTTAACGTGATTTCTTCTGAATCACTCTCATTAGATGAGATGAGCAAAATCAGTGTTATTGTCGAAGAAATTACAGATATTGACGATGCACATATTTTCTATGGTTCAGTGATTGATGAAAAAATGGGTGATGACTTACATGTCACTGTTATTGCAACGGGTCTGACTTTAGATGAAAACGCTGGACAAGAGCCAGAAGTAGTCGAGGCACCAGTTCCTTCTGTCAATAGCACTCAGCCTGTTGACCCTAACGTGCATACCAGTGCTTTAAACAGCCAGAAGCAATCGCAAGCTCAGATGTATCAAGAAACGGCTAGTGCTACTCGCTCAAGCGCGCCTCAAGAGCAGGCGAAAACCAAAACCAATAGCATTCAAGACTATCTAAAACGTCAACAAAATAAATAATATTTTCAGATGTTTGGGATAAAAAAAGCCAGTACTAAGTTGCTGGCTTTTTTGTGCCTATAGAAAATGTCCATATATTAGCAAACAGATTCAGCTATGAGAGCGCTCTATTTATAAGAATCGCCTCTCAATGCGAAAATAATCACTAATAAATAGGCTGATAAAACAATTTATGATTGTAACATTTAGCTGTTATTTCCCTGTTTTAACAGAGGCAATGTGATCAATAAGACATGAGAACCATCAAAATTTATTGACGATAAGTGTTATCAATCAAGGAGATAAGGAAATTAGCGAGTTTTAACTATGGCGAACTAGGGGCGGGTAATGATACACTATGGCAATTGTAACAAAATATGTGAGAAGACAGCCATGAACCAAAGAACCATAAAAACTGCTATTGCTGTTACAGGTATTGGTCTCCATAGTGGTCAGCCTGTTGACTTAGAGTTTCATCCGCAACCTATTGATACAGGTATTGTTTTCGAGCGTTCTGATATCGAAGGCAGTCAGCCGATTCCAGCCAGTGCTTTTTTAGTACAAGACACTATGATGTCGTCAAACCTAGTGTTTGGTGGCACACGTGTGGGGACGGTCGAGCATTTGCTTAGTGCCATTGCAGGACTTGGCGTGGATAACCTTTTAATTCGTGTATCGGCCTCAGAGATACCGATTATGGATGGTAGTGCCGCTCCTTTTGTAGCGTTGCTGCTTGACGCAGGATTCTGTGAACAAGATGCTTTAAAGAAGTTTATAAAAATCGTCAGACCTGTAAGAGTAAAAGTAGACGATAAATGGGCAGAACTGCGTCCTTATGAAGGGTTTGAGCTAAATTTTGAGATTGATTTTGATCATCCTGCTATCGACAAAGATTTTCAGCATGCCCAGTTGCAGTTTTCGACGCAAAACTTCATTGAGCAATTGAGTTCAGCCCGTACTTTTGGATTTTTACGAGATATAGAAGCCTTACGTCAGAATAATTTGGCGTTAGGAGGCAGTATGGATAATGCTATTGTTATTGATGAGGCAAATATTCTTAACGAAGAAGGTCTGCGTTTTAATGATGAGTTCGTTCGCCATAAAATTTTGGATGCTTTAGGTGATTTATATTTGATTGGCTATCCGATTTTGGGTCGATTTAATGCTTATAAATCTGGTCACGCGTTAAACAATTTATTGGTACGTGAGATACTATCTGACCATAATAATTTTGAAATTGTAACTTTTGATGACAATGTAACATGCCCAATTCAGTATTTACCTCTCGAAGGTTTGACTGTTGAAGGATGAATACAGGAATATACACGAAGTATCGAAACATTTACGCAATATTACATAATCCGGCTGTAATTACATTCTAATAATATTCGTTTTTTTGAATGTATTGTTTAGATTATTTTAACAATTCTGCTCTAGAGTAGAGAATATCGAAGCTGTGGATAGTTTTTCAATCATCTGTTGGTGACGTTCATAATGTGAACGGAGCTAGCAGGTGATTTTTTTTGTTTGCACCATTACAAAATCGCAGCGTTATCAGCTGATTTTTACGGTTTTGTTTACACAACTTTACATAGTAACATTAATAATTTCAATGATTTGCCAGACGTAAAAGTGCTTTTTTGAGATTTTCATCAGTGGTGACATGCTCTGCGGCCTGTGATATAGTCCGCTTTGTGTTTTGGCTAAGAGCCTGATTTTCATTGGCTTTACTAGATTTTGACAAAGTTGCTGATACTGCTGATAGTTGTTTAGATGAATGATTATCAGCTGAATTTTTAGCTACGACGACGCGAATTTGCTTGAGTTGTTTAAATGTAATTGACTGCTCTGTTAAGACTTGCAAATAAGCGCTCTGCAAATAGCGAATATGATTGGCAGCAGTCATTGAGCCCACACTGAGTATTAATTGCTCGTAGGTGAGGCCTACGACCCAACAGGTATTAAGAATTTCTTCAGGTAGACAATCTACCAATAGCTCTTTTACCTCGTTGGTCGCTTCTATGTATAGCCGCATATTGTCAGCAAGCGTTCGGGGTAGTGCGCTACCAGCAAAAGCTTGATGGTCGATAAGTTGGGCAAGCCGATTTGGCTGTTTTTTTGACATCGTGATGACTCATCTAATAGGTGACAAAATCGATATTCATAATTGACATGCTAAAGGCAATTGATACTGAACGATTTGCGAGACAGTGAACTAAGCGGAATATGGTATTAACAGATAATACCAGCATTAGTCACTACAGAAGAAATAGCGGGCTGTTTTAACAAGGATTTTATCATGTTTTTGTAATGGTCATCTCCTCTAAACTAATTGATGCTTTGTCACGGATGACGAGCGGTCTTGTATTAACAATAGGTAGTAAATTTATGAAACAAGCTTTATTAATTTTGTCAGTATTGGGAATGGGTATAGCACAGACAAGTGGTGCTGTCGAAACAACCTTTCAACCAAATAATACCTTGAGTCATACCATCACTAACATCTCTGCTTCTGCGAACTACGGTTCTAGCCGCAATATCTATAGCACTAGCAGTGGTGCTCATGTATATAGCAATGATGAGATCAGTCAAGCCATTGATAATTTAAGTGCGCATGCCAAGCAAAAAGAATACCAGCTTGCTTCGCTTACCAGCCGTTTGTCTTATGAGCAGCGTCAGCAGCAATCAAGCCGCGCTCCTGATCGCAATTCTGCTCCTGCTATCGCAGCGGCAAGTGCATCGCGAGTAGCACTGTCTAGAAGCTCTGGCTACTGTGCTCGCTATGTACGTAAAGCGCTACAATCAGCAGGTTACGAATTTACGCCTAACCCTTCAGCTTATCAGTATGCCTCTCGCGGCACACTTGCTCAAGCAGGTTTTACCAAGATCAGTAATGATATGCAGCCACAAGTGGGTGACGTCGTTGTCTATAATCGTACGTCAAACCGTCCACATGGTCATATCCAGATCTTTGATGGTAACGATTGGGTATCTGATTTCCGCCAAAACAGCATTAGCCCATACAGTGGCACTTACAGCTATACGACATGGCGTGATTCGCAATATGTCGATGATGCATCAGACCGTGGTATTTACCTCGCGATGGCTGATAAATAGTAGACAGTTAGATATAGTCTAAGTTAAAAGTTTTCTCCAAATCCAGTAATGCTCTTTATAGCGTTGCTGGTTTTTTTTGCGCTTTGAGTTGTAATGCTTAAGTTAAAAGTAGAGTTAAAGCTCAAATCTCGACCAGTGGCTACGATTGTGAAAGTCAGGCGGGGAGGCGTGGTTTGGGGCAAAATATAAAGCAATCTCACCAAACCATAAAATAACGCAAGGATGTATTTGCTCAATCACAGTATTTGCGATGGCGTACTGCTGATTGGGTAGTTGGATTACTGGTACATTAAAGCTGCGCTCATAATGATGAGGTTTATTTGCGACTGATGGATCATTAAATAAAGGATTCTCCACGTACCTTAATGTTGGCTTTACATTATTTATCCAATTAATAGACGCGCGCGCCTGTCCATCAGCTGCATATAAGGGTGTTGGCGGTAAGGTCGCAGGATTACGATAGCTTGCAAATTGATATAGCGCATAACGACCGTCTGGATTGGCATTAATCTCGATATAGGGCGTTGCCTTTTGAGCATCCGTTAGATTTTCATCATTTATCAGACGACCAGCGATAAAACACTCAAGGCAAGTCTCTTCCCACAAGTAATCATCGAATTTTACTTGCGATTGCTGCCACATTGACCAATTTAGCTGCTTTGCTAGCATTTGGTTGGGCAGGGTGAGTTGATAGGTTAGCTGTAAGTGGAGTGATGGCTGTCGAATAATCTGAGCACTCACATTTATACAGATGCGCTGTAACTCATCCACTGTTACACCCAGTTGCTGCGCATCGTTTGCTATGGTTTCGGTGGCCACACAGAGATTGAATGATTGATTCATAATTTAAGACCCAACAATAAAAATACAGAAGTAACCATAAGAAAAATGGTACCGACTAAGCGAGCTAATATTACACGCTAAGTAAATCTAAAACGAGCAGACAACATAAAAGCCGCGAGCAAGATGCATCGCGGCTTTTATGTTTATCGTCACCATGTGGCTATGATTTGAGTTGATATGGCATACCATACCATCACATCACTCAAACCAGCTAGTCATCACATATTATTGTGCATGACGCGCTAAGTTAGACAATTTTGGGTTGGCGTTTGGATTTTTACGTAGTAACAATGCCATACGACCAATAGAATGAACCAAAGACGCGTTAGCCGCTTTGGCAAGTTCCGCACCGATGACATCGCGCTCTTCTTTTGTGCCAGCAGGCAGCTTTACTTTGATGAGCTCATGATCTGATAGCGCGCGATCAATCTCTTCAGTAATGGTTGGGGTAATACCTTTGTTGCCAATCATGACGATAGGTTTGAGGTCGTGACCAATGCCTCTTAGGCGTTTGATGGTAGCGTTATCGAGTTGCATAGAATTCCTAGGTGTTGGTAAAAATAAAAGACAGTGCTATTAAGAGCAGTTGATGACCATTATAGATAATCTGTGGTCATCTTGCATGAGATCAGCAGGATTTTGCACGATTTTACGTGATGAAAATGTTAAACTGAATGTTTGGGCACATTATAAACGCTACTGTCTGATAAATCAGTGTTTTAACCAATAGAATTTCGCCAGTTTAAGACTGCAAATGTAGAAAAATCTTGATTGATAGCATATTCGAATGAATTTAACCCATATCGAAAGTGCTTCATAAATCTTTTAGCTAATTCAGTAATATGTATGAATGTTTTGCAAAGCAATAGGAGCAGGTATTTTGGCCACGCGTATCGAAAATAAAAAACTGTCAAAGAGTAGTAGCGCTTGGATGAAAGAGCATATTGACGATCATTATGTGCAAAAAGCGCAAAAAGATGGCTATCGTGCCCGTGCCGCCTATAAACTATTAGAAATTAATGAAAAAACCAATATTATTAAAAAAGGCATGACGGTTGTAGATTTGGGCAGTGCTCCAGGCAGTTGGTCTCAAGTGGCAGGTCAGCTAGTAGGCGAAAAGGGCATTTTGATTGCCTCTGATATTCTGCCGATGGATACATTGCCTGATGTGACCTTTATTCAAGGCGACTTTCGCGAAGCAGAAGTGTTTGATGCGATCATGGCAGAGGTTGGTGATAGGCAGGTCGATGTAGTGCTGTCCGATATGGCACCAAATACGGCAGGAAACAGCGCAATCGATCAGCCACGTATGATGTATTTATGCGAGCTGGCAGTGGACTTCGCGCTTGCAACCTTACCAGAAGGTGGCGCACTTATTATGAAAGTGTTTCAAGGTGAAGGCACACAAGAATTACGCAAGCAGATTCAGCAGGATTTTAGTAAAATCCGTAGTATCAAGCCAGGTGCATCACGACCACGGTCAAAAGAGATGTTTTGGATAGCGATTAAATAATCATAACGTCGTTATGTTATAGCCATTGTAAGCGAGACAATGTGTCACCATAACATAGTCTCATGAGCGTATTGAACCCGCTACAATCGTTAACTGAATAATAGCGAAACCTGCTTGAATTATGCAGGTTAGCACCACATATCATGGTATATTAACTTTGTTTCAAGCATATGTTTTAGGCAAAGTCGTCTGACAATAAGCGCCTGATGTGCTCATCTACGATAGATATATAGGTCATTGATATTTATAACTTGTGAAAACAGTCCCCATGCAGCATTTGAGTTGTATGAGTCTGACTCATAAATTTTGGCTATGAATATATCTACTAAAAAATGAGCGATACGTTTATAGACGTCACGTGTTTAATAAACACACCAATAAGTAAGGGATGGGAATAACTAGTGAGCGACATGGTAAAAAATACCTTATTGTGGCTGGTGGTAATCGGCGTTTTGGTGCTGGTGTTTAGCGGCTTTGATCAATCATCCGAGCCGGATAGCCTTAACTACTCTGAGTTTGTGACCGCCGTGTCAGAAAACCAAGTAGCCAGCGTTGAAATCGATGGCGAGCAAATCACCGGCGAAAAGAAAAATGGTTCATCTTTTGAGACCATTAGACCAGCTGTGTCAGATGATGAGCTTATGCCATTGCTGCGTGAGAACCAAGTCGAAGTCCAAGGGACTGCCCCAAAACGCCAAAGCGTCTTGATGCAATTACTGATAGCCAGTTTCCCAATTCTATTGATTATTGGTCTGTTTTTATTCTTCATGCGTAACATGCAAGGCGGCGCTGGCGGTAAAGGCGGCGGCCCTATGAGCTTTGGTAAGTCAAAAGCTAAAATGCTGACTGAAGACCAAATCAAGGTGAACTTTGAAGATGTGGCTGGTTGTGAAGAGGCCAAAGAAGAAGTGGTTGAAGTGGTCGAGTTTTTACGCGACCCTGATAAATTTACCAAACTGGGTGCGACGATTCCACGTGGTATCTTAATGGTAGGTCCTCCAGGTACCGGTAAAACCTTGTTAGCCAGAGCCATTGCTGGTGAAGCTAAAGTGCCGTTCTTCTCAATCTCAGGTTCTGATTTTGTTGAGATGTTTGTCGGTGTCGGCGCCTCACGTGTACGCGATATGTTCGAACAGGCTAAAAAGAGCGCGCCTTGCATCATCTTTATTGATGAAATTGATGCAGTCGGTCGTCATCGTGGCTCTGGTATGGGCGGCGGTAATGATGAGCGTGAGCAGACACTGAACCAATTATTGGTGGAAATGGATGGTTTTGAAGGCAATGAAGGCGTAATCGTCATTGCAGCGACCAACCGTGCGGATGTGCTTGATAAAGCGCTATTGCGTCCAGGTCGTTTTGACCGTCAGGTACAAGTGGGCTTGCCAGATATCAAAGGCCGTGAGCAAATTCTTAAAGTGCATTTGAGAAAGCTGCCGAATACTATCGGTGTGGATGCTAATGCATTGGCTCGCGGTACACCAGGTTTCAGTGGTGCGCAGCTGGCCAACCTTGTCAACGAAGCGGCATTGTTTGCAGCACGTCGCAACAAGACCAGCGTTGATATGAATGACTTTGAAGATGCAAAAGACAAGCTATATATGGGTCCTGAGCGTAAATCAATGGTCATCCGTGAAGAGGAGCGCCGTGCGACCGCTTATCATGAAGCAGGTCACGCCTTAGTCGCTGAGCTACTACCAGGTACCGATCCTGTGCATAAAGTAACGATCATGCCGCGTGGTTTTGCGCTTGGGGTTACTTGGCAGTTGCCAGAGCATGACCAAACCAGTATGTATAAATCAAAAATGCTGAGCGATATTGCTATCTTATTCGGCGGTCGTATCGCTGAAGAAGTCTTTATCAATCAAATGTCGACGGGTGCTTCTAACGACTTCGAACGTGCAACCAAGATGGCTCGCGCCATGGTGACGAAGTACGGTATGTCTGATGCGCTTGGTATTATGGTTTATGAAGATGAGGACAGCTCGCAAGGCTATTTTGGCTCTAGCAGTCGTACGATTTCAGAAGCCACGCAGCAAAAGGTCGATGAAGAAGTTCGCCGTATGTTAGAGGAGCAATATGATATCGCGCGTGAATTGATTGAAGGCAATCAAGAAAAAATGCATGCGATGGTAGATGCTCTAATGAAGTGGGAAACCATTGACCGTGATCAGTTGCAAGATATCCTAGCAGGTGAAGACCCACGTCCACCTAGAGTTTATCAGCACAATGAAGTCAACTTATCGAAAAATGATATTAAAACAACCAACTCAACACCGCCACCGTTACCAGCGATGTAGTTGTCAGTTGATTCATATCCAATAGAAAAAGCCCTTTATCATAAAGGGCTTTTTTGTTGTCCATATTTCGTGAAGGGTTTAGTACAGAATAGAGTTTACTGGTATCATAAGCACAGCGTATAACAAGCACAGTGCAATAATTAGAATGTTTTAATGAGAGATAATTTGGTTATGTCCTTATTTCAGCCCTTACCCAGCTATAAGATATCAAGTCGTGATAAAACACTAGATCTATCGCAGCCTCATATTATGGGTATTCTTAATGTCACACCCGATTCGTTTTCAGACGGTGGACAGTTCAATGTGGTAGATAAGGCTGTTGCGCATTGTCAGCAAATGATAGAAGAGGGCGCGACTATTATCGACATTGGCGGTGAGTCTACTCGCCCCAATGCGGATGCTGTGGGCACTGCTGAAGAGATGCAGCGTGTTGTGCCAGTGGTTCGAGCCATTAGGCAGCAATGCGGGGAGGATATTTGGCTATCCATTGATACCAGTAATCCAGAGGTTATGAAAGCGGCTTTTGACGCTGGTGCTGATATTTGGAATGATGTACGCGCACTCAAATGTGAGGGTGCAGCAGTACTAGCGGCTGAGCTTGATATACCAGTCATGCTCATGCACATGCGCGGCGAGCCAACAACGATGAATAATTTGGCACACTATGATGATGTCATTAGTGACGTAAGGGCTGAGCTATTATCGCGTATTGACGAAGTAACAAGAATCGGTGTTAAGCGTGAGAAAATTATTATCGATCCAGGCTTTGGTTTTGCGAAAGATTATGAGCATCATTGCGCACTATTAAGCCAGCTTAGCAGGCTACAAGCGCTTGGTTTTCCGATGATGTTTGGCATTTCGCGCAAACGTTTTTTAGCGGAAGTACTGAGCAAGAGTGGCGTCGAAGTCGTTGCTACTACTAACGCGGTAGATCGTGATGTGGTAGGTACGGCAGCTGGTATCTTTGCCCTACAGCAAGGCGCTGGCATTATACGCACCCATAATGTGGCGATGATGCAGCAAGCGGTCGCCTTGTGGCGTCAATTATCTGCGCATAATTATCCTTAATCCCAATTTAAAATAATGAGAGTACTTTTATGACCACCCCGATTCAGCCAGAACCAACCAATGAACAGCGCCGCATTATCTATCAAGCACGCCGCGGATTAAAAGAGTTAGACTTTTATATTGACCTTTATGTTAAAGAAATTTACTTAACGGCAGAGCCTGCTGAACAAGAGACGTTTGCAGAAATGCTGACTCATGAAGACCCTGATTTGTTGGATTATTTCACCAATCAAAATCGTCCAGAAAACGAAGAAATATGGGCGTTAGTCAATAAAATTAAGACATGGCGTCATACCAAAGATTTGACTTAAAGACTGATTTAGATATAAAAAATGGTTGTCCAGAGCTGGCATAGATAGGCCTGAGCAACATAATGGTCTGCCGTTTTTTTTGGTGATAAAATATGACCTTGGCAAATTCGTTACGTATTGATACGGCTATTCGGCCTGCCAGCTATGTGCGTTTGCTGCTTTATAGTGGGTTGACCGCCGTCATGGCTGTACTGGCGTGGCTTGCTTCTTTACTGTTATGGCAATATGTGCTTATTTTAATGGTTACCGCCGCGGTGATTATTTATTTGACATTATCACGACCCATACTGCTGCACCTGAGCCAACCACCACTTAGTCATCGTGTTGATCAACATTGGCAGCTACTGATCCGTACGGGTCGCGGTGATGAGCTATGGCAGGCACAATTAATCGCTGTCTCTGGATATAGCTGGGCGATAAGCTTTGAATTTAATGTTGTAGAGCCTTATCAGCGCTCTTTATCAGTGACCATCTTTCGAGATCAAGTGAGCCCTGAACAATGGCGAGAGTTGAATGCTTTGGCTAGATTATATTGAATATTCATAAATAGTGCTTATCAGTGCCATAGTTGAATCTTCAATATGCCTAACATAAACGCCGAAAATACGAGTTAAGGCAGTATTTTTTTATAGCACCCAATGAGCGGTTTTTTCCATGAATTTACGAACGCCTACATGTCATAACAAAACACCTATCTTGATAGCGAAAGAGATTTGTTATATTGCAAGAGAATTGTGAATCGCACAAGTAAATCACGCTGTTGCTTAATATATTAAATTAGCAGCGAAGTTTTTAGCGGTTTATAGATAATAAATAATATGACAAAAAGGAATCGAGAATGAGCTTATTAGGGAATTTGGTTAGTCAGGTGGCCCGTCGTGCGATGGATCCTGAAGATGCGCAGCGTAATCCTGTAAATCAACGCATTGATCCACGTCGTACAGGTGGTCTTGGGGATATATTGGGTAGCGTGCTCGGCGGTGGTAGTCAAACTGGTGGCTACAATCCACGCCAGTATGATCGTCAGCCAGACAACGGTTTTGGCTTAGATGATATTCTCGGTGGGTTAACAGGCGGTGGACTCACTGGTGGCAATCAAAGTGGCGGCGTCAATGCTGGTGCTGGTTGTCTGGGCGATATTTTAGGCAGTGTGCTAGGTGGTCAAGCCATGGGTAGTCAAACGAGAAAATCTGGATTCGGTGGTAAAGGTATGCTAATCGCTGCACTCATGCCAATGGTACTAAGCTGGATCAAACGCAATGGTGGCTTGAGTGGTGCATTATCTAAAATTACAGGTATGGGTTATGAAAACCAAGCGCGTTCTTGGATGAGTAACCAGCAAGACAATGACAATCTTGATCCAAATGATATCAGTCAGTTATTCGATGAAAATGAGATTCAGCAGGTTGCAGCACATACTGGTGCTAACGACGTAGAAGTCCGTCAAGGTCTTGCTGAATTGCTGCCAGAAGTAATGAATCAGCTGACACCAAGTGGCAATTTGGATAATGAATCTGAAGCCGATGAAGAGATTGATCAAATCATCAATCAGCTATCTAGTCGATTAGGTGCGTTAAAATAAATTTATTTTTTAAAGAAAGTCGTAATCGTTAATGCCACAAAGTTAGTACTATAAAAAAGAGTACGTTATCCAACGTGCTCTTTTTTATGGCTGTTAGTTTAACCCTACTATTGGTACTCAATTACTGAATATTTACTCTTTATTCTAAATAGATATGTTAAAAATGGTGAATAATAGAAAAATAATTCTATAAATCTTATAAGATGGTCATATGATTCATTGAGTCTTTTGTCGCAGTGGCTACTTTGATGATCCTTTATATAATATGACTGCGTGATGGTATAAGCATTTATAAGGATAGTTAATCATGCCATTTAAGCCTATTCAAGCAGCGGTTGCCATTTTGGTCGGCTTGATCATTTGGTTTGTGATACCTGTGCCTACTGGCGTCACCCCTGAAGCATGGCACATGCTGGCGTTATTCATCGCCACTATTGTCGCCATTATCGGCAAAGTATTACCCATTGGTGCCATTGCTATCATTGCCGTCACCCTAGTCGCACTTACAGGTGTGACTAGTGATAGCCCAGCACAAGCTATTAGCGATGCACTATCAAGCTACTCAAGTCCGTTGATTTGGCTAATTGGTATTGCAGTCATGATATCGCGTGGCTTGATAAAAACGGGTTTGGGTCGACGTATTGCCTATTATTTTATTTCTATTTTTGGTAAAAAAACCATCGGCGTGGCTTATTCTTTGACTGCAGCTGAATTGATGATAGCACCCATTACGCCTTCTAATACGGCGCGTGGCGGCGGTATTATTCATCCTATTATGAAGTCTATCGCGCAAAGCTTTCATTCGACGCCAGAAGAAGGCACTCAAAATAAAATTGGTCGTTATTTGGCGATGGTGAACTATCATGCCAATCCTATTACCTCTGGGATGTTTATTACGGCTACTGCGCCCAATCCTTTGGTTGTAGATTTGGTGAATAAAGCCACAGGCGGTGATATTCAACTGTCATGGACCACTTGGGCAGTGGCGATGTTTGTACCTGGTATGCTATGTTTGCTTGTGATGCCGTTATTCATTTATATAATTTATCCACCTGATGTTAAAATCACGCCCGATGCAAAAGGTTTTGCCAAGGAAAATTTGGCAGAAATGGGAAAAATAAGCAGCCAAGAAAAAATCATGCTCGGGGTATTTGCTCTGATGCTGTTATTGTGGGCGAATATTCCCGCATTGATGTTAGGTGAGCAATATAGCGTTGATGCTACCACCACAGCATTTATTGGTTTGACGACCTTAATATTAACGGGCGTGCTGACTTGGGACGATATTTTAAAAGAGAAGTCAGCATGGGATACCATTATTTGGTTTGGTGCCCTTATTATGATGGCCGCTTATCTTAATAAGCTTGGACTGATAAGCTGGTTCTCTGGCAATATCGAATCGATGATTGGCACGACTGGGCTTGGCTGGATAGGGGCTGTGACTATTTTGACCCTAGTGTATTTATATATTCATTATTTCTTTGCTAGCACCACGGCTCATATTACTGCACTATTTGCAGCATTTTATGCGGTGGGTTTAAGCTTGGGCGCACCGCCGATGTTATATGCGCTGATCTTAGCCGCAGCGGGCAACATCATGATGACGCTTACGCATTATGCAACCGGTACTGCGCCAGTCATTTTTAACTCTGGCTATGTGACGTTAAGAGAGTGGTGGAGTATTGGTGCAATAATGAGTGTGGTCAATTTGGTCATCTGGATCGGTGCTGGTTTGATTTGGTGGAAAGTGCTCGGCTATTATTAATAGATCGCTCAAGTCATATTGTCTTATGTACAGATGGTCGTTTTTAAAAAAAGTGAGGGTGGCTTAAAAGCGCTCATCTAATGTGTCTAATGTATAATTGAGCGCGGCAAAACAGATATCGCTCTGAAAGCCTCGATATTGCAAAAACCGTAGCTGCTTTGCTTTGTCTTTTTGTTCGATAGGTATGTCATCGCCGTACTTCTTAGTGCGCGCTGTGACTGCCAGTTTGAGCCAATCGACACCATCTACTAGATTATCTGCACTATCATCTACAAACTCCCTAAACTCTTCTGACTCTGCATTTGCCATATCGATTAACTCATCGATATTACTGGGCATGGCAATCTTTTTACGATAAAACTCCTGCTTGATACGCCCACGTCCCCGACCTTTACGGATATTTTCACGAATGAGCATGAGCGTCGTGCGATAATCACTTTGGTAGCCTTTTTCCTCAAACTCATCGAGTAGCGCATCAATTTTATCTGGGGCTTGCTCTTTATCAATAAGCTTTTGCTTAAGCTCAGCCTTGCCGTACTCACGGTGTGATAAATAATAAAACGCCAACCAACGCAAGCGGCTTTCGGCTTTGATCTCATCTATTTCTGCTTGTCGTTGTTCAGGCGTGCGCAAATAGGCCTTAAGAGCAGCAGGTAGGTTATCCATCTGACTGTCGACTGTGCTGTGCGCAGAAGTGTTGGTAATGGCAGCATCGGTTGTATACTGTGATTCTTTGTTAAATTCATCATAAGTAGCCGCGCTATCGTTTGGTTCACCATGAATATTTTTTTTAACTTCAGCCAGCATCTCTTTGATACTTTGTGCTTCTGGTTGCTGATAAGCGGGCACATCACTAGGCTCAGGGTTAAAGTTAGCCGCTGGGTGAAAACGCTTTTTATGTTTCTTGGTTTTAGCAGGATTTTTATTGGTAGAAGATTGAGCCTCAACGGATTCTACTGAAAAGTCAGCATCGTCAGATAATGAATGGTTTTCACGGTAGTAAGTTAAATGCTTGCGTGTCTTAGCCGTTTTTTTAGGATTGCCTTGATAGGAATGCTGAGAAAATTTGGAGGATTCAGAGTGTTTGGAAGATTTGGAAGGTTTTTTTGATTTGATAGTAGGACTACTCGCTGAATCGGCATCGGATTCAGCGAGTATTTCAGCTAAGGTTTTAATGTTCATAACAATTTAATTTTCATAACAAGTCATGATTATTGATAACGGTTAATCATTGCGCCGTTATTGTACAGGATCAGAAACCAACGCTTCATTGGCTTTATCTTCGGCTTTAATCTCTTTCTTTGATCCAAGCTTTTCTTCACGGATTTTAGCTTCGATTTCTTGCGCAATCGCAGGGTTTTCTTTTAAGAACAGCACAGAATTGGCTTTACCTTGACCGATTTTTTCGTCGCCATAGCTATACCAAGAGCCTGCTTTGCCAACTGCACCAATTTCAACACCCAAGTCAATCACTTCGGCTAAGTGGTTGGTACCTTCACCATAAGTTATTTCAAACTCTGCTTGGCGGAAAGGCGGTGCCATTTTGTTTTTGATGACTTTGACACGGGTTTGGTTACCGATGATTTCATCACCATTTTTGACCGCACCGATACGGCGAATGTCCATACGCACTGAGGCGTAGAATTTGAGCGCGTTACCACCAGTCGTGGTCTCAGGGCTACCAAACATCACACCAATTTTCATACGAATTTGATTGATAAATACCACCATACAGTTAGAGCGTTTGGCGTTACCAGTGATTTTACGTAGTGCTTGGCTCATGAGCCGTGCTTGCAAACCCATATGTGAGTCGCCCATCTCGCCTTCAATCTCTGCGCGCGGCGTCAAGGCAGCGACTGAGTCAATGACAATCATATCGATAGCACCAGAGCGCACCAACATGTCGGTGATTTCAAGTGCTTGCTCACCATTATCAGGCTGAGACAGCAATAGCTCGTCAGTATTCACGCCAAGCTTACGCGCATAAACAGGGTCAAGGGCATGCTCAGCATCGATAAAGGCGCAGGTACCGCCCTGTTTCTGACACTCTGCAATAGCTTGTAGCGTCATGGTCGTTTTACCTGAGCTTTCTGGACCATAAATCTCTACGATACGGCCTTTTGGTAGACCACCAATGCCAAGTGCAATGTCCAGACCCAACGAACCTGTTGATACTACATCGACATCCATAATAGCTGAGTCGTCACCTAAATGCATGATGGTATTCTTACCAAACTGCTTTTCGATTTGACCGAGTGCTGCTTTAAGGGCTTTGGCTTTATTGTCGTCCATACTGGATTCCTTGTCTTCAATCATTGGTTAAAACTATAAATTTGGTATGATAAATAAAATGTTTGTAGCTACGAAGGTTAACGGCTCAATAGTGCTGATGGCTATCTAAATAATAGGCAGCGTTCGTTCAATGTCTATCTAGGATGAATGGGTTAGGGTATCGGTGGTGTAGACAGTAATATAGGATATATCACTCTACTATACAGTAAAATCAAATAACGATAAAAGTAAAATTAAGTTCATAATCAGCGCCAACAGGTGTAATTTGTAGGTAACATTATGCTCGTTGAGCCTTAACTGTTTTCTAAAGTGCGGTTGATTAGATAAGGTGATTATAACAAAAACCAAGGAGCATATAGAGGATACAATGATGCTAAACGACACTAACTGTCGCATTGTATATAAGTGATAACTTGTGTAATCTAGTTGATGAATATATCCTAATTTTGGATAGGATAATACTGCCGTTTGTCAATAGCATTAAAAGTTGTCCACAAGAAATAAAGCGTCTGAATTTAGCTTTTGTGAAACATCAGTGAGGATTAATTTAATTTAAAAATATATTAAAAATAAATTACAGTATTATGAAATACCGTGTAACTTACTGATTTAAAAGGTTTTTTAAATTGTATAAAAAATGAACGATTTTACCTCATCCTTTGAGCTATCTAGGAAAATTGTTGTCAAGTGCGTACTTATGCACAGGGTTATCCACAGCTTATGGGGAGAACTCATGAATCCCTTATACTATCAATGTTTGAGTAGGTAGGTAACCTGTGAGTGTGGCGCTGCAATATATTTTTTACCCCTATATATAGCATTATTAATTTAAAAACTCTATGAAAATAGACGATGTTTCACGTATTAAAAAATTTTTATTATTTTTAATAAAAATACTTATAGCTTGTCTATTAAGGGTTGTAGCTGAAAAAAATCAAATAATATTGTCATTAGATAATTTGCAAGCACAAAAAAGCGGCTAAATAATTTAGCCGCTATGCAGAAGTCACCGAAGATAAGTGAGCCAAATCTAGTCTTTGATATAGATTAAATCCCAAACGCCATGTCCACTATTTATACCGCGGCGCTCAAATTTGGTCATTGGACGAAAGTCAGGGCGGTCGGTGAAGTTACCTGCGCCTGCTTGATTGGTTAAACCAGTAAAACCGTCTAATACTTCAACCATCCAAAAGGCATAATGCTCCCAGTCGGTTGCGGTATGAAACCAGCCGCCTTGCTTTAGACTACGAGTCACAATCGCCATACGTTCAGGGCTGACGAAGCGGCGCTTGTGATGGCGCTTTTTTTGCCATGGGTCAGGGAAGTAAAGCTGGATGCGATCAATATGGTTTTCTGGTAGTTGCTTGAGCAATTGGATGGCGTCACCGTTGATGATTTTGACATTGGTTAGCGCTTGCGTACCTGCCATATAGGCGCATTTACCGATGCCTGGCTCGTGCACTTCGACACCAACGAAATTGCGGCTAGGTTCTGCTGCCGCCATCTCAATGAACGAATCACCCAGTCCAAAACCGATCTCTAAAGTAAGCGGTGCTTCACTACCGTTAGGGCTATCAGCGAATAGCGTTCGTAGATTGTCAATACCATCAAGATTGCCATCACCGAAACTGTTATTGACCAGGTACTCAGAAAATTCTGGCGCGGTTAGTGCCAGTTCGGCATTTTTATTCATGTGCGTACGTCGTTTCATAAAAGTATTGACGATACGTAGATGTTTGCTTTCTTCAGGCTTACTCTCATTACTAATACTGGCTTCAATGTCAATATCAGTATTGCTTTCGGTGTTAGTGCTGAGGACTTTTTGCTCATCAGTAGTATTCGTACTATCGATGTTATCATTAAGATCAGAATGTTGACTCATAGGATTGACAAGGCTTAATAAAATGGGTGATGTATGCTTATTATAAGTTAAATCTATACAGCTGTGAACGCACAATCCTTTTTTAATATTGTTATCGCTGATCCAGCATAAAAGAGTGAAAGCGTTGACCTTGTTTGACGTATCACATATAGATTGCCATTCGGCTGCCTTGACGCTCTTTTACATTGAATTAGCGGTATTTATCTGTCGTTTTACTGTTCTGCACATCGGTTTTGGCGTTATCATATAAAGTGAGTAATGGATTTAAATTTTTCTTCATCGTTAATAGGGGTCATCTATGCTATTTATCGAGACGGATTCGCCGCCCCCTTTTTACCAAGAACAGCTGACTCCTGCTAAGCGTACACAACTTGATAAATGGTTCATCGGTCACCGTAGCCAGCATTATTATCTAAAACGCTTTGAGCAGTTCGATGCACAAGGTTATCTTTCGCCAAAATGGCATTGGGCAGCATTTTTTGTGACGTTTCCTTGGCTCCTCTATCGCAAACGCTATATGGATGCGATTGTCTATAGCGTGGCTGGCTGGTCGTTTATTCAGCTCAATGTGGCACTGGTATTGGTTGCGTTTGAATTTTTGGCAATGTCCTTCATCCCTGATGCTTACCAGATGGCGACACGCATAGGTATTGCCGCGATCATTTGGTTATTTTGGTCGTTCATGGTGGCGCGTTGGACGGATGCGTATTATTACCGCATGGCGCGACGTGAGATTGCAGATGCTATCGATGATTATCCGCGTGATGAAGCAGCGCAAAAGGTGCATCTGCGCCGAGAAGGTGGGGTCAGTTTATTTGGGTTAGGATTGGGGTTTGGTATTTTTGCTTTTGCTTTAATGGTCATTAAGATACAGTTTCTGCCAATTATTGCCAAGCCAAAAGCCAATGAAGTGCTGTTCGATGCGTATGATACAGCCAAAACGGTACAAAATCGTGTGGCACTGATTTATCAACAGACAGGGCAATGTCCAATGAATTTACCTATTGATACAGGCACTCAGCAGATACGAATTGATATCGATAAAGAGGCCGCTGGCGTAGTAGAAACGGATTGTGCAGTCATTGCGACCATACAAAATGTTCAGTTCCCTATCCGCTATCTAAATCAGCAGACACTGGTTTTTTACCATGTGCCAGACAGCGATAGTTGGAGCTGTACAAGTTCGCTAAATAAGAAACTGGCACCAGCAAGCTGTATGCCCGATTAGGGCATTTTTGATGATCTAACCATGACACTGACAGTGCCTATTTGTGAGTCATCAAACACGCTTTAAAATATATAAATACTTAGGTGTTAGAGTCAGTTGCAACGTCGTCCTTTTTATCAACGGGTGTTGCTTTACTTTTTAGCGCGTCATAAAAATCCGTTAAGTCCATTTTTCGTGCCTTATCAATGTCTTCATCAAACAAGCTTTCTAGCTCTGCCATCGCTGATTGTGCGGATTCAATCATGCTGGCTTCATCATCATAGATCGCTTGCTGACGTTCAATCAAGTCATCGTCGTAATCGCGGAAAGTTTGCACCGTCTCGCGCGCTTTTTCTGGTGAGATGCCAAGCAGTTGTAGCGACTCACGCGACATATCCAAGGATGATAGGTAAGTCTCACGCCAAATATGACGCACACCGACCTCACGCAACCGATAATAATGCTGGCGGTCACGTGCCCGTGCCAAGACAATCAAGTCTGGATAGTTTTTACGCAAGTATTGAGCCGTGGTGATAGAGCGCTCTAAATCATCGATGGCCAAAATAAACACACGGGCTTTTTTGATACCAGCCGCGCGCAATATCTCAGGGTTTTTTGGGTCGCCGTAATAGACTTGGTTACCAAATTTACGAACGAAATCGACACGATTCGCTGAGCGTTCAATGGCGGTAAATTCGATGTTGTGCATGCGTAGTACACGACCGATAATCTGACCGACGCGCCCAAAGCCAGCAATAATGACCTGATGTTCATGATCGGGAATGGCATCGTATTCGCGGCTGGGTTTGCTTTTGGCAAATAACGGCTCACCGATTTTTTCAAGTAACAAAAATGCCAGCGGTGTGAGCGCCATGGAGATAGTGACGATAAGGTTCAGGGTGTTGGCAAGCTCAGGTCGCAACACATTTTGAGCGGTAGCGACACTGAATAACACGAAAGCAAATTCACCACCTTGAGCGAGCGTCACACCCAGTCTGATGCTGGTTGGCCAGCGATTGCCTGATATCTTTGCAATGGCGGTAATGACACCAAATTTGATAGCCATCAATGCCATTGCACAGCCGATGATAAAGATAGGTTTTGCCAAAATGAGTTTGACATCAGTCAACATACCGACCGACATAAAAAACAAGCCAAGTAGCAATCCTTTAAACGGCTCAATACTGGCTTCTAGCTCATGGCGATACTCAGAATCTGCGAGCAACACCCCTGTCAAAAAAGCACCTAATGCCATCGATAAACCAATTTGACCCATCAAAATAGACACACCCATCACGATAAATAGCGCAACGGCGGTCAGCAGTTCTGATGCGCCACTAGAGGCTACAAACTTAAAAAAGGGACGAACGACATAACGACTAGCAAAAATCAGTCCAGCAAAAACCGCAAAAACTTTGCCAAAATAAATCAAATCATAACTTTGTTCGCGCACCCCTGATAGGAAAGGAATGACGGCTAACAAAGGGATAACTGCAATATCTTGGAATAATAAAATCGTGAACGCTTCACGACCGTGGGTGCTAGAAAGCTGCTGTTTTTCCGTCAATATTTGTAATACAAAAGCTGTGGATGACAAGGCAAGGCCAAAACCGACGATAAAAGCAGTATCGAGCTGTAAGCCAAAAATTTGATGTAACAGCCCCATTAATAATGTGCCAGTCAGACCAACTTGCAAACCACCGAGGACAAATATCGAACGCCGCAGTGCCCATAATCGTGAGGGTTGCAGCTCAAGTCCGATAATGAATAGCAGCATGACCACGCCAAACTCAGAGAAGTGTAATAAGCTCTCAGCATCGCCTGCGACGTCTAGACCACTGGGCCCCAATATCAATCCTGTAATGAGATAACCTAAGACCGTCGCAATGCCAAAACGTTTACCAAGGGGTACAAAGAGCAGGGCTGCTCCTAAGAAGATTGTAGCTTGTAACATTAAATTTGGTGAGCCGGTGGCGGCAGCGAACATCTGGAATCCTTAGCAGTCATGATAAAATAAGCAACACAATATGGGCATGGCAAAAATAAAAAATCTTAGCATACGTTATTTTTTACGATAAATCTTCCACACACCATTATCGGCAAGTGGATTGTTATAAGCATCGTTACGGCGTTTACGCGGGGTCTGGCGACTGTCTACGATTTTGAAATCGGGCAGAGCATGGACGATAAGACCCGTTCGATAAAAACGTACGCGTTCAGGCTCCAGCATCTCGCCCTTGCTATCACGGCAAAATACATAGGCGCGCAAATCAATAAATTCACGATGCGCCACCAAACGCGCCTCATCATCATTATCAAATACTGCACTCATACGCGCAATTTCATCAGCACTATAATCACCACACTTATCAGTAAGCGCACCGACCGAACCGAAGCTTTTGGATTCTTTTGCACGGGTCTTGGTCAAATGTAGCCTTTGAACATGATAGATAAATTGCGGTATCTCAAGGCTGGCTGGTAGCGGCAGGTGATCGGGCGGTAGGGTGGCCGCAGGATAAAACGCCATGGCGCGCTCAAGCAGATTATGCCAACGCTGCTGATAGGCGTGGACTTCGGCGATATTGCCTTCATAAATTGGCATATCACGAATTTGACGCAAAATATCAGGTGGAAACTGCTCATCTCGAAAGCTAGCAATGTCCTCTTGCAATGTTGATAACAATGCTTTGGCATGCTTTTTACCCTCTGCTGAGATAGGGTCATCAATGTAGCTTGGAGCAACAAAAGGAGCTGAGCGTCTCGACATGGCAGAAAATAATCCATTAGTGGTAAATTGGGTGTTTCAGCTTTAAGTATACAGAATTTATATGAAAAATATGGCGGCGAGGCTAAATTTCCCATCATTTTTAACATGCCATTACAATGCTAAAAATCGGCGTGATATAAGCTTATTTAAAATAAAGCCTGTTTATGTCGGCGCATAAGAAGTTAAATTCATGCACGATGATTAGCCAACTGATAGTAAATTGCGCGGATTATTGAAGATTTTTAGCAAAATAATTTTAAGGGTTTTCGGGGCAGGACTGGCGCTATTATTTTAGTTTTAGTTTTAGTTTTAGTTTTAGTTTTAGTTTTAGTTTTAGTTTTAGTTTTAGTTTTAGTTTTAGTTTTAGTTTTAGTTGCTAGTTGCGTCATATATGGCATCTGATTATTTGGCATCTGATTATTTAATGCACATCAGGACTGACGCATGAGATTTTTGGATTCGAATCATATTCTTATCGTTGGGGTTAGGTATCTGGTTAATCACAGCGCTTTGGCTAATGTGGTGCATTCGGCGTTATTATTGCCACCATTTGATAAAACGTCGCCAATCATAGGCAACGTTTAAATTGATATTTGAATGAAGAATGGTCTTTTCAATGTTTAATGTCTGACTTTCAAAGTCTGATTTTCAATGTTTCATGCTTAATGATTGTGACCAATATGATTATTACCCTCTGTTTGTTGTTCTGAGATGTCGCAGACCAGCGCATCGCTATGTGCCTCAGTCTGCTGACGTGATGCGCTTTCTACCTGAATGGTCGCATGATGGATGCCGAGCTCAAGCAAGCTTTGTTCTAAATTGGCAATCAATATGCTGGATTCATGAATACTCATCTCACCATCGACAACGACGTGACAAGACAAGGCATTTAAACCACTGGTAATACTCCAAACATGCAAATCATGGACTTCTTGTACTTGCGGATGGGTAAGCAGTTTTTTTTCTACATCCACTAAGGATATGCCTTCTGGCGTGCCTTCCATCAAAATATGTACGGAATCACGCACGACGCGATAACCACTAAATAATATCAGTATTGCGACAATCACCGAGGCCGCTGCATCTGCCCAAACCCAGCCGAAGCTCATCATCAAAAGCGCGGCAACAATAGCGGCAACCGAACCCATTAAGTCACTCAATACATGCAGGTAAGCACTTTGCATATTAAGATTGACCGGTGCTTTACTCTCATTTTTTCCTTGACTGTCCTCGTGGCTGTCTTTGTGACTACCAGCATGACTGTGACCATGTGCATCTTCGCCGCGACTGCCTCGATGCATCAGCCACGCAACCAAAATATTGACCAACATACCGATAGTAGCAACGATAAGCATCCCTTGGGTAGCAATTTCAGGCGGTGAATTAAAGCGCTTAATCGCCTCATAAAAAATCATTAGCGCAATAATGACCAGCGTCGCACCATTGACTGTTGCGACTAAAATCTCAAAGCGTTTATAACCAAACGTCTTTTGATGAGTGGCTGCTTTTTCTCCAATTTTAAATGCCATTAACGTTGCGCCAAGTGCGATTGCATCACTGAGCATGTGACCTGCATCAGATAATAGCGCCAAACTGCCAGTCAGCCAGCCACCGATGGCTTCAATAAACATATAGCCTGTGATAATGATAAAGCTAAACAGCAAGGTGCGCTGATAGCCCTTGGTATCTCGCGGGGCTGTTGTTTGCTCTAAGTGTTCATCGTGATCGTGAGTGGCTTGATTGTCATGAGTGTAGTTGCTCTCATCCTCTTTATGCAGATGGTTAGCCACATTAACAGTATCATTCTGAAGAGAATGGTTGCCTTGCTCAGCGTTTGATTTATTTTGACTCATAACAACACTCAGAATGACAGAAGAGGAAATTTGATTGCTTATAAGGCTGGGCTTGCTATTCGCAAACTAGCCAGATATAAAGAATTTAGCATATTTAATAAACGCTTGCTGTATCTAGGCAGTAAACGATGAATTTCCTATTTTGAATAACGTTCTTTATTAACGGCGAGCTATAGAAGAGTAATTGGGCTTAAAGAGTGATGGTTAGGCGTTGGCGGCTACCAACCAACAGGGTCGATATCTAAAGTGAGTTTAAGGTACTTGGCACTTGGCAAGGTCAATACGGGCTGCCACCATTGGTTTAATACATGGTGTAATTGCTGTCTGTCTTTGCCTAACAGCAGCAATTGCACATGGTAGCGACTGTTCTTTTTGCTCATTGGTGCATCGATAGGTCCTAGTACGGCGAGATTATGGCCATTTGGCAAAATGGCAATCGCATCTTTAAGGGCTTGCGTCGTGGCGGCAAGGGTTTTGCCTTCACAGCGTATCAGGGCAGCATGACTATGCGGCGGTAAACCCATCATTTTACGCTCTTGCAATAGCTCGCGAGCAAAAGACAAATAACCATCTTTGACCAGTTTTAATAGCAGCTCATTGTCAGGTTGCAATGTTTGAATGAGTACGCGCCCCGACTTATCACCACGACCGGCACGCCCTGCGACTTGAATCATGAGCTGCGCGGTATGTTCCGGCGAGCGAAAGTCGGCTGATAAAAAGCCACGATCAGCATTGGGTAAGCAGACAAGCGTAACATTGGGGAAATGATGACCTTTGGCGACCATCTGCGTGCCAACCAAGATGGCAGGATTGCCTTGATTGATACGCTGATAGATATTCTCCCAGCTGTCTTTACGTCTGGTGGTATCGCGATCGATTTGGATAATGGGGTAAAGCTCTTTACTGGTTTGCGGATTGGCAAAAATCGCATGCAGGTTTTCGCTAAGCCTCGTCGTGCCCATCCCTTTGGCATCCAAATTTTGACTGCCACAATCAGGGCAAACTGTTGGAATATAGGCTTGCCAATCACAGTGATGGCATTTTAAATAGGAGCTACTATAAGCGTTGTGTTGGGACTGGCTATTGTAATGAACGGTTAAATGGGCGTCGCAGCGCGGGCAATCAGCCTGCCAGCCGCAAGCTTCGCAGAGCAAAACTTGCGCATAGCCGCGGCGGTTTAAAAATATCAATACTTGATCACCCGCTTCTAGCGTTTGCCGTATTGCCCCAATAAGCGCATCGGTCAGCCCAGTATCATAGCGCGCGCCGTCGTCCGTTGTTTGTTGATGAGTACTTTGCAGGCGCGCATCAATCAGCTGCATGGTCGCAAGCTTCGCATTACCGGGACGAGTTTGCAGTTGGCGCTCCACCAGCTTACCGTCATCGACCAGTTTTAGATGCTCAAGAGATGGCGTGGCCGTACCCAATACGACAGGGATATTGGCTTGTAGTCCACGATACAGCGCGACGTCAGCGGCATGATAGCGCAAGGTATCTTGCTGCTTATAAGAACCATCATGCGCTTCATCCACGACAATTAAGCCCAGATCTGCAAAAGGATATAGCACCGCTGAGCGCGTGCCAATAATGATTTGAGCATGACCCGTACGGCAGTCTTGCCAGCCTTGTAAGCGATGAGTATTATTCATGCCAGAATGCAATAAGACAATGTGAGCGGCAAAGCGACTGGCGAAACGCGCGCGTGTTTGCGGTGTCAATCCAATCTCTGGTACCAAAATCAATACCTGCTTGCCAGCTTCCAATACGGCTTGCATCGCTTGCAGATAGACTTCTGTCTTGCCACTACCAGTGATGCCATTTAATAAAAATCCCGTGTAGCGATTGGCTTCATGAGCCGCAATAATGGCGGTAACGGCGAGTTGTTGCTCGTCATTGAGATCAAGGGGCATTTTTGCTAATTTAACAGGCGCAGGTGATTGTTTGGGCTGAATATAGCGCTCGATTAACCCTTTGTCTTCGAGCGCCTTTAAAAAACTCCTTTCCATGCCCTCTAGTAATAAAACATCTTCACTCGCGCCGCGCTCGCCATGCAGCTTAAGCATATCAAATTGTTGTTTTTGTTTTTTGGCGTTGGCACGAAAGTCAGCGTCGCTTACCTGTGGCAAAATTCGCCAATGGGTAATCAGTAAATCCAGCGGCTTACCTTGACGAACGAGAGTTGGCAGCATGACTGCTAAAACGTCACCAAGCGGGTAGTGGTAATAACGCGCTAGCCAATGTGCCAGCTTTAGCATACTGGTCTCTAAAATAGGCTCAGCATCCAAGCATTTATTGATAGGTTTTAGCTTATTAAGTGGCACGCTGCTATTTGCTTCTGGAATATGAGCGACGACGATACCGATTAAAGTTTGACGACCAAAGGATACTTCGACACGGCAGCCAATAGGGGGTAAAGAAGGGCTTGATAAGGTGTTTATATCTGCTGGTACGCTATAGTCAAATACCCGATAAAGGGGCACGGGTAGAGCAACTTGTACCAACATAGAATGCGTTCCCAGTTTCAGGTAAATGGTTTTTGGATAAACAGTTTTTAGGTAAATGGACTTTAGATAACCAGCTTTTAGATATCTAGATTGTAATATTGATAAGAATAATAGCAATAAGCCCAAATATTGATATTTGGGCTTACTTTGGCCTTACTTTTTAGCAGTGGCTTTTTTGGCGTAATGACTTGAGAATTAAGTGCGTCTATGTATTAAGCCTTACTATTTACATGATGATATGGCTTAAGTTACTCAATATATAAAATTGACTCAATCTCGACCACACCGCCTTTAGGTAACGCCGCTACTTGGACGGCTGCACGGGCAGGATATGGCTCGCTCAAATTGGCAACGAATACTTCGTTTAAAACAGCAAAATCATTCAAGTCTGTTAATGATACGTTAAATTTAACCACGTCATTTAAGCTGCCACCAGCCGCTTCACAGATGGCTTTGATGTTTTCGAACACTTGCTCAGCCTGTGCTTTAAAACCTTCTTTTAATTCCATGGTATCAGGGTCAAAACCCAATTGTCCTGAAATATAGACGGTGTTACCGACTTTGACGGCTTGTGAATAAGTACCAACGGCAGCAGGTGCTTTATCAGTTTGAATGGTTTGACGAGTCATATTATATCCTTTTTATCTTTTTCTGGTTTGGTAGGTAAGGGCGCATTATTCATCATTTACATCTCGTTTTTCACCATACAAATGATGACACGCTCTACGTTTATTTGCTAAAAATCAAAAAACACAGTTTATCATTATTTCAGGTCTTTCTAAAATTTTCTAAATCCATTATTCAATGTTCTATTGAGTGAGTGTTGGTGGCAATTTATCACGCGCACTACACCACGCGCACTATACCTTGTTACCAGCACTACAGCTGATACAGCCTGATGATGTTTGGGAAACCTAGCAAGGAGCGTAGTTCGCGAATGCCTTGTGCTAGATGATTGCGGCTACGAACGATGATATGAATAATGGTATCACTGCTACGCACATCTACTTTTTCTACCCCTATATTTAATTGGCGCAAATGATAGATTACTTCAGTAATTTGTTCGTCGCTGAGGGCAATAGATAGTTTTAAATAGGCTGGAAAGCGAATCTTTCCGGTATTTTTTATGTCATGTTCGCCAGCGTCACCTTGTTTTACTGCCTTGTCATTACGCCAGCGCAACTGTATAACCTGATAAGGATTGTCTTTACGAATATCGTCAAGTGAAAAGCACTTGTGTCGATGAACAACCAGACCGTGACGGGACAAGTGACCGACGATAGGATCACCATAAATAGGGTGACAACAATTGGCAAAATCAAGCTCAACCCCAGACGCATTGACGATCAGCTGCTGTGGTTGGGTCATATCATCGCTGTGTTCTTGTGCTTGTAAATCATTGACTTCATCGCTAAACAAGCGAGTTACTACCAGCTGTGGTAATAACGTACCAGAGCTTATTTGCTCAAACAGTTCGGATTTTTCGGTCAAGCCACGCCATTCAGTGAGGTTTTTCCAGTCACTATCGGTTAAGTCATCGAGACTTTTTTGATAGGTTTTTAGCGCCCGATCTAAGGCTTGTTGACCATGGTGTTGCTTATCAGCAGGAGACAAGTCTTTAAACCAACGCAAAATCTCTTCACGCGCTTTATTGGTCACGACAAATCCTAGCCATTCTGCTTTTGGTTCTGAGTGGCTATTGACTTCTATTTCAACCAGCTGCCCATTCTTAACGACTGTGCCAAGTTTGGCTTTTTTGCCATCGATATTGGCGCCAACGGCTACATTGCCGACCATCGGTCCGACAGCGTAAGCAAAGTCTAGTGCGGTTGCGCCTTGTGGTAGCTCATAAGCGCGACCCTTTGGACTATAACAGATGATTTTACTGGAGTGTAGGTAATCCATCAGCTCATTAATGGTAGAGACTGCCGCTGAAAAGTCTGGGCTATTTTCATCTAAGCTGTCTTCATCGACCAAGTCTTTCATATTGCGTAATGAGGCTTGGATAACCGATTGGCTAACGTCTGAGGCATGCTCTGCACCGATGACACCAAGCCGCGCTGCGCTTTGCATTTGCTTGGTCAAAATCGTCACTTTGACGACATCGTTATCGCGCTCATAGATAAGCGTGAGCGACTGATTGCCACCCGGTAGCGGACGACGAATATTATCAGCGATATGAGAGTCATCAATCTGGTATTTTTTAATTAAGTAATAGGCCAGCTTGTCACAGGCTTCGACATTATCGAGGACAATCTCAAAGGCATAATGACGGAGTAGAGCGTTGATTTCACCGCGATTACGGAAAAACTGACGGTAGATGACCACGCGATTGTCTAAAACTTTGACCAGACCATTCAACCCCAAATTATTGAGGACAATGCTCAGATAGCGATGGATGGCCTCTCTTTGAAAGTTACGCCCAAGCCCGTGCTGTAGTAGCTTGTCAGACAGTTTGTTGTACATGTCAGAATCAAGATTACGATAACAGAGCACTTCGATATAATCGGCAATATCATTAAGACCCATCAGCCGCGCAAACGGCACATAAAAGTCCAATGTTTCTTGTGCTGTAGTGCGTTGTTTTTCTGGGCGTACTGCATCTAGTGTCGACATATTATGTAAGCGGTCTGCAAGCTTAATAATCAATACACGTGGGTCGGCAAGGGTGGCTGTCAAAATTTTATGGAAGGTGGCTGCTTTGTTTTGCTGTTTATTGTGGGAGGACGACTTTAGCTTAGTCACACCGTCGACCAGTCTCGCCACTATTTTGCCATAGCGCTGCTCAATCTGCTCATCGCTCACCTCGGTGTCTTCGACCGTATCATGCAAAATCGCTGCAATAATCGTATCTCGATCCAAACGAAAACCTGCCAGTATCTCGGCCACCGCAATCGGGTGGGTGATATAAGGCTCTCCTGATTTACGCTTATCTTTGATGTGCGCAATATCACCGAACTCACAGGCATCAATAATATCACGGCGTTCAGCAGCAGTGAGGTAACCTACTGAGCGCAGTAAATTGTATTGAGCCTCATCGACTAAATGATGGCTGAGTTTGGGTAAGGTTTGACTCATAAAGTAACGATCCTATTTTCCATTACCTGTTTGCCTGACTGTCTATCGGGTAAATGGTGACTGAATGAATGCTGGAATACTATCAATATAAAAAATTTCGAGAAAAAAGACAAAAATAGGTAGACCATCCTCTAATTAATCGTAAATCGCATTCAATGTCAACTGCTAAGCGAACAGGTGCTATAAAAATTTAGAAATTCTAACTCAATGGTAGTTTTTCAGGTATAAATGGTGACTAAAACAGTCAAAGCAATATCACAGCAACCAGCTATTACAACCAAAAAACCACAGCCTATGCTGTGGTCTCTCGTCAATATGTCATCACTGTGTGTATTTGTCTTATAAGGTAGTGGTTAGCTTTATAGTTTTTATAAGACAAATCTTCAATGCTGTATCTTAATAATACAGTGTCTTAAAAACCATGATCGCCTGACAGTGCCAAATCTAATGAACTGGTGGCAAAGTTGTGCTCTGGCTGATTTAGGATATCGCGAGTGATTTTACCAGCAGCGATTTCACGCAATGCCAATACCGTAGGCTTGTCATTATCCACATCAACCAATGGTTCAGCGATACCTTTAGCCAATTGACGTGCGCGTTTGCTTGCCACTAAAATCAGTTCAAAGCGATTATCAACATTATCCAAACAATCTTCAATCGTCACTCGTGCCATATGTAGCTACCTCGGTTGTTTTTATTAGTCACGGAGCTTGCCCGCCACTCAATAAAAATAATATCAAAATATAAAGGGGGATAGCGAGACATTATAGCATTTTTTGCCCAGCCGCGTAGTTGCTTTTTGCGTGTCTATTAACGTATCTATTAATAAGCGCTCATCGACTGTGTTGACAGTAGTATTTCGTTCTTGCTTTACTCTTCTACTTTATTACTAAGTAGATTGCTGATGGTGCGATGATACCGCTGCTGTTGACGCTTAAGCGTCTGCCTGTCCGCCACGATAATGGCTTTTAGCTCAGTCAAAGCGACCTCAAAATTGTCATTAATAATCACGAAATCAAAATGGACATATTGCGCCATCTCAGTCACTGCGCCAGCCAGACGTTGCTCTATTACCTCCATAGTATCTTGCCCACGCGTCGATAGACGCTGACGTAAAGTGGCAATACTTGGCGGTAAAATAAAAATCATAATGGCGTCAGTAAAGATTTTTTTGACTTGTAATGCGCCCTGCCAATCAATCTCTAAGATAACATCGACGCCTGCTTCTAATTGCGTTCGCACGCTTTGCTCCGAGGTGCCATAGTAATTACCAAAGACCTCAGCATGTTCTAAAAACTTGTTTTCACCGATGGCAGTCACAAATTTTTCGACATCGGTAAAATGATAATGATGACCATCAATCTCGCCGGGACGCGGCGTGCGCGTGGTGTGTGATACGCTGACGGTTAAGTCGTTAGTCGTGGCAAGTAGCTGCTTTACCAGTGAGGTTTTGCCCGTACCTGAGGCGGCAGTAATAATAAATAATGAACCTGTCATACAATGTGTCCTAATGGAGTGTGTGCTAGTCAAATCTGTGCGAGTAAAAGAGCCAAAGCTGTTTTAGTAAACAATTCAAAACTGGTAAAAAGAAAAATCGCCATCATGTATGGCGATAGACATTGTCATCGATGCACTATTATAAACTGCTTTTGTGGCTTTTATTTTAATTAAAGCCGCCTTTGACCAGTCGTTATCATCGAAGCGATGTAAAGATGGCATAGGATGACACAGTATAAATCACGTTTTTGGTGCATTGAGTGCAGTTAACGCTGCCACTATGGATAAATACTTTGAACGTATGAATATGTGTGTGCTTCTAGTTAAAACAGCCTCTAGTACCGTGCTATTTTCAAAGGCAATAAAAGTAAATTATGCTAAAGTAGCGTAATGAATTCATCCCAATTTTTGAATTAAAGCTTTTGACAGTAATGTTGTGTATTTAAGCTTTAATAATAAATTATCTAATGATAGGCCCTCTTATGCAAATTTATCTTGCCAATCCACGTGGATTTTGTGCTGGTGTGGATCGCGCGATTGCGATTGTGAACGAAGCATTGACACGTTTTGAACCGCCCATTTATGTTCGTCACGAGGTGGTACATAATAAATTTGTCGTCTCTGATTTGGCCAATCGCGGTGCGGTCTTTGTGGAAGAACTTCATGAAGTGCCAGATGGCTCTATCGTTATTTTTTCTGCTCATGGTGTATCAAAAGCTGTCGAAGATGAGGCTGAACGCCGCGATTTGACCGTATTTGATGCCACTTGTCCGCTGGTCACTAAGGTACATATCGAAGTTGCTAAATTTGCGCAAGAGGGTATGGATGCGGTATTGATTGGGCATGCTGGACATCCCGAAGTGGAAGGCACGATGGGGCGCTTTAACCGTCGCCACGGCGGTCACATTCATTTGGTTGAAAACGAAGCTGATGTGGCAGCATTGAGCGTACAGAATGCCGAGCGTTTGGCGTTTGTCACTCAAACAACCTTGTCGATGGATGACACCGCACGCGTTATCGATGCACTGCGTGAAAAATTCCCTAGTATCCAAGGTCCGCGCAAAGACGATATCTGTTATGCCACGCAAAACCGCCAAGATGCGGTAAAAGACTTAGCCAGTCGCTGTGAGGTGGTCTTGGTGGTTGGCTCGCCCAATTCTTCCAATTCTAATCGTCTGCGTGAGCTGGCTGAGCGGATGAATTGCCGTGCGTATTTAATCGACAATGCCAGTGAGATGGATAAAAGCTGGTTGGATGGTGTGCAGAGTATCGGCGTCACCGCTGGCGCATCAGCACCTGAAGTACTGATTCAAGAAGTGCTACAGCAGCTGCAAGATTGGGGTGGTGATTTACCGAGTGAGCTATCAGGCATCGAAGAAAATGTCACTTTCAGTCTGCCTAAAGCCTTGCGTATCCCAGTCACCCAAGTGGGTAAATAGATAAGGCTTTGTACAAGACATCTAATAGGTAACGTATAGTAGGTAACACAAAATGAAAAAGCAAAAAAAAGGATTTGTATTGGCAGAAGCCACTCTCGGTGAGGTTAACAAGCAATTGAAAGTGAATTTGTTTGTCATCGTGGTGGTGGGATTCGTGTTAGGTAGTAATATTCTGCATTTTATGCGAGAAAAGAGTGTTTTTTATGGCGTATTAATTGCCGCGATGGTCGTTGCATTATTTTTTGTCATTAAGAGTCGACAGGTTCTTAAATTAAAACAACAAGAGCTTATCAAATAAATCATAGGACAGTCATGTCAGCTTATTATAACTTTATCAAACGAGAACAGCGAGAAGACGGCGTCAACGTCGCACATTATCAGCCAACCAAACATGCCCAAGGCGCTTGGAATGAGCATGAACAGCATATGGCACCAGCGACAGGATTGCTCACGGCTGAGCTCAACGGTTATGCGCCGCAAGAAAACATGCGTATCGCTCGTATCAGCCTAGATATCTTAGGATTGATTCCACTGGATGACTTTACCATTACTACGTGTTGTATTCGTCCGGGCAAGACCATTGAGCTTATTGAAGCAGTGATGAGCAGTCGCGGTCGTGATGCGATTATTGCGCGGGCATGGCGTCTAATGACCCAAGATACCAGCGAGATTGCAGGCATTGAAGACCAAAAAGCGGTACATAAGCCCGAAGAATTGCCCATCTGGGAAGACATGAAAGGCTGGCCGGGCGGGTTTATTGAGAGTGTGCGCTTGGTCGCTGATGATACGCAGCGTCGCCCAGGACGCGGTATGGTCTGGATTACTAATGATTTGGATATGATCGAGGGCAAGCCAACTGATGACTTGGTGCATCTATTGGGCATGGTCGACACGGCCAATGGCGTTGTGCCGCGCCTTGGGCTTGGCTTGTCAGAATTAGAATGGATGTTTCCCAATACGGATTTGCAAATTCATATGCACCGCGCGCCGCAAGGTCGCTGGCTTGGCATCGAAGCGGTGCAGCAGTATGGCAATGATGGCATTGGCTTAACGAGCGCCGTGTTGCATGACGTTCATGGCCCTTTTGGTCGTAGTGAGCAAATTTTGACCATTCGTCCGATGCCGCGTTAATTGCTCGGTGGTATTTAATTAAGCTCTATTTAATATGGTCGATTCGCTTTAAAAAAGTAATAGCAAGGCTGATAGAGAGTGCTTGCACTGTTAATATTTATCATTGTTAATAACAACCATCCTAAGGAGTAAAGTATTTGGATGAGTAAAAACAAGTTAAGTGGTTCTGAAAAACAAAACGAAAGCATGTAATTAATTAATTATACAAATCAATGGTAATGGGTTGTAATAGTA
Source organism: Psychrobacter sp. AOP30-A2-5 (assembly GCF_052378115.1). Classification (NCBI taxonomy): domain Bacteria; kingdom Pseudomonadati; phylum Pseudomonadota; class Gammaproteobacteria; order Moraxellales; family Moraxellaceae; genus Psychrobacter; species Psychrobacter sp. AOP30-A2-5. The sequence continues at coordinate 121,472 of NZ_JBQSXK010000002.1, read as the reverse complement.
TCTAACCACAGAACATGACTGTCATTAGACATTACTATGAAAAAAACAAACCGTTTTTCGAACAAGCTGACAACTATTCTGGAACTATTAATAGAAGCGTATTCAGAATAGGTTTTGTACTTTAATCCATTTGCTATTCACAGGAGTATGACTATGAGCAACGATATGAACAATGATATGAGCGATAAAAAATGTCCTTATGCACCGACCCAATTGACCATGGGCAATGGTGCACCAGTGGCAGACAATCAAAACAGCATGACCGCCGGCAAACGCGGTCCATTATTGGCGCAAGATGTTTGGCTCAATGAAAAGTTAGGAAATTTCGTCCGTGAAGTGATTCCAGAGCGCCGTATGCACGCCAAAGGTTCTGGCGCATTTGGTACTTTTACCGTGACCAATGACATCACTAAATATACCCGTGCGGATATTTTTAGCGAAGTGGGTAAACAGACGGAGATGTTCGCGCGCTTTAGTACCGTCGCAGGTGAGCGCGGCGCAGCTGATGCCGAGCGTGACATTCGCGGCTTTGCTTTGAAATTCTACACCGAAGAAGGTAACTGGGATATGGTGGGAAATAATACACCTGTGTTCTTTTTACGTGATCCGCGCAAATTCCCAGACCTAAACAAAGCCGTCAAACGTGATCCACGTACCAATATGCGTTCGGCGACCAACAACTGGGACTTTTGGACTTTATTACCTGAAGCCTTACATCAAGTTACTATTGTTATGAGTGATCGCGGTCTACCAGCATCGTATAGAAATATGCATGGTTTTGGCTCGCACACCTATAGTTTTTGGAACGAAGCCAAAGAACGTTTTTGGGTCAAATTCCATTTCCGCACGCAACAAGGCATCAAGAACTTAACCGATGCCGAAGCAGCAGAGGTGGTTGGTTCTGATCGTGAGAGTCATCAAAAAGATTTGTACGATGCCATCGAAAATGGTGATTTTCCTAAATGGAAAATGTATGTGCAAATCATGCCAGAAGCTGAGGCGGATACCGTTCCTTATCATCCGTTTGACTTGACCAAAGTATGGCCAAAAGGGGATTATCCGCTGATTGAAGTGGGTGAGTTTGAATTAAACAAAAACTCTGACAATTACTTTGTCGATGTGGAACAAGCCGCATTTGCCCCAAGTAATTTAGTACCGGGTATCAGCGTTTCACCGGATAAAATGCTACAAAACCGCTTGGTTAACTATGCCGATGCTCAGCGTTATCGTGTCGGTGTCAATCATCAACAGATTCCGGTAAATAAGCCGCGTTGCCCTGTGATGAGCAATCATCGTGATGGCCAAGGCCGTGTCGATGATAACTATGGCAGTCGCCCGCATTATGAGCCAAACAGCTTTAGCCAGTGGCAAGAGCAGCCTGATTATGCTGAGCCACCATTAAAAATTGACGGCTATGCGGCGCATTATGACTTCCGTGAAGACGATAGCGATTATTTTAGTCAACCTCGCGCATTGTTTAATTTGATGAGTGCTGAGCAACAACAAGTGCTATTTGAAAACACAGCGAATAATATGGCTGGTGTGCCGGACTTTATTCAATATCGCCACATTCGCAACTGTAACTGGTGTGATGCTGCTTATGGCGCAGGCGTTGCCAAAGCACTAGGCTTAACGGTTGAAGATGCGATGAATGCTCGTGAGTCAGATCCAGCGCTGCATTTGCCTAGCTGCTTATAGTTGATAGGTCTATCTAAAAACGTATTACTAAATCTATTATCGATATAACGACACCGCCTTAGGAAACTAGGGCGGTGTTTTTGTTGAATTGTGCTTTTTAGCTTGAAATTTTCTGCTGCGCCCCTATTAGTATAAACAGCTTAGCGATATTCGAAATTGAACTGCTTAATTTGTAGCTGAGTAGAGACAGTTGAATGCTTGCTATTTTATGATACGTTTTTGACATAAATTAAAGGAGTTTTTTATGAGTGAACAGACCCCAGTTGATAACCAAAAAGTTGATAGCATCAATGTTAATAAAAGCAGCCCTGAATTAAAAAAACATACCTTTGAGGCGGAAGTAGCGCAACTGCTACATCTAGTCACCCATTCGCTTTATTCTAATTCTGATATCTTTGTGCGTGAGCTGGTTTCAAACGCCTCTGATGCTTGTGATAAATTGCGCTTTGAAGCGACCAATGATGACAGTCTTTATGAAGACGATGGTGAGCTAAAAATTCGCATTGCTGTCGATGAAGATGCCAAAACCATCACCTTTACCGATAATGGTATTGGCATGAATGAAGTCGATGCCATCGAAAACTTGGGTACAATTGCTAAATCAGGTACTAAGGCTTTCCTAGACAAGCTATCTGAATCACAAAAGCAAGATGGTCAATTAATCGGACAGTTTGGGGTTGGCTTCTATTCAGGTTTTATCGTTGCCGATACGATTAGCGTCGAATCACGTAAAGCGGGCGAGCCTGCGGATAAGGGCGTGCGCTGGGTATCTGATGGTACGGGTAGCTTTACTGTTGAGCCTATCACGAAAGAAACTCGTGGCACCGCCATTACTTTGCATTTAAAAGAGCAATATAGTGAGGGTGAAGACAGCTATTTAGACCGTGGCAAAATTAAGCAGTTGGTTAATAAATACTCAGACCATATCAGCTTGCCGATTCAGATGCGTAAAGAAGTTTGGCAAGAAGATGTCAAAGAAGAGGGCGACGATTCTGAAGAAAACAGCGCTCCAACCAGCGGCGAGATGGTATTGACCGATGAATGGGAAACTATCAATAAAGCCAGCGCGCTATGGACACGTACGGCATCTGAGATTGAAGATGAAGAGTATATCGATTTTTATAAAAACATCACCTATGACATGGATGCGCCACTAGCATGGACGCATAACCGTGTCGAAGGTCGTGTTCAGTATACTCAGCTGCTATATATTCCGAAAAAAGCCCCTGTCGATTTATATACTCGTGACCAGCAGCATGGACTAAAGCTATACGTGAAGCGCGTCTTTATTATGGATGAAGCTGAGCAATTATTGCCAATGTACCTGCGTTTCGTAAAAGGGGTGATTGATTCAGCAGACTTGCCATTGAACGTCAGCCGCGAGCTATTACAAGAGTCGCGTGATGTGAAGTCTATCCGCGATGGTAACGCCCGTCGTATTTTGACGTTGCTGGCCAGTCTAGCCAACAGTGAAGACAGTGATAAGCAAGAAAAATTCGCGCAGTTCTACGCTGAATTTGGTGATGTTATCAAAGAAGGCGTTGGCGAAGACATGGGCAATCAAGAACGTATTGCCAAATTGCTACGTTATGCGACCAGTACTCAGGATAGTGTGACGACCAGCTTTGAAGACTATAAAGCGCGTATGAAGGAGGGTCAAAAAGCCATCTATTATCTAACGGCTGACAATCTAGCAGCTGCTAAAAATAGCCCACAACTTGAGCTGTTTAAAAAGAAAGGTATCGAAGTTATTTTGATGACCAGCCGTGTCGATGAATGGGCAATGAACTTCTTGACCTCATTTGATGAGACACCGCTACAAAACATCGCGAAAGGTGCCGTTGATTTGGGCGACTTGCAAGACGAAGCCGAAAAAGCGGAAGCTGAAAAAGCGCAAGAAACCATGAAGCCTGTTGTCGATAAACTTAAAGCAGCGTTAGGCGAACGTGCCAAAGACGTTAAAGTATCGACGCGTTTGGTTGATAGTCCTGCCTGCTTGGTCGTTGGTGAAGGTGAGCTATCACCACAAATGATTCAGATGCTTAAACAAATGGGTCAAGATGTGCCAGAAAGCAAGCCGACATTAGAGGTCAACCCTGATCATCCATTGATTAAAAAGCTTGAAAGTAGCGAGCAATCTGACGTCGATTTTGATAAATTGGCGCAAGTAATTTTTGACCAAGCCTTACTAGCAGATGGCGGTCAATTAGATGATCCAGCCGCTTATTTAAGACGTGTGAATGAGCTTTTGATGAGATAGTAGTGAGTCTTTGATACAGTCATGATTGAGAAAAAAGGAGGTCTTGGATTCAAGACCTCCTTTTTTATATGTTCTTAGCCAAATTTAAGCGCATTTTACAAATCAGCCTTATCCTCTTGACCGACAATCCGTTACAATCGCGTTATATTAGCGAGCTAAACTGTTTAGTCATATTTTTAGTCTTTGCTATTCGTCTCTTAAAATCATCTCATTGTGAATTGCATGTAATCTTGATGTCCATATGCTATATAAAAAATGTGAATTAATGACATTTCGTAGGTAGCTGCCACACCAAAAATCATCATCAACTCACTTTCTTTTCTCGACTGGCTAGAGGTCTAAGTCTTTGTCACTTGCGTCGTTAAAAACCGTATCGCTTCAGCGTTTTTCGCTCAATTTCGCTGCCAATATTATTGCAACCTTGTGGATGCTAGTAGGGTCGACGCGCGCGTTTTCTTGGGTAAAACCTACCTTTATCCAGTTTGCCGTATTTGCACTATTGGCACTCGGTAGTAATGTACTGTTTTCTTGGTTAGCCGCGGAAAATGGCAGTATCTTTAATGAGCAAGGGTTGGTCAGCTACTTGATTTGGCCGATGATAATTTTATTGGGCGGCATCATTTTGGCACGGCGTTCTGGCAATCAAACGTTGGTGTTTGTGCCCGTGGTATTGTGGTTAGTGGCTGATACCTTATCTGCACTATTACAAAGTTTGGTGCAGTTTTTAGGCAGTTATGGTTGGTTGCCAGATTGGAGCTATTCACTTTTACCCATACTGTTTTTGGTGCTGTTTTTATGGCAGACGCTCGCGTTATTATGGATTTTTTCTCGTCGTCTACGTATACCGTGGTGGGAGCGGGTCATTGTATTGGTAGGTGCAGTCGCACTGTTGACGATTTGGCAGCGTAATGTCGCGGACCAGCCTATATTTAAGCAGATTCCTGTAGAGCCTGTTTTAGCAGAAGCGGCATTATACGAGCAGCCTCGTTTGTTACAGCAAGCATTAAACAGTATCGATCCCAGCACTTCAGGCAAGACCGACTGGTATTTTATGGGTGTGGCAGGATTCTCTGGTCAAGACGTTTTTCGCTCTGAGATTAATAAAGTGCGTGAGCTGTTCGATGTGCGTTTTGGCACTAGTGGACATTCACTCTCGTTGATCAACAATACTTATAGTTGGCTTGATGAGCCAATCGCTACCAAAACCAGTATTCTGCGTGGATTAAAGAAAATTGGTCAGCAGATGAATGCCGATGAGGATGTGTTATTCCTAACCTTGTCTTCACACGGCAACGAAAATATCATTCAATTAGCAAATCCACCATTAGCAATGGAGAATCTAGACGCCGCATGGTTACGGGAGGCGCTAGACGCTTCAGGTATTCGCTGGCGGGTGATTGTGGTATCTGCTTGCTATTCAGGCTCATTTATCGATGAATTGGCCTCTCCAACCACGGTGGTGATTACCGCATCAGCGGTGGATAAGGCATCGTTTGGCTGTACCAATACTGCTGAGATGACCTATTTTGGGCAAGCGTTTTTTGCTGAAAGCCTGCGTAGCAATACCAGTTTTGAATCTGCCTTTAAAGCTGCCCGTTTGCGTGTGAATGAGCGTGAAAGTGCGATGGGTTTTGAACCATCAGAGCCGCAGATGGTGATTGGTAGTCTGATGGAGACTGCTTTGCCAGCGTTCGAACAAGTATTGTTTGATAAAACCCGACCACCAGTTGCCAGCATTATTAATGACAGTGATTCTATCGCCATTAATATCGTAGAGGATAGTGCTTCTGGTCAGCCAGTGGCTAATACTGCGATCACTGCCAATTAACAACTAACAGTAAACCCCAAACCCGCAACCCAAAAATCACGATGAGCCGTATTAAGCTCGTTCAGTCTAGAATCTGTAATACTGACACTCGCTTTCCTTACTACTTTAATTCTTGTGAATGGTATAATGATTGAGTACTAAGTGAGTTTGGAGAAGTACTAGTATTACTTTACCAATGCTTTTTATAAGTCATCGTGTACTTTACTTTGGATAAAAAGGATGTCGCTTATGAACAACTCTTATAAACACAGTCTATCTACTAACTCAAAAATCACGCAGATCAGCGTCAACCGCTGTTTCGATGGTGAGCAGCATTACTATAGCCATCAATCATTATCGACCAAAACGCCGATGACCTTTAGCATTTATCTGCCAGATGAAGCGCTTGCTGGTCGCCGTTGTCCTGCGATTCTATATTTATCAGGTCTCACTTGCAATGCTGATAATGTCACCCACAAAGCGCATTTTCAGCAAAAATGCAGTGAGCTTGGCATGATATTTATCGCCCCTGATACATCACCTCGAAGTAGTGATGACAGCGATGTGCCAAACGACGACCGCTATTTTGTCGGTCAGGGTGCCAGCTATTATGTCGATGCGACGCAAGCACCTTGGTCAGAGCATTTTAATATGCAAAGCTATATCGTTGATGAGTTATATGACTTGTTACGCTCAGAATTTCCTATTGACAGTATCGGCGTGACAGGGCATTCGATGGGCGGTCACGGAGCATTACTATTGGGCTTTAAGTTTCCAGGCAAGTTTGTGAGTGTCTCAGCTTTATCGCCTGTGTGCGCGGCCAGTGAGTCGGCATGGGGGCAAGCCGCTTATACAGAATACTTCGGCGATGATAAATCACGATGGGCGCAGGCAGATGCTGCGCAGATGATTGAAAAATCGGGGCAGCAGTATGCAAGTATCTTGGTGGATCAAGGCGCGGCTGATAATTTTTTGGCAGAAGGTCAACTGCAAACCACCAAATTACAACGCGCTTGTGACAAAGCCAATCAGCCCTTAACCTTGCGTTATCAGGCGGGTCACGATCATAGCTACTATTTTATCCAAACGGTGATTAACGATCATATTGAACATCACTGGCGTATGGCGCAAATGAGCTAAGTCCAGTATTAGAATGATGCTCTGATCGATAAATTTACAGACAGTTACGCTGATTATTTAGTCAAGCGTACTTATTGATATAAAATAGATTAATGTAAAATAGAAGTTGGCTAAGTATCTGTTAAGCATCTTTAAAGGTAAGGTTTTATGGTAAGTAATCTGACAGCATTAGTAGTCGATGGTTTGGCTTGTAAGCAGCAAACCGTTCAGTCATCGCTTGCGACCATGCAAGCCGATATGACCGCGGCTCTAAAAAATAATCAGCATGCTGATATTAGTACTGAATCAAATGACAGACAGACACGTTCAGATGAGCTTATCGCAACTGTAGTCAATGAGTCGGGTGATAAAGTGCTAGATGACGCGCAAATCTCACGAGTAATAGAAATGGCGTGGGAGGACAGAACACCATTTGGGGCGATAGAGCATAGCTATGGTCTCAATGAAGCAGGCGTGATTAAGCTGATGCGCCAAACGCTAAAGCCGTCATCTTTTCGCTTATGGCGTCAGCGTGTCAGTAATCGCGCGACCAAACATCAAGCTAAGCGAGGCTTCGAGGTCGGTCGTGCTTATTGCAAAACCCAGTATAAGCAGCGCTAGTGGTTTTAGTTCTTAACATTATTGCTTTAAAGACTCAGTTTTTTAAAGTCAGTCCTTAGTTTCTTTTTATTTTATTCGTATTTTATTTCAACAGAATCAGGTAGCTCAACTATGATTATTCCTTCTAAACCTTACCTTATCGCCCCATCAATACTCTCAGCTGATTTTGCACGTTTAGGTGAAGAGGTTGAAAGGGTGTTGGAATCAGGCGCTGATGTGATTCATTTTGATGTAATGGACAACCATTATGTACCCAATCTCACTTTTGGTAGTATGATTTGTAAGGCGCTGCGTGATTATGGGATTGATGCACCAATCGATGTACATTTGATGGTCTCACCAGTTGACGGCATGATTGAGCAGTTTTTGGAAGCAGGTGCGAGTGTTATCACTTTTCATCCAGAAGCCAGTGGGCATATTGATCGCTCTTTACAGCTGATCAAAGATGGCGGTGCTGAATGTGGTTTAGTATTGAATCCCGCAACGCCATTACATTATTTAGACTATGTGATGGACAAGGTAGATCAAATTTTATTGATGAGCGTCAACCCAGGTTTTGGCGGTCAGTCATTTATTGAAGGGACGTTAGAAAAAGTGCGCCAAGTTCGTCAGCGCATCATCACCAGTGGTCGTGATATCAGATTAGAAGTAGATGGCGGTATCAAAGCCAGTAATATCCGAGCCATTGCCGAAGCGGGTGCTGATATGTTTGTGGCAGGGTCGGCGATCTTTAACCAAGATGACTATAAAGTGGCTATTGATGCTATGCGTGCTGAGCTGGCTTTGGCTAATGGTAATGAATAACCACGGTCTTATGTGATTGGTAAATACGTTCGTCAGTCATTTTCGTCATAAAAGAATAGTAGCAAAATGTGCTGTATAACGGATAACGATGCATAACGGCAAGTTACGTAAAGGTGAAATATGGACACAAAAAACTCAATCAATTCGTCAGAATCACCTGAGTCAGAGCAAAGCACTGAGCAGCCAATTCAGAATGAGACACAGCAACGCAGCTTGGTGCCAAAGGGTATTACTATTGGCTTGGCTGTATTTGCCTTGGTTCTAAGTCTGGCAGGTTATGGCTTTCGGCTAATGGTGGGTGATGATACTGGTGAAGTATTACGTCATGCTGCGGTCATTGTGCCTGCATTTATGCTGGGCATTCCCCTGTTTTTTTGGCTAGGTTCGAAGATACTTAACAAAGTTAAAGGCATGCATATAGAGAGCTGGAATGCTATTAGCTTGGGCTATTTAACCTCTTGTATATCGATGCTTTGGTTGATGGGTACTTACAGTTAGAGTCTTATGAGCAGAGATAAAGCTGTTTGGTAAATAGTGCACTGCAATATTTATGATAGGCTGTTTTTACACAATTTTTAATTATTAAGTCACGCGCTACAAGCGTGACTGGAATTTTACATGAGAATCATACCGACCAAGATTGCCAATATCATCTATCCAAAAGACCTACCCAATGGCTTATTCACCAGCTTAATTATCGCCTGTTTGCTGCTAGGGCTGGCATCATTACGTAACGGTACTGATTTACAAGGCTGGCTCAATGTCATCGAAAACTGGCTGTTGATGCTGTTGATATTTCCGACCGCCACCGCCACTGTAGCCTTACCATTTAAATATCGAGATCCGACATTAGAGTTAAAGCTCATGTATTATCTCGGTATGTTTGTTGCCTTCTTATTTACTGTGGCAAAATTACGCTACTGGCGCTAATACTATCAGTGATAGCACACCCAAAGAGCCTTTATGTAGAAGACTTATGTGACAAGCCTTGAATTTCAAGACCAAAGCGTCCATTGTATGACTAAGATAGTTTTACCCGTATTACTGTAAAACAATAATGTTGCGACGCGCGATTTTTCTTGCAAGTATTAGACGGGACAATGAGGAACCAATTCATGCCATACGATATCGATAATGATATAGAAGTAGATAACGAAAGTACGGATCAATTTGCAGGATTTGCCAAAGAGACTACCCTTGAGTTGGTAGAGGCAGAAGATGGTCGCTTATTGTTACGTGACGCGGAACAAGACGAAGCGCCGCTGATGACCATTGATTTTTCTGAAAAGCTTAAAGAGCTGCTCGGTAGTGATACCCAAGCGATAGGTCAGCATATGATTCATGCGGCGATTCAGGTCATTATGCAAAAGCAGATGAGCCAATGGCATGCGCATGTTTATGACAAAGAGCCGACGCACTATAGTTAGTGATGAGCTGGGTTGCTGTTAAGCTGGCTAGTAGTAGTCAATTAAAATAGTTATCATAAAAAGTAGCAAGCATAAAAAAGGGTATATCAATTGATATACCCTTTTTTTTCAAATAACTTATTTATAGGAAGTATTTATGAAAATATATTCTATAAATTATAGCAGTTATTTGATTTTAGCTTCTTTAAACATCACGTGCTGACGAATTTTTGGATCGAATTTCTTCATTTCCATTTTGCCAGGCATAGTGCGTTTGTTTTTAGTAGTGGTGTAGTAATACCCAGTACCAGCTGTTGATACTAATTTAATTTTATCTCTCATGATAGCTTTCCTGTAAATGAGGGGTCTTCAAACGATAGGTACGGATCTAAAATATTAAGTAACTACAAATATAATGATGTAGTAGAAAAGCAGCTTAAATGACGAAAATTATCGAGACATTAAGCTGCCAGTCGTTACTTATACTTTTTGACCTTGTGCGCGCATATCTGCTAACACTTTATCGATACCAAGTTTGTCAATAGTGCGCATACCTTTGGTAGACACACGTAGACGTACAAAACGATTTTCAGACTCTACCCAAAAACGATGGTTATGAAGGTTTGGTAGAAAGCGACGACGGGTTTTGTTGTTTGCGTGCGAAACATTATTACCCACCATAGGGCGCTTTCCAGTCACTTGGCAAACTCGAGACATGGCGAACTCCTAATCTATGAGGTATGAGTTTTTCTCATACCAGTCTGGGCAAGTTGCACGTTTTTGCGGCATGGACACAGCAAGCGGCAGCTTTGCACCAAACAAAACTATATGAATGTTGAGTTGATATTGCTGTTATCTAAAGGCAAATAACAAGCGTACCAATTCAGAAAATTTTAAAGCCGACATTTATACCATAAAAGCGATGAATACTCAAATATTTTTATGATTATTGTCGATCTAAAGGATGGCTATTATACCCTGAAATTCGCTGTCTATGTTGTTGATTATTTAATAGTAAAGATTAATTTTTAGTTGTAAGTTATAACAAAAGTCAGTAAAGTTGCTGTTATATATTTAATACAATCTGTTAATACAACGGGTATTAATGTAAATCTATGTATCATTACCAATCTATTATGATTCTGTGTAATGATTTTCGCTTATTTGTTCGAATAAATTACTGCTGACGCGGAGTCCAAAAAATGTCATATAGCTCATTGCCTTTTACCTCTAAACTGTTTCAGCTCACTTCTTTGACTTGTGCTTTAGCATTGGCAGGCTGCGGTGGCGGCGGTGACGGTGATACCGTAGATTCTGTTGCACCGGCGCCTGATTTGGGTATCACGCAACCTGGTACTGGTGGTAATGGTAATACTGGTGGTGGCGAACAAGTGCCAGACGTCGAGCCAGACTTCTTTATCCAAAAACTGAGCACAGCGCCTACTATTATTGAGTTGTCTGATGAGCAAGCAGCCTTTAGCGTTACGGTTAAAGCTGTTGAAAAAGTATCTGGTGGAGCGATGGTTGGTAAAGCCGTGACTCTAAAAGTAGTGGATTCTGAAAATAACGGTATCACTATCGAAGGTCAAAGCACCCAAACCACGGACAATGATGGCAATGCAGTATATGCATTAAAGCTCAATCCGCAAGCAGTTGCTGATAAAGATGACCTGATAAAAAATGGTTTTACGTTAGTAGCGACTGCTAAGAAAGCAGATGGCACTGCGGTTGCACCGCAAGAGCTAAAAGTTTCAGTCAGCAAAAAAGGTAGTGGTGACGGTACCCAAGTTATCGAAAGTGAGCTTGATATCAGTACTTCGTTAACTACGAGCTCGGTCTCCAATAACGTTTTAAACGTATATGGTGATACGGCAACCCTTAGTGTTATTGCCAAAAATAGTAAAGGTGCTCGCGTCAAAGATGTAGCGGTTGGCTTAGGTATTGCCAACGTCAAAGGAATTGCTATCGTTGGCGGTAGTACCAAAGTTACTGATGATAACGGTCTAGCGACATTTACAATTCAAGTTGATGATAAATTATCAGTCGCTGACCGTACAGCGCTAGTAGGTAAAGCGATCGCTTATGCTATCAATATTGCAGAAGAAAGTGGCGCTACTAAAGAAACTAAAGGTGAATTCAAAGCAGCGCTTCCTGTCTCTGATTATGCTTTAACAGTGACTGGTAGCTCTAGTCGTCTTAGTGCTTATGGCGACAGTCAAACTATTGCTATTACTGCTACTGCTAAAAATTCTAAAGTACCGACAGCTATCAGTGGGTCGACAGCTACCATTAAACTTAATGATGAATTGACTGGCGTGAGCCTAAGCTCTAACAAAGTGACTTTTAATGCTCAAGGGCAAGCCAATGTGACCTTGAACGTTGATGCGACTGTGAGTGAGGCTGACCGCAAAACTCTTATCAAAGACGGTATTAGCTATACGGTTGTCTTAACTGAGCCTAATCGTTCATCAACCTCAAAAACAGCTTCTAGCATAGTTTATCTACCTACTGCAGAATATAAAATTAACTTTAATGAAAGCAACAAGAAAGAACTATCAAGCTCAGGTGGTAGTGCTGTTATTAGTTTCCGTGTTAATAATAGTCGCGGCGGTATCATTGCAGGTCAGAAAGTTACAGCAAGCTTGCCCAAGGACTTAGCTAATGCTGGTCTATTAACGCTACAGAATAACTCTGAGCAAATAACAGATAGTAAAGGTGAAGTTAGCTACACAGTAAGAGTGCCTAACAACTTGACAGAAGATCAGAAACTACAGTTAGAAAAAGCGACAGCATTTGCTTTAACAGCAAGCATCATAGAATCTTCAGGAGTACCGAGCTCTGTCAGTAGCGAAAAGATTCGTATTGGCTCAGACATAGGTCAGAGCGATATCCAATTATCAGCACAAAGCTTACCTACGACGGTTAGCGCGCTAGCAGAACAGTTCAAACTGCAAGTTTCTGGTAAACGTAAGAACGGTAGTGCAGCAGTGGGTCGTACAGTCAAAGTAGTGTTAGATCAAAGTACAAGTACTGGAATTACTATTATCGGTAATGAGCTTATTACTGATAGTAGTGGAATAGCAGAATTTAGTATTGGCATCAGCAAAAGCTTAACGCCAACGCAACGTGAAAATTTGATAAAGTCGGGAATTGGTTATACAGCGGTAATAACGGACGAGGATGGCACTCAGTCTAGGTTGCCAGGAAATATCAAAGTTGCGCAGCCAGCAACCAGTATTCAGTTTGCATCTATTGCGACACCATCTATCAGTGAGCTAGGTGGTAACGGTAATATCAGTGTTAAGCTGACGACTAAAGGTAGCAACGTTAAGCCGGTTTCAGATAAAGAAATTACTATTCAATTGGGGGCCAAGGCACTTAGTTATGGAGTCACTGTCACACAGTCGGCGATGACTGACTTCAATGGTGATGCCTTATTTGCGGTTAATATACCAAGTGATCTAACAGCCGCTGAACGTACCGACCTTAAAAATACTGGTATTAATTATCAATTGTCTTATGTTGAAAACGGTATTGTCTATAACTCTGCAGCCACAAAAGTCACCATTATCACTCCAGTGGTCACTCTAAATATTCTGAATGCTACCAATAATATTAACAGCCAAGCAGGCTATATCCTCAATAACGTTGGTAGTAATTCTAGCATACAAGCCCAGTTGAATGACCAGTCTTCTGGTGAGCAAATTGCAAGTCAGCCTGTTAAATTGACCTTTTCTAATAAACAACTGGCCAGTTTGTTGACCGTGAATGGTCAAATTGGATCATCAACTATTACTGCAAGTACAACTGCTACTGGCCTTGTTAGTTTTAATGTGGTGGTACCAGCCAACTTGACAGATGCGCAAAAAGAGACGCTTGGAAAGCAAGTATTAACAGCTACTTTGACAGAAACACTGACTGGAAAACAACAGCAAGTTAAAATCAAAGTCCAGTCGATGACATCGGCCATTTCTCTATTAGCTAACCCAGTAGATGCTTTAAACCTAAATGGTGGTCAAACACAGATTGAAGTAGTAGCAAAAGACAGTAAAGGTAATATTATCACTGGACAAAACATTTTCCTTTCATTACCAGCTTCTATCGCTAGCAAAGGAGTTACCTTAATATCTGGTAGTCAAACCACTGATAACTCAGGTAAAGCTGTATTTACTATCGCCGTATCAAATAACTTAACTGATGCACAAAAGATTGAGTTAGATGAAGGTTTTGTGGTGGCATTATCAGCAGCTGATAGTAGTGGAAATATTGTGACGCAGACGAGTACTGTCCGTACTACTGTACCAACTAGTACGACTGAAAGTCTTACTATTGGTGCAAATAAAGTCGTTAATACCAAAGGTGATACTTTTAAAGTATTTGTTCGTTTAGAGAATGAAGATGGCGCTGTTGCCAATCGTGAAGTAAGTTTAAATGTTGATGATCCTTTAAGAACAGGCGTTAGTGTCTCTAATGGGACTGCGAATACTAACAGTGATGGTGTGGCGACATTCAACCTGACACTTGAAAGTGGTGCTAATGTTAATCAAGCAATTTTAGCAGATGGCATTCGTTTAACGGCGACCACAACGACTGCTGAAAATGTCAAATTGGAGCAAAACTACATCGTTGCAGTCGATACGGCTACGATTGATAGTTATCAGCTAATAGCATCTTCGGATAAACCTACTTTAAACACTGGTGGCGATCAAACTAATGCCACTTTCCGTGTGACCGACAGTAAAGGTGGTATCTTAGCAGGGGTGCCTGTACAGCTGAATATCGAAGCTTTAGAAGCAAGTGGAGCGGCTTTAACTACACCAAGCATGGTAACTACTGATGCTAATGGTCAGATCGATATTGGCGTCATCTTAGCAGCCAATTCTATCAATTCACGTCTAAATCATAGCGTAGTAATCAATGCCAAAATCGTCACGCCACAATATGATGCAGATGGCAAAGTCAGCATGCAAGTACGTGAAGAGAAATCATTAAGCCTATCAGCTATCGGTACAGAAATTACTATTACAGCTACAGACGCTAATCTAAAAGATGGCGCATCTACTACTATCACGACCACATTAGTAGATGGTGCGGGACGTGCTATTGCCAATGCTGATATGGAGTTAGTCGACGCGAACGGTGATATTATCCATTCTAGTGCGACTGCTACTAGTAATGTAGATGGTAAAGCAGTATTTAATATCAACGAAGCTGATTTGAATTTTGATAATAACGGTAACTTACGTATTTTTGCCAGAGCCACTGGTGAGCGTGCACTAGTTGCACAGCGTAGTACTAGCAGTCTTGATTTGGTTAAAGTATCACAAGCAGGTATTAGTTTCATTAATATTGAAGATGTCTATGATGTCAATGCGGCACAAAATATTAATGTACAAATCCGTACTGACTCTCCAGCCCAAGCGACTGCGCTTATTGGTAAGATTGTAGAGGTACAAACAACGATTGGTACATTTGCTAACAATAACGTGATTGTTACTCAAGCAATCACTGCAGGAAATATTCAAGGCAATATTATTACTGTCCCTGTGGTACTAACGTCTACGCTTGCCGGTACAACGGTATTACAGGCAACTGTGCTGGGTGAAATGACTAACGGTGCGCTTAAGTATCAAACCACAGTTGATACCCGTTTTAGAGCCACTACACCTGCGAAGATGCTGTTTCAAGCAGTGAAATCAGTCATCACACCCGGCAGTAGCACAGAAGTTGTTGCTACGGTTAAAGACAAAAATGATGTGCCAGTAGAAGGGCAAACGGTTGTATTCAGTCGTGCTGCAGATTCATCAGCTGGCCGCTTATCTGCTGCTACCGCAGTTACAAACAGCAAAGGCGAGGCGCGTGTGGTATATCAAGCCAATGCCAGCTCACCTATCGGTGGCGTGATTATTAATGCTCGCTTATTAAACGACAATGCCAGCATTGGCACCAAAACAACTAATATTACGGTATCGAAAGAAGCGGTTTATACAACCTTAGCGTTTAGTAATGTCTTATCTACTGATAATATTTATTACACGGTTCGCGGTTCAATATCTGTTATGGATGGCTCAGGGCGCGCGGTACCAAATAAAGAAGTATCGATCAAATCTTATGCTATTGAATATGCTCAAGGTAAAGTTTGTTTGCTTGATAGCAATGTGACTTATCAAGCGGCCAATACTACAGACGCCGATGGTAATGTGAATACACCTGAACCTATAACTTTTGCAGAATTAGTTCCTGTACTGCAGAAGACGGATTGGATTATTAGTGAAGACAGTCCTGAATATAACTATACTTTAGATAGTGATGAAGATGTGAATAGCAACAATAGTCTTGATGCTATCAATCCCGTAGCAATTATTGGTGGCACACTATCTGATGACGGTTATTCATTCGTGACTGATGAAGAAGGTCGTGCAGACTTTGAGATTCGCTATCCAATTCGTTATTCAAGCTGGGTAAAAGTGCGTTTTGAGGCTTCTACTTTCTTGAATGGCAGTGAAAATACTCAAAGTATTAACTATTCTCTACCATATTTGGCAAGTGACTTGAGAGTAGAGGATCCAAACTTATTCTCTCCTTGGATTGGTGATACCAGTCCGTTTGGTGATGCTGGTGTGGTGTGTGTAAACAGTTTGAGTGTGAATATTAATGCCGAGAAAAATACATCTAAAATAGTATTATCTCCTTATCAAACAAGTTACTCTGTGTCTATTAATGGCGTAATTCCAACGACAACAGCACAAGGCTATAACAGCTTTATTGTAGACTTCAATCAAGCATTTGATTTGGGTTCTACAATAGGTGTTAACAGTAACGGTTCAGGATTTTCTAGAAATATTACAATCGAATAAACCACACTTTAGTAGGTAGTCTGCTCAATCACATACTACTATCAAGCAAAAACCCCTAACCCTGCGTTGGGGGTTTTCATATTTATAACCTCAATAACGAAATACAACCAACTCAATCAGCAAAGTTAGGTAAAAGCGATTAGAATAGTCGGTTTCCTATGCTAATGACCGTATTGAAAGTCAGTAGCAAGTTTAATTTTTTGATTGGGCGCACTATGTCAGACACTGCAACGATTACTTCAGTAAAAAACTCATCTCATAAACTATCTCATAAACTATCTAATAACCTGTCTAACAAGACGACAATCGATACTGCCACGCTATTGATTAAATGCCGTGACCAAGCTGGTATCGTGCAAGCGGTATCTGAGTTTATCCATCGCTATGGCGCTAATATTATCACTCTCGATCAGTATTCAACTGCTCATGAGGGTGGTCAATATTTTATGCGTTTAGAGTTTGCTTTGGCAGGATTGAGCGAGATTATTGAGAATTTTGAAGCCAGTTTTGCGCATACGGTAGCCAAGCGCCATAACATGGCTTGGCGTTTACATGATAATGCGATTAAGACGAAAGTTGGTATTTTAGTATCAAAGTTTGATCATGCATTGTTGGATTTGTTATGGCGGCATCAGCGAGGTTTACTTGATTGCGAGATTACCTCTGTTGTTAGTAATCACGAAGACTTGCGTCAAGCGGTAGAAAATTTCGGTATTACTTTCCATCATGTGCCAGTGACCAAAGACAATAAATCAGAGGCAGAAGAGCAAATTCATACGTTGATGGAAGGCAATGATTTGCTAGTGTTGGCGCGTTATATGCAGATATTGTCGTCTGATTTTGTCAAGCGTTGGCCGATGCAAGTCATCAATATTCACCATTCATTTTTGCCTGCATTTGTGGGAGCTGACCCTTATCGTCAGGCTTATGATAAAGGTGTGAAACTCATTGGCGCGACTGCGCATTACGTCACCGCTGAGCTTGATCAAGGCCCTATCATTGAGCAAGATGTACACCGAGTCACTCACCGTCAAGGTGTGGCCGAGCTGCGCGCTATTGGTCGTGATATCGAGCGCAATGTCTTAGCACGCGCCGTGAACTGGCATGTACAAAACCGCGTGATTGTAGCGGGTAATAAAACCGTGGTTTTTAATTAGCCTTTAATTAGAGCGATTTCAAATTGACAAGTGCTGGTTAACAGAAGGTTAAAAAAAGCCGTGAGTATTATTCATCAATACTCACGGCTTTTTTCTAGACCTATTGTTGTTGCAGCGCTGATTTTATATCAGCATCTCTAACACAAACTTGCTGCCTACAAAGCCAATGGCTAATAGGATAAAAGCATAGATAGTCATATTGGCGGCACGTTTGCCCCGCCATCCAGCACGCCAATTACCGACCAGTAGCGCCCCAAACAATAACCAAGACAGAAGGCTAAACACGGTCTTATGCACAATATGCTGCGCCATCAAATCCTCTACATAGATAAAGCCAATGCCCAATGCGATACTTAGTAGGACAAAACCGACCAATAGCATATCGAATAATAGACTCTCCATACTTTGTAGTGACGGTAGTTTATTCACCCAAAAACGATGAATAGAGTGGTGCTTGAGTTCGCGTATTTGTAGGCGTAAAAATAGCGCTTGCACCGCTGCCATCAGCAGCACACAATAGGCGGCAAGTGATAGTAATATATGAGCTTCAAGCCCAATACTGATATTTGTAATGGGTTGATAAGGCGCACGGCCAATATAGCCAATTGTCAACCCTAGCAATGCTGTTGGCGCTGCCAGTATGCCCAGACTGACGATAGGGCGATACAAACAAAATAAAAAATAGAAGAACAAAAAGAATAAGCTGATTAGACTAATGATATTAAAAAGATTAAAGTTTAGCCCGTAAAGCGTAACAACATAAGGATAAAGTAGCGCCGCATGCGCGAGCATGCCGACCATCAATAATCCCAAACTGATGCCTTTATGGATAGGCTTATCCCGAGTCAGTGCCCAACTAAGGTAAGCGCTGACTAAGATATAGGCTAGGCTAGCAAGTAAGAATGCAAAGTGCACAGATATAATGCCTCATCTCATACTGAGCGCAAAATAGCCGCTCAATTTAATGCTAAAGTGGTATTATCGGAATGATTAGAATAATCGTCCAATTTATCATAAAATGGGTGCCAATTGAGCACCAACTTGCTTATTCCTTATAAATGCTTGGCCAAGTTTGCTTGAATAAGCGCTCATATGCCTAGCTTGTAAAGCGATTGTCTATAAGTCATAAAGCGCCGCGCCAAGCTTTGGTAATGCTGTATTTGCAAAATCATTATAATTTTGGCGTCGTCTTGGTGCTATAGTGTTGATAATATACTGTTTTTTATCATTGTTTTTATGAAGATACGATTAAATACTTTACAGTATTCCCTAAGAATATTTATCCGCTATTTGAGCTGAAGCCAGTTTCACTAAGCATTATTTTAAGTAAGCATTATTTTAAGTAAGCATTATTTTAAGTAAGCATTATTTTAAGTAAGCATTATTTTAAGTAAGCATTATTTTAAGTAAGCATTATTTTAAGTAAATATTGTTTTCACCAAGAATTACTTTAACTGAGAGTTATTTATGTTTGATACCTTAACAGAACGCTTATCGTCGAGTCTGCGCAATATTGTCGGGACTGGGCAACTGACCGAAGACAATATCAAAGACACCTTGCGTGAAGTGCGCATGGCATTGTTAGAGGCGGATGTGGCGCTACCGGTCACCCGTGATTTTGTGAAGCGCGTCAAAGAGCAAGCGCTTGGTGCAGAAGTGCTGAAAGAGTTGGCACCGGGTCAAGCATTTGTCAAAATTGTCCATGACGAGCTGACCGAAATGATGGGCAGTGCCAATCAGCAGCTTGAGATGACGGGTAAACCGCCAGTTGTTTATCTACTAGCTGGCTTGCAAGGGGCGGGTAAAACCACCACGGCCGGTAAATTGGCGAAGTTTTTACAAGAGCGTCATAAGAAAAAGGTGATGCTAGTCTCTGCTGACGTTTACCGTCCGGCAGCGATTGCCCAGCTTGAGCAAGTGGCAGGTCAGGTGAATGCCAAATTCGTCAATTCAACTAGCGACGAAAACCCGATTGATATCGCTCGACGCGCTATTGAAGAAGCGAAAATCCAGTATCAAGATATTTTAATTATCGATACCGCTGGTCGCTTGGCTATTGATGAAGCGATGATGGAGGAGATCAAAGCATTAACTGCTGCGGTTAATCCTTCTGAAACCTTATTCGTCGTCGATGCGATGACCGGTCAAGATGCGGCCAATACTGCCAAAGCCTTTAACGATGCGCTGCCATTAACGGGTGTTATCCTGACTAAAACGGATGGTGATGCTCGCGGCGGTGCAGCACTGTCTGTACGCGCGATCACTGGTAAGCCGATTAAGTTCTTAGGTCGCGGTGAAAAACTAGACGCGCTAGAGCTGTTCCATCCAGAGCGTATCGCCCAGCGTATTCTTGGCATGGGTGACGTCTTAAGCCTAGTCGAAGAAGTTGAACAAAAAATCGATCGTGATAAAGCCGAAAAAATGGCGAAAAAGATGCAAAAGGGCGGCGAGTTCGACCTTGAAGATCTATTGACTCAGTTCCAGCAAATGAAAAGTATGGGCGGTATGGCAGGCTTTTTGGATAAGATGCCAGGTATGGGCGGCTCTGACATGCAAAAAGCGGTTGAAGATGCTAAGCCAGAAGAAAAAGTGCGTGAAATGGAAGCACTGATTAATTCAATGACGCCTTTTGAGCGTAAAAACCCTGATAAGATTAACCCAAGCCGTAAACGCCGTATTGCCGCAGGTTCAGGTCGCGAGATTCAAGACGTCAATCGTTTGCTCAAGCAGCACAAGCAAATGGCAAAAATGATGAAAATGATCTCCAAGCCTGAAGGCATCAGTAAGATGATGAAATCGATGCAAGGATTGATGGGCGGCGGCAGTGGAGCAGGTGGCGGCGGTCCTTTATTCGGTGGCGGTCAACAAGGCGGCGCTAAAGACGTGAACCCACAGCAGATGGCCAAACAGATGGGTCTGGATCCAAACAATATGCCAAGTACCGAAGAGATGCAAAAGCAAATGGCGGAGATGCAAAACCAAGCGCCGAAGGGCTTCAAAAAACGTTTTTAAATAGTTGTTGATTAAATAAGTAGTTGTTAATAAAACCCCCAAGGTGCCAGTCGCTTTGGGGGTTTTCATGTCTGTCATACTTAAATGAATATCGATGGATTAAGTATGAAAATTTTGAAATTAATAAAATTTGCCCATCCTAAATGCTATGATAGGCGCTGTTTTATAATACCAAGCGAATAAGCCGAGGTTATGATGTTTTTAGCAATGGATACCGTGTTCGATCAGTGTTCGATCGCGATTTTAGATGTCAGTGGTCAAGTGCTATCGAGTCATACTGAGACGGGTAAACGCCAGCAAACGCAGCAAATCCTGCCGATGATTGATGCGGCATTGTCCGAAGCTAAGCTCAATCTTGCTGATATAAAAGCATTGATATTCAACCGTGGCCCTGGTGCATTTAGCGGTATACGCATTAATACGGCAGTCGTGCAAGCATTGTCTGTTGCTCATGACATTCCTTGTGTGGGTGTCTCAAGCCTACAAGCGATTGCTCAATGTGCGTATCAGAAATACGGTCAGACCGACGTTTATAGCGCCCTTGACGCCCGTATGCAGCAAGTTTATTTTGGGCAATATGCTGCAACAAATGACCTGATGCAGGCGGTTAATCAAGAAAATGGCGAAGATACCGAGCAGTTGCTCGATTATGACAGCCAGACGATGCTTAATATTCCTATCGCTGGTAATGGTGCATCGCTATTAGCATTACGTGACGGTCAGATAATTCAGGCAGATATTCACCCTGACGCTACTGTGATAGGGCAGCTTGGTATTGCTCAGTTCATGGCGACAGGTGGTACAGAAGCCTCACAAGCTTTACCAAAGTATCTTCGCAATCAAGCGTGGAAGACGCTAAAAGAGCAAGGTAAGGCGTAACCATCATATTAATGCCAGCCATTATCAGCGCTATATAACATATAACAATACTCTAAAAACGCTATTAACCAACCGGTCCGTATCTAGGAAAGCCATCGTGGATATCATTTTATTAATTCAAGCTGTCATCATGGGTATCGTTGAAGGTATCACTGAATTTTTACCCATCTCTAGCACTGGCTACTTGATTTTATCAGCCGATTTGATGGGCTTTTGGACCAAAGAAAAAGTCGATTTGTTTGTGGTAGTCGTGCAGCTTGGCGCTATTTTGGCGGTCATTTATGACTATTGGGGCAGACTGTGGCAAGCACTGATGGGCTTACTGACCGGTAAAGCAGAAGGTATGAGTAATCCAAGACAGCTAGGACTTAGCTTAATTGTGGCGACTATTCCAGTGATGATCGTTGGTTTTACCTTCGCTGACGAAATCAAAGCGTATTTGTTTAACCCTATTGTGGTAGCGATTATGCTGATTATCGGTGGTCTGCTGATATTCTATGTCGAAAATCGCCCTAAAGCGATTATTGCGCAAGAAGCAGAAGACGTTAGTCTAAAAACAGCATTGATGATTGGTCTGCTGCAATGTCTGGCATTGATACCGGGGACATCACGTTCAGGTGCCACTATTATCGGTGCATTATGGCTCGGTGTCTCGCGTAAAGCTTCCGCTGAGTTTTCCTTCTTTTTGGGTATTCCGGTCATCGTCGGTGCAGCACTATTAGATTTGCTCAAGCATCATGATGTATTGACCAATAGCGAGGATTGGCTGGTATTAGGTATAGGTACGGTGGTGTCATTTATCGTCGCCTTACTCTGTATCCGTTTGCTAGTAGAATGGGTCAGTCGTCGTGATTTTAAAATCTTTGCATGGTTACGCATTATTACTGGCATCATTGTATTAATAGCGGCTTGGGGTTTTGGTTATCAAATGGCAGGCTAGAGCCGATTGTAGGATTGGGTCTATAAGCCGCGAATAGGAAAGTAGAGATGACCGCTTCATGCCAAGGGTTCAAAGAGAGTAGTAACATTATGCACTGCCAACTATACTATGTCAGCGAGTCGCAGCATAGTCAGGTTGCAGATATACAAGCGTTGATAATCGCACATCAGCTGCCCATTATTTTACACCTTGAGCTGTTTACCGATAAGCTTAGTCAAAAACGTCGCCAGCAGTTAAGCCAGACAGCTACCCAACCTATCTTGTTGTTGGATGAAAAAAATAAGCTATCATGGCTGAGCGATGGGTTAAGCGTTGCACCAGAATGGGATAAGCTGCAACGCCGTGTGGTGAGTGCGGGGCGTAAGTCTGAGTTATTATTACAAGCAGTCAAAATCACATCTGACAGTCATGTTATTGATGCCACAGCAGGCTTTGGTCATGACAGTTTGATATTAGCCAGTACGGGTGCACAGGTCATTATGCTCGAGCAACAGCCCTTGATGGCATTGTTATTGTTAGTAGAGCAGCAGCGTATGAGTGGGCTAGCAAATTGGCAAAAGCTGATGAGTCGTCTCTATATTATCAATACCGATGCGCTTGGCTATTTTGCAACTCTAGCAGCGGATACGATAGATGACACTAAAGAAATCGATATGAAAGCAGTCGATGTGGTGTATCTGGATCCTATGTTTCCGGAAGACAGTTATCAAGATAGCAAAACGGGTAAAGGCGCTAAAGTGGGTAAGCACATGCAAGCCTTACACCAATTGGCTAGCCCACCAACGCTAGAACAAGAAGAACAGTTGCTACAAAGTGCGCAAGCAGTCATCCGTCAAAAGGGACAGAACACAAACACACAGGGGCGCGTGGTCGTTAAGCGTCCGCAATTTGCACCGTTACTTGCGCATCAACAACCAAGTGAGAGCTGGCATAACGAAGCCGTACGCTTTGATGGTTATTTTATTTAATAGCCATTTTTTATGATAATGACTGTGCTTAGCTATTGAACTCAGTTATTGAGCTTAGAGTGCGCAGTTAGCAACTCCATATTTATAAAATTTAGAGTGATTGAATTTAGGAGCAGGGAATGTCGACGCTAATTATTTGGATCATGGGTGCAGGATTATTATTAATAAATATCATGTTGCGCACCCGAATATTAAGGCTAGAAGCCCGTTTAAAAGAGTTCAGTCGTCCTGAAGATTATGTGGCATTTTTGCGTCAACAAGCCGCACAAAAAGACAAAATCCCTGCCATTAAAGCCTTACGTAAACAATATCCTGAGCTGTCGCTCATCGAGGCCAACAAATTGTGGCAACAAATCCAGTAGCTCGCCAATGTATTAATAATTCAATGTAATAGCACTTTATATAAGAGCTGCCGAAAAAGTAGGCAAACACGCACAAAAAAACCTTCTATTAATGATAATAAAAAGCCATGACATTTAACGACAAACTACAAGCCTACCTACAGCTGACGCGCTTTGATAAACCAGTAGGTATTGAGCTATTATTATGGCCAACGCTATGGGGCGTAATGCTGGCAGCGATGGGTCAAGCGCAACAGCAAGGTGCAAGTGCAGGTCTACCAAGTCTTAAGATGTTGGTGATTTTTGCGTTGGGCGCAATTTTTATGCGGGCGGCAGGTTGCGCGATTAATGATTTTGCCGATCGTAAGGTCGATGGTCATGTGACCCGCACCAAAGGACGTCCATTAGCTGATGGGCGTCTGTCTGCTAAAGAAGCAATCGCTGCTTTTTTAGTATTGGTATTACTCAGCGCCAGTTTGCTGTTCTTTTTGCCGATAGCTGTATTTTACTGGTCGCTTGGGGCAGTGTTATTGGCATTCATTTATCCATTTATGAAGCGTTTTACCCATTTGCCGCAGGTGTTTTTAGCAGCGGCTTTTGGTTGGGCGATACCGATGGCGTATGTGGCGATACAAGGCGCGCCTGATATCTGGTGTTGGCTGTTATTTGTCGCTTATATGTGTTGGACCGTGGCTTATGATACCCAATATGCTATGGCTGACCGTGAGGATGATTTAAAAATTGGGGTCAAATCAACGGCGATATTATTTGGTCGCTATGATGTGATTATTATCTCGCTGCTACAAACATTGTTTTTGCTTATCATGGGCGCGGTCATTTGGCATTACTTTGCACCGACAAGCTTAGGCCTGACGCCAGTATTTGGCTTGGCGTTAGTGGCGATGATGTTTGCTAAGCAAAATAGCGCTTGTGCTACTCGTAATGCAAGAGCCTGTTTTCAGGCGTTTTTAGCCAATATATGGGTAGGGCGTTACGTCTTTGCTCTCATCGCAATCGCTTGCCTATGGACGACTTTTAATGGATAACTTCAAAAAGCTCTCAAAGTCAAAAGCGAAAAAATCTTCTGATGCCAATGCACCTGTTATCGATTATCAAGCAAAGTTAGCTGAGCACGGATTAACACGCGAACAAGTGATCGCCACCGAGCGTAAATTGGCTAAGTTTGCTAATACGATGGATTCGCTGGTACGTGTGCCTTTTACCAAACAAGGCATGGGTGCAGATGCGGCGCTTTCGACGATTCCGCTGGCAGGAGATTTAGCAGGACTGGCTTTAACCAGCTATGCTTTTGTATTAGGGCGTCAGCTAGGTGTGCCAGCGCATAAAATGACGCCTGCGGTCAGACTGGCACTCATTGATATGGTCGTTGGTATCGTACCGGGTATTGGCACGCTGCTCGATATTTTTATTCGCCCCAGTCGTAAGACTTTAGGCATCGTGCATGAGCATCTGCACGATGAATATGGCATTACTGAAACGATGCATATGGATCGACCATTTTTACATCAATCGCTAGAAGACAAACAGCGTAGCCGTTTTGGCGCTTTTTGGCACAATCCTATCATTGCATGGCTGTATTTGCACATTCCTGATCTGTTGGGATTGATCGTTATTGTAGTGATTGGTTGGGGACTGTGGGCAGTAATCAGTTGGCTGGTTAGTCTGTTTGGCAAAGTAACTGGATTTGGCTAGAGAAAAGTTAATAGCATTAAAAAGGCGGCAAATATCATAAATATTTGCCGCCTTTTTAATGCTTAAGAGATTTCTTTTATGTAAATTTTCAAAGGTTCTAAGCTGTATTTTTTAATCAGTTACTCAGTGATGACTTCTGCTTCGGCACTGACTGCATCAAAGCTAGTAATTTTGTTATTTTGGACAAGGTCGATAGTACCACCACCAGCATGACTGACCAGTTCGATGCTGCCATCGCTTGATCGATAAGTTGGGTTATTGCCTTGACCTTCAGGTGCACTTAGTGTCATTTTTGGTTTATTAGGTAGGTTAATGATAGCGTTGAGTACGCCTGCTGCTGAGGTTTCAAAAACGACCGAGAGTGATTCACCAGCCGCATTTTTATAACGGACATCAGTAATTTGCGCGCCTTTAATGGCTTGTTCTGGATTTGGTGCTGGGGCAGTATTGTTTGCTGCCGAGTCTGTTGCACCAAGGTCATTTTCTAGCTCAGTTAAGCTTACATCTTGTTCTGAGCTTACTTCAGAATTTGCGATATCATCACCATTATCAGCGGTCGTATCAACATTAATATTGGTAGTCACGGGTGTGGTTTGTACTGCCGCTTCAGAGATTGTTTCGTTATCTGTCTCAGGCTCTGGTGTTTTTTGGCAAGCACTCAATAGTGAAAGACTTAAAAAAATAGCAGAAATCGCCTGAAAATAGGGTTTTGATTTTGCAATTGTAAGAGCATCGATTTTCATAATCATACGGCTATCCATTGGCAGAGTTTTTGTTCAAATATAGTGAACGACGTAGACTTATTTATCCCTCACAGTCAAGTATGACCGTCATTTGTTATTGTTATCAATTTCTTGCTTACTATCTACAGGCATTACTTATTTCAGTTTTAGATTGTCGGCCGCCATACCGCTTTCTTTATAGACGTCATCTAAGTATCGACGGCTGGCAAGTAGCTTGTCTACAACGCCACTTTGACTTTGGATATTGAGCTTTTGAGAAAAGTCTAAAATCGAGTTTAATTGATCTAATACCATGTCATAGCTGGTATTTTGTTTGTCGGTATCGATAATGACTGTTTTGGCATAATGTTGATCGAGGCTAAGGTAGTCGCCCATCAATTCTGGAACACGTGTGGTGATGAGTTTATTGAGGGTAAATAGCTGTGATTCAGTGATTTCTTCATGATGGGTAGACTCATATTGTTGTCCAATATCATCCATCACAGATCGAAACGCCTTAGGTACTTGCTCGTCATAAAGTAGCTTGATAAAAGGATGTCGAGCTGAAAAATTAATCATGCTGAGCCCATTAGCTCGCTCATGATTTACCTCGTTGTTTACCGCCATATCTGCTTTAGACTGGGTAGCGACAAGATTCGCAGAAGCCAAGTATTCTTGATGCCGCTGTATAGAAGCAATCTGTGTGTGCTTAGACTTTTCTTTCATCACAAAAAATATGGGCACAATAACAATTAGGCTAAGCAAAATGAGTAAGGTAAAAAAAGACATGTCGGGGCTCTGTCATAAAAAATGCTATTTATTAAAAAAAAGTTTTTAGATTACAATATAACATGCTTGTGTTATGTTAAGGCAAAATAGTGGTCGATAAAAGTTGTATCTCGCTACTGTTTATCTCGCTATTATGTATCTTACGACTATATATTTTACGACTATATATTTTACGACTAAGTGCTTGCCTATTTCTAATTAAGGAAGATGATGAATAATGACACGATTACGAAGAGTCAGCTAGCCGCTTATAAACCAACTACTGCTTATGTCGGGACTTCTTGGGCGGTGATGTTGGTGGGTGTCCTAGCGTATTTACTTGGCTTATGGAATGCACAGAGTATGTTATTAAATGAAAAAGGCTATTATATAGCGGTGCTGGCGCTAGGTCTTTATTCAGCAATTAGTTTGCAAAAAACCCTTCGTGATCGTAGTGAAGGTATTCCAACAACCAATATGTATTATCTAATCAGCTGGGCGGCTCTTGGATTATCCATTGCGCTAATCGCTATTGGTTTGATGAATGCGGGAAGTTTAAGCTTAAGTGAAAAAGGCTTTTATATGATGGCATTTACCATGAGTTTATTTGCTGCAGTGACCATTCAAAAAAACACCCGTGACGAAGCACAGATTCGGACTTTAACTGCACCAATGATTACGACTGATACTCAAAGTAGTACTAAAATTGGTCATCAAGAGTCCCGCGACTCTGACACTGGAAAATCACTTTTTGGCGCGGTTAAATCTAGAATGGAAGGCAGTGATTAAACCTTTAACTAAAAATTTCAAGTAAGCGGTGTTTGTAAACGCGTACGATTTGGTGACAGGCGCGCAAGCATCGCTGTTGATAAGGGGGCAAATGCTCCTAACATCATATCTGTTAGCGCTTCAGCACATATTGGTGCGATGGCATACCCCTTAGCTCCCATGGCACTCATTACCCAAGTTCGTTTACTATCTGCTAGCGCTCCAACGATAGGATGGTAATCAGGCGTTTGCGTGCGAATCCCCGCCCGTCCTTGCCACAAACTAATATCTGTTGGAATAATCGAGTCCATCTCGGGAATGGCAGTCACTAGTTTATCGCGGCTAATCTGATGCTCTTCTGTGCGGATATCTATGTCAGTATCATTACGTATAAAGCTTGCGCCTAATAAAAACTGAGAGTGCTGTTCTACAACATCGTTCAATTGTGCATCGCCTGTTTGCGCGGTAAATAACGCACAGTAACCGCTGTATTTAAGCGGTATTTTGGGCAATATGGTGAGCTGCTCGGTTGTGGGCGTAAACCAAGAAAGCTGACCACGAATTTTACGACAATCAAAAATACGCTTGTCCATTTGATGACTCTCAAAAGCTGCGCAAATGACCACATTATCAGCGCTAATGGATATCGTCTGCTTATCCTGATTATTGCCTTCGATACAAACACTTTCTTCTGTTTCGCTAATACTCTTAACGTCTACTTGCTGAAAGTGGATGAGCGGATGCATTAGGATAGTATCTTTTAATGCTTGCGGATTGACCAAGCCAGACTGCGGTAAATACAAATTCTCTGATAAATCTTGTGTTTTTAACCCGCTGACAGTTTGCGCCTGCTCATGGGATAGTGTGGTGGCCATCTCATCGGGGTAATCAGCGATTTGCTCTGTGCCAATATTGGCTTTCATAAGCAGATCAAGAGCACCCGTTGGTTCAAGTATTGGCACTAATGCTGATTTTTTAGCGTCTACACTTAAGCATCGATATAGCCTGCTGCTATAGAGATAGCCTATGGTATGCAAATGTTCATCGACATGATGAATGGGCGTCATCTTGGGCGCGAGCAGAGCACGAGGGTTACCTGATGCGCCTGACAAAGGTGCTGATTTATCTAGCAAAGTCACTTGAATACCACGATTGGCCAATGACCAAGCCGTTAATAGCCCCGAAACGCCAGCGCCAATGACAATGTTATGGGCGGGCAGGTTGTCAGTGGGTTTGGCAGATTGGCTATCGTTGTCGGGCGCGGCGATGCTAGCATTATTGTAAGAGGTGATGTCTTTACTATTGTGGCCATTATTGTTGTCAGTTAAATTTATGGTATCTAGCATGATTGCTGTTAGCATTTCGTTCTTACGACCAAAGCCTTTCACTTTTTTAATCTGAAAGCCGCAATCTTGCAGCGCACGTTTGACGATACCGGCACAGCTATAGGTGGCGGCAGTTGTATTGGGTCGTGATAAACGCTGTATTTGTGCAAAAATACTATCCGCCCACAAGGTACTATTGCAAGAGGGCGCAAAACCATCTAAAAACCAAGCGTCAACATAAGGTGCATGCGAGCTAGAAGAGTTACTTGATAGTTTGGCTAAGCTCTCAGCTGCGTCACCAAACCATATATCAACGGTCAAATTATCATCAAAGAAACTCAAACGATGACAGCCCGCGATAAGAGGCGGATAGGCCGCTAATAATAGCTTTATTAGTGTTGTCAATTCAGGCGCGCGCTGTCCCCATAAGGCAAGTATTTGGGTAAGGTCGGTAAGGGGTATCGGGAACTTTTCAGTGGTAATAAAATGCAGTTTTGCAGTTGCTAATTGAGGGTGTATATCCCGCAGCTGTCGCCATAGCTGCCATGTAGCGAGAAAATTCAGTCCAGTACCAAAGCCCAATTCAGCAATCGTAAAGCATTGCTTTGGTGCAAGATTGGTCAGTCGTTCAGGCAATTGATTGTGCGCCAAAAACACATGACGCGATTCCGCTAAACCATCAGCATTTGAGAAGTAAACATCACCAAACTCACCCGATACAGGCACTTTATTACCCGTATCATCCATCTGCCAATCAATCTTGGCAGGGGTGATATTTGATGAGTGAATGCTTAGTGACTGAGTGTTTTTAGAGGATGTCGACGATGTATCAGTATCTTTTGATTCGAACGTGGATTTAGACATAGACAGTCACATAAGATAAATCAATAAAAAGCGCGTGGTACTAGTTACCAGCGTTCACGGCGGATTACCAGCGTTCACGGCGGACAAACACTAACCAAGAAATAAAAATACCGACCAGTAAGCTAATTAAGACAGTAAATGCACCGTATAAAAAAAGCTGACCTTTGCTCTCGTAGACCAAAACATTTACTTGAGTTTGCAAGTCATTCAACTCGCGCTGCAACTGTGCATTACGGCTTAATAGCTGCTGATTGGCATCGGATAACGCCTTATCAGATGGTTGTAATTGCGCCGCCAATGTATCGCTGATATTCATCACTGAGCTTTTTGTTGGTTGAGCGGTCGATATTGGTTGCGCTGGCACGGGTGTCGTGAGTGTTGGATCAGCCACATTGATAGCCGTCACCGTCGGCGCAGCCTGTACTGAAACAGTAGCCATAAAAATCATACTAACAATGCTACGCTGATAAGAGCGACTTTTTAACAAAGATAGGCACTGAATCACGATTTTGCTACTTTAACTGATGCGCTGTCATCCGCTTTTGGCAATGTATGGATAAAGGGTTTGATATCTACGTGACTGTACACGCCATCACGTAAGTAAGGCTCATCGTTTGCCCATGATTGCGCTGCTTCTGCAGAGTCAAAGTCAGCAATGATTAGGCTGCCTGACATCTCGCCTTTGCCATGCTCGATAGGTGTTGGACCAGCGATAATCAGTCTATTGTCATGATCTAAAGCTTGCAAGCGTTCGACATGTTCAGCGCGGGTAATCTGACGTTGTGCGCTGCTATTGGCCACGTCATGACCAATAATGGCAAATAAGGACATGAGACTTCCTCGATTGATAAAAATTATGATTGATTTAAAGTGTTTTGCTTAATGTGCCCGAGCTAATTGCGATTAATGATTGTCGCTATTGGCATTTAGAAATAGCATTGGCTCTATTATAAAATGATAAATTGAGTATTATTTGACGGTTTTATCGGTGAGCGCAGGGTTGAGGTGCTTTTTTAATACGGCAAACTGGGCGATGACGAATACCAACATAATCGGAATCCAGCCATAAGTTTTAAAGTTAATCCATGCCTCATCTGACATCGTAAACGCTGTGATATAATGCAGTATGCCCATAAAGGCGAAGAATAGTGCCCAAGCGAGAGTGAGTTTTCTCCAACCACTCATCGTCAGCAAAAAAACATCTTTCATCGCCAGTTGCATCAGTGGCTTATTAATCGCAGCACTGACTAAAAGTGTTAGTGCAAAGATACCGTTGATAATGGGTGACTTCCAACGAAGATAGATATCATCACGCAATAATAAAGTACCACCACAAAACAAAATGGTTAATAGTAAG
Organism: Psychrobacter sp. AOP30-A2-5; assembly: GCF_052378115.1. Lineage (NCBI taxonomy): Bacteria > Pseudomonadati > Pseudomonadota > Gammaproteobacteria > Moraxellales > Moraxellaceae > Psychrobacter > Psychrobacter sp. AOP30-A2-5. The sequence continues at coordinate 90,086 of NZ_JBQSXK010000002.1, read as the reverse complement.
ACAACCCATTGCTGTTTATCAAACGTGCCTTTCTGGCGAATAAAATGAATGGCATAAACGATGATGGTGGCGATGAGCAACGCACCTGCCCCCGCTAGGATACCACTGTAGCGAGCAGCAATAAAAAAGGCAATTAAAGGAATAAAATCTAATAAAGCTTTCATAGCAAAGGGGATGTCCGACAAAAACGTATGGGGTAGTTTACACGTCTACTGCGCCAAAAAAAAGCAATCAACACGATAATCATGCTATATCACAGGCCTGCGTAGCAATATCTGATGATTATGACTCATAATCATGACAACTGCTAAATATAACGGCTTATTGCCAATGTGCTCATTTTTTTGTTTTCTACACTTTTAATTTTTAATGCTAAGGCTTCTCTTATGAAATTCGATTTACATTGTCACAGCACTTGCTCTGATGGTACTTATGCACCAACGGAAGTAGTGCAGCGCGCCCATGCGGCCGGCGTCAATGTATTGGCATTGACCGATCACGATACGCTGGCAGGAATTGATGAGGCGCGTGCGGCTGCCATTGCCTGCGATATGCAGCTGATTAATGGGGTCGAGATAAGCTGTGAGCACACACTTATTGGTGGGTATGGCAAAAATAAATCAACCAATAAAATCATCCATGTGCTAGGGCTAGATTTTACCGATCGCGAAAAAATGCATGCAACGCTGCAACAATTACAGGATAGCCGTGCCACGCGTGGTCAACGAATCACTGAAAAGCTCAGCGCGCTATTAGATATTAACTATGATGAGCTGTGGCAAGCCGTACTTGATAAAGCTGGCGGCAATCCACAAGCGGTCGGGCGCGCGCATATTGGTCAAGTATTGTTTGAGCGCGGTGAAGTCAAGACGGTACAAAAAGCCTTTGATAAGTATTTGGCAGACAATAAGCCTGCTTATGTGGCGATTGATGCACTGAGCATGGCTGACGGCATTGAGCTGATCCATGCTTGTGGTGGCAAGGCGGTGTTGGCGCATCCCACGCGTTATCAGCTTTCAGCAACACGAGTCCGTAAACTGATTGAAGAGTTTGCTGGTCTTGGTGGCGATGCTTGTGAGCTGCCGTCGAATAGCGAACCGGTTAGTACTCGCAGAATGGTCGATCGCAGTATCGCTGCCCACAATCTTGTCGCCTCGATCGGCAGTGACTTTCATGGTAGCAATATGCCGTGGCGTCGTTTGGGTGATGTACCGACAATGAACCCTGATCAGCAGGGAGTTTGGCAGTCTTTTGCAATGTTTTCTTAGACGAAAATTCATTGCTGAATACAGTTTTGAATGTTAACTCAGCTGAAACATCAATTGACAGGTTATCCAAAAAACATGCGTCATATATTGACGCATGAAGGCAGTAAATAGATTGATAACTGCGACAGAAATTGCCACACTAGATGAGTGGGATTTATTTAAAAATGAAATTTTCGGGGTTAACTCCCATTTAGTTTACAAAATGTAGTACCGACACTCGCATTCTTATCTACTTAAGTTTTTGGGAATGGTATAAGGTAAAAAGTCATATCATTTATTATTGTTGATTCAGGCTTTTGATTTTTATTTAATGGTTTTAATGTCAACTTAATAACTTTCAATATTTGCGGTAGCCCTACTATGGCTGTATCGATATCTCATCTAGGCTACACCAAGCTATCTCAAGCAATTTTTGAGTGGCAAGCTGCTGATAAAACATCATTACTGGCTTTATTTATGGTGATGGAGGTATCTTTACACTGGCTATGGTGTTTATTTGTTTGGTGGCGCCGTGATGTTTATGATACCTATGTCGATATAGCCCTGCTTTATCCACTATGGTTCGGCGTGACACTGGTAGCTTTGTTTTTATTATGGATGACCAGTCGTTTTTCACCTGTCAAAAAAGCCAATAGCAATTTGTATAAATGGCAAGGCATACTAATTACGGTCTATAGTGCCTATATTGCAATGGTTATTTTAGTTTTAGGACATAGTAGCTTGGTCGCGGGCGTCTCTTTAGTCGGCGGTGCGATACTAGGGATGATGCTTATACGTCGGCGCTATGTATGGAGAGCGTTTTTAGGGCACGCAGCCGTCATTCTAGCAGTCACATTCATTCCTTATCTTGGCGTTACTTTACCTAATCTGCGTCAAATGACGCTCACGGTCATTCCTCTTGATACCTATTATAGTTATATCAATTATAGTGAAATTACGACGATCGAAAACGCCATCTCTGCCTCTATTTTTCAAAATGGCACACTAAATTGGGACAGTGTTGATCAATTGCGCCGATCTTCCGCTTTTTTTTGGCGTTCTACGCATATTTATATGGCGCTACCAAAAGCTATTTTTATTATCTATATGTTTCGTACTTTGTTGCTAATATTGGATGACAGTAAAAAGGAAATTCTGCAGCATGCCAATCAAGATGAGCTAACCCAACTCAAAAGTCGCCGTTACGGGATGATGCAAATGAAGCAGGTGCTGAAGTCAGTAGAAGACCATCAAGATATTAGCGTTATTTTATTGGATTTGGATTGGTTTAAAGAGGTCAATGACAGTTACGGTCATGAGATCGGGGATCGAGTATTGGTGGAGGTCGCGCAGACGCTCTTGCAGTCTTTAACTGATGAAACAATCGTGAGTCGCTATGGCGGTGAGGAGTTTTTGATTGTATTGCCAGATACGAAGCACGACACAGCTATGATAATTGCTGAACAATTACGGCGTGTTATCGCCAAACACGTCATCATTCTCGATGACGATACAGCCTTTAGTGTGACTGCCAGCTTGGGGCTATATACACTGACCCATGGTGAGCGTAATTGTATAAAACAAGCCTGCGAAACTCTGAATAAAAGGGATGTCTCGCAGTCGCTTGCTAAACCCCAGAGAATCCCCTCGTATAGTAGCAAACGCGTGAATCGTAAAATTCCCACAGTGCAGCTACCTCATGATATTTGCCAGCGCTTAATTTGTATGGCAGATAAGGCTTTGTATGAAGCCAAAGGCCGTGGCCGTGATCAAGTGGTGAGTGCCAACGAGATGTTGGCAGCAAAAATAATAATATTGAGGCGCTCTATGGCACATAGCTAGCTGCCATAGTCGAAGGGTCGCATGCGCTTTAGTGTATTAATTGTTTTACTAAGCTTGCCAAAACACTGGTGGCAAAGCTACCGGTCGTTAACGTAAAGCTCAGCACCAATGTTTGTTCATTATCTTTATCCTGCCATTCCCAAGACAGCGCTTCAATGGGTAGGCGCAGCGCGCGTCGCTGTGCTTTTATATCGCGTTGCTCTAAGCCATTGGCTAAGCGAGCCAGTAGCAGATTTTGCTGAATCACATTTTTCTCAATATTTGCCGCCATGCCGCTGACTTTATCATTATCCTTGCCCCATAATGCAGCAGTGGGATGGATATCACCCGTCTCAAGGCGTGAACGCAACGTGTCGTCTATGGCTTCGCTAGTAAATATTGACCCTGAACCCTCTAAGTTAAACACTTCGCCTGCCAGCCCAGTATTCCAGCTGCCATCACGCACTCGTACCGCCAATATCTCATTAAAAATTAAGCTACGTGCGGCAGACAGCTCCATTGTATTCTGCTCACGTGGCGCGTGCTTGCGTTTGCTCTTTTTGGGTTGTGCTCGACTTTGTTGTGGTGGGCGCGCAAACAGCGATAATGCTTCTCTAATATTATTGCCATTACGTCCAAAACGCTGAGGGCCGAAATAATTGGGCACGCCAGCTATAGCGATGCTTGCTAAATGCTGTTCGACATCTTGCTTCGCCGACAATAATTGCTCAGGTGCTGGCAATGCTGTATCAAAATCAGCAAATTGGATATCACGCAAGGTGATGATGAATTGATTGGCGCGATGCGTGCCGCGATTGAGCTTTTTGTTGTGCCATTGCTGGTCGATGATCGTGACCGATTCATTGGCTCCGATATCGATTGGTGCAAACTCAGCAGCTGGCAGCTGTTTTTTTGGTATCCGTAAGCTGAACCACTGGGTTGTCAATGCATGGCGATCTTTAAGACCTGAATAACCAACATCACGCAGAGGAATCTCTGCCCACTCTGACAGCAGTTTGGCAAGATAAGCGGTATTCATCCCTGATTTTTGGATATGCAGCCATAAATGCTCACCTTCACCGGTGAATTCGAGCGGCAATAGCTCATTAACGATAAAGTCTGTTGCGTGGGCTTTATAGGTCGCTTGCTGTACAGGTGGTTGAAGAGGCTGCGGTAACTGCGCAGTATCCGTCGCGGCGGTAATATCGATACTTGCCATATCAAACTGCTCATTATCAAATTGATTGTTTTCGAGAGCGGATTGAGGGCTAGCATTAATATCGGTCATGTCATCACGATAAGTCATAAAGTCGTCTTTTATGTTGAGGATAAGATTTAAAAAGAATAGGTAAGCATAGGGATTAACAGTTAACGATTACGTTTTGCAACGCAGGAAACATACAAAAAAAACAGCGTGTGCGAAAATGTCTTGTTACTATCAATGGATAGCGTTTTAAAAAAGCATTTAAATAAACGTATCGAGAATGGTATTTTTCGTTGAATTTGGCTGATGTGATAGGGTTATTTTCAACACGTTTGATTCAGGGAACCATTATAACTGTTAAGGAAGACTTATGACCAATGCAACGATTCACACAGTGACTATTAATAAGGCCGATATTGCCAGTGGCGGTATGAAATCGTACAAGCAAGATGATGATAGTATCATTTTAATTACCCGCGACGACGATGAGTTTCGGGCGTTCGATGGCAAATGCCCGCACGCAGGCGCAGATTTAGGCACAGGCTTGCGCTGTGGCAATCGCGTGGTCTGTCCTTGGCATCATGCGACTTTTGATAGCCGCGATGGGACGCTATTAGAGCCAGTCGCGACAGCAGGCTTGATTCAATATGAAGTGACCGATAACGGCGACAGCTTGACGGTGAATACCTCAGCGAAGATAGACAAAAAGATTGCAAATGATAAGCTTATCGATACGCATACGCTCATCGTGGGTGGTGGCGCAGCAGGTTTTATGACAGCGCATCAGCTGCGTAACACTGGCTATGGTGGCAAAATTACCTTAATTAGTGCTGATGATAAAGCCCCTTATAACCGTCCATTATTGTCCAAAGCATTTTTAGCGGGCAATATGCCTGAAGAGAAGCTTCTACTAGGCGGTGCAGATTGGGCGAGCAAACACGATATTAATTTGCGCTTGAATCAAACTGTCAGCGAAGTATCGTCCAATGAACGTACCATTATCATTAAAGATAAAAATGGTCATAGTGACAGACAAACCGCTGATTTTTTAGTGATTGCAACAGGCGCTGAGCCAAAGATACCGCCTTTTAAAGGGGCTGAGCTTGATGGCGTTTATACGCTGCGCAGTATGGATGATGCCAAATTGATAAAAGCGGCCAGTAATGACCAGCGTGTGGTTATTATCGGTACTGGCTTTATCGGTATGGAGGTCGCTTCCGCATTGGCACAAGCAGGCACGACGGCTTCTATTACCGTCATCGGACAAGAGCATCGGGTAATGGGAAATATCGTCTCTGAAACCGTCAGTAATGCGCTGATCAAGCTGCATGAAGAAAATGGGATTCAATTTGTCTTTGATGCCAGGGTCAATGAAATCACTGAGGTCAAAAGGGTTGTTAATCCGTCTGAGAGTGAAGAAGAAAACCAAACCTTGTCACAAGTGGGCGGTGTCACGCTGGCGAACGGTGAGCAAGTTGATGCAGACATCGTGATTTTAGGGACTGGCGTAGCACCACGTATAGAATTGTTCGAGGGAGTAAACGCGCCAGATGGCGTGCAAGTGGATGAGCATTTACAGCTACGTGATGGAGTTTATGCCTTGGGTGATATTGCAAAAGCTTCTGGGCAAATGGGGCGCATGCGCATCGAACATTGGCGTGTGGCCTTGCAACATGGCTTAGTGACTGCGGCTGCGATACTAAATGATGATAGTGTCAGCTCGCTCGCCGCGCGCATCCCGTTCTTTTGGACGATGCAATATGGCAAGAGCTTACGCTATAGTGGTCATGCTGCGACACCCGATCATAATATCTTATTTGGTTCGCCAGATACGTTAGATTATATCGAATACTACTTTAATGATGATGGGGAAGACACACGTGCTAGTGCGGCTAGCACTTTAGGGCGTGATAAAGAATTGGTTGCCTTTTCTGAACTGCTCCGACGTGGTCATGCGCCAACGCGTGCACAGCTTCAGGCAGGATTTAATATTATCGACCAAGCACTGGCGTTATCGCCCTAGTACTCAAGATGGATACATATTACTATTAAGGCTGACCTATCGATTTGGGTCAGTTTTTTTAATATAAACAAGGAAAGGAAAAATTATAATATGAATAAAAACATTATAGATAAAAATAACTCGGAGAGAGAGTCCTTGTTTTTGCGACAAGCGCAAGCCGATGATATTGGTGCACTTGAGCAATTATTAAATCGCTGTTATCGCGAGACCGCAGGTTGGACCAATGAGGCGGATTTAATTGGCGGTATTCGAACCACGTCAGCCGAGCTCGCTGCCGTGATTAATGACCCTAATCACTATTACTTTGTCTATCCAAAAACGACAACGGGCGACCGTGATGGAGAGGAAATGGGTGAGATACTTGGTTGTATCGCGGTCGATATCAAAACCGATGCTGACTCAAATAACAAAGCCTACATCGGTATGTTTGCGGTAGATCCAGAGCTGCAGGGGCATGGCGTTGGTAACGTGATTTTGCAAGCAGCAGAAACCTTCGCTATTCGTCATTTATCGTCAGATGGGCAAGCAGCTGATAAAAAACCTGCGTGTTTGACAATGTCTATCTTGAGTCATCGCCCTGAGCTTTTGGCTTACTATCAGCGCCGCGGCTATCAGTTAAATGGCAATAAAATACCATTTCCAAATGACGGCAATAATGGCGAGCCAAAGCGTGAAGATTTAGAATTATTGGAGTTAGAAAAAATGGTTCATTGAAAAATCTTGAATGTTTAAAGGCTGATTTTATTAACCCCAAAAATGACCAAAGGTCATAAATAGCCCAACACTTAGCAGGATAAATGCCACGATAATTAAGCGCTTGAACCAGTTAAAAGCGGGAAAGCGCGTGGCATTATCATCAGACATCAGATAAGCAAACAAAAACAACAAACTTGCTGCCAAGGTCATAATTCCCAGACCAATCGGTAATATAAAAAAGTACACCTGCCACACAGTTATCTCGCAACGGTTTTGAATACCACATCATAGCAGTATCGTGAATGCACTGTCAGTATACACCGCACGTTAATTCCTTCATCTCATTAGATTATTAAAGCTATTCATCATAAATCTAACCTTGTATTATAAAATTAAGTTGGGTATTTAGAAGTAATTCTGTATAGTGAAGTAACATTATAGATACATTGAGATTGAGATGACTAATCTGAAAAAATTGGCAGTCATAGCATTACTAACACCGCTATTTGTCGCATGCTCTAATGCACCTTCTGAAAGCACAGTTGAAGCGTTAATCGAGGCACAATACGAGCAAGCCAATAGTATGATGGACGATGCGATGGCGAACGCAGGCAATGATGAGATGGCAAAGGCGATGAGCGGCATGATGGAGGGTATGATGCCAAAGCTTGAACGCGTCGAGAATATCAACTGTGATACTGTCGAGGGCGACAATACTTATATGTGTACCGCTGATATCACTCAGACAATCGCGAGGGAGAGCCGCACTAACAAGACCAATTTCAAGGTTTATCAAGTGAACGATGAATGGGTATTAGGTAATTAAAGCAGAGCTATGTTTTTTAAAGTTACTCATAACAAAATCATCAGAACTTTCAAATCACATTCACTTTATTCTTAGAGAGATAAAATGCTAAAAAAAATCGCTTTTCTAACGATTACATCAATACTATTTGCCGGTTGTGCTTCTGTACCCACTGAAAATATCGAAGTATCTAGCGTACTCAAGCAAGTGAAAGCACCTAGTGCCAACAATGCTGGTCTATATATTTATCGTAGCAATAGTGTGGTGGGTGGGGCTCTAAAGAAAGATGTGTGGGTAGATGATGAATGTATTGGTGAAACTGCACGAGGCACTTTTTTCTATCATGAAGTACTGGGCAATATGCAGCACAAAGTTTCTACCGAATCTGAATTTTCTCCTAACGATTTAATGATTGATACTACAGCGGGTAATAACTACTTTGTAAAGCAATATATTAAGCCAGGTTTAATTGTTGGTGGTGCGGGTGTTAAACTGGTACCTGAAAGTGAAGGCAGGGAAGCAATCGCTGACCTCAAACTCGGTATAAAAGGGACTTGTAGCAAGTAGTACAAGTCATTATCTATAAAGAAAGGCTACCTCATTAAAGGTAGCCTTTCTACTAATTTAGCCCAGTCTTTCTATCAAACTAACGCATTGTCACAAACTCTTCTGAGCCAGTTGGATGAATGGCAACCGTATTGTCAAAGTCCGCTTTAGTCGCGCCCATTTTGATGGCGACGGCAAAGCCCTGAATCATCTCATCAACACCAAAGCCAAGACCGTGTAGACCAATGACTTTTTCCTCATCGCCCAAGCACACCAGTTTCATCATGCATTTCTGACGATGCTGGGTCACCGCGCTATACATCGAGGTAAATGTTGAGTTATAGCATTTGATATTGTCCTTGCCATAGCGCTCAACCGCGTCGATTTCAGACAAGCCAATCGTACCAATAGCAGGATGGGTAAAGATAACAGTCGGTATTAACGTATAGTCCAAATGCTCATTAGGCTTGTTGTTAAACAAGCGCTCTGAAAGACGACGACCTGCTGCAATAGCCACTGGCGTCAAATCCACACTGTTTTCGATAATATCGCCGACCGCATAGATGTTCTTAACATTGGTGTTCTGGAATTTATCGACTTTGATTTTGCCAATTTCGTTCGTTTCCACACCCGTCACTTGCAGGTTGATATTGTCTGTCGATGGCGCACGACCAATCGCCCAAATCAAACAATCTGTCGTGTCTAGGCTGCCATTTTCGGTACACAAAGTCAGGCTGCCATCTTCGTTTTTATTGACTTCCGTGAGCGTAGTATTGGTATGCAATTGAATACCGTCTTGCTCCATCTCTATGAGCAATGCCTCTACTACACTGTGGTCAAATGAGCGCAGCGGCGAGTGCTGGCGTACGTACAGATGCACCTCAGCGCCTAAACTGTTCAACACGCCTGCGATTTCAACAGCGATATATCCAGCTCCCACAATTGCCACGCGTTTTGGCAAATGATTCAACGCAAAAAAGCCGTCAGAATCGATGCCGTATTCTGCGCCCTTGATATCAGGCTGAATCGGGTGACCGCCTGTGGCAATCAAAATATGGTCAGCGGTAATCAGCTCACCATTCACTTCTACGGTATTGGTATCGACAAATTTGGCAAAGCCTTTGATCACTTCTACGCCATTTTTGGCCAAGTTATTGTCATAAGAGCGGTGAATATTTTCGATATATTGTTGACGGCTCTGTACCAGTTTTTGGAAGTCAAAACCTTTTAATTCAACATCAAAGCCATAATCTGGCGCATACTTTTCGATGGCTTCAGCGATTTGCGCGCCATACCACATCACTTTTTTGGGAACGCAGCCCAAATTCACACAAGTGCCGCCCAGTTGATTGGCTTCGATAATGGCGCATTTTTTGCCATAGCTCGCCGCACGGTTGATGGAAGCAATGCCACCGCTGCCGCCGCCAATGGCAATATAATCATAATGTTTTGTCATGGTTAAGTCTCTTTATTCAGGACGTATTGATGCGTATTGGTACAATTTTGCCGTCTGTTATTTTTTAATTCTGTTGTTTTGAACTCTATTGTAATGGGTATCATTATTAATCTTACAAGGTTTTGCTTATGAGGATGTACCAGCTAGCATCAGAATATAAAAGCATTTAGGCAAAAATAGCCTGACATCTAATAATCCTATCTAAAACCATTTAAACCTAACTGGACTCATCTAAATTTACTTAAACAATGGCACGTCGTCTATAAAATAATAGTCCCGGAATAGACAAACCCAGTACCAATCCTGAGGTCACAAACAACGCTTCAAACAAATACACCATCATTTGGCTAAATAATTCGTCGGAAAAGCCAAAATAGCCAATCTGTACCATACTGACCATCGCCTTATAAGCAGCGATACCGGGCATCATACAGATGACGCTTGGAGAGATTAACGCTTTGGGCGGTAAGGTATATTTTTTAGAAAAATACACGCCTAAAAAGCTGGCAAGCATCGCCCCAAAAAAGCTAGCTACCACCAGATGGATGTGCTGATAGACAAGCGCTGTTTTTAGCCCGAACCCAAAGGCGGTCATGAGCAAACAAGGTAGAATATAGCGTTTGGGTACGCTAAACATCAGCGTCCAACCGAGGGTAATAATACATGACAGCACCACAGTCTCAATGAACCACATCTCAAAACCCCCAATGCTGTATGCGAAGTAAAACCAGCGCCATCACGATACCAACGCACGCGGATAAGGTGAGCATATAAGTAAACACCGCACGCCCAACGCCAATATTGACATAGCCTTTTAAGATATCTGAGAAAGAATTGATCAAAGGAAAGCTGGGCACCAGTAGCAACACGCTAGAGGCAACCGCAATATCGGCATTATTACCAATATCAAAATAGTAGGTCGTCGCTCCAATTAAAGAAGCAATAAAAGCGGTCACAATGACGGTGATAAAGGGATTAAAGTGATGCTTGGACAGATAAATACGGGTGAACATCGCTACCATACCCGCAATAAATGTCACCGCGGTAATCGACCAACTGCCACCATTCAGATACGCAAACGCTGCGCAAGACGCACCAACAAATATGCCCACCAGCCACGTTGGGTATACGGTCTTATCTAACTCATCAAAGGCAAGGGTAGTGCGGTCAATCAAATCGGTACTGTCTACGGTGGCTTCGGTTTTATTGATAATTTGCTGGATTTGTACCAATAAATTGACATTGATACTTTGATTGATCGTGTCTCTGGTGGTGGTGATACAGCGCTCGTCACAGATGGTCGTCAGGGTGATGGCGTTAAAGTTCAGCGAACATTCGACGCTGTTCATCCCCAAAGCAAGCCCCAAGCGTTTGGACAAGTCCACCACCACGGCAGACTCAGCGCCATACTGCATGAGGAGTAAGCCGCAGCGCACGCATAATCTAGTAATGCGCTGCTGCTTGACGTAGCTGATAGAGGTCATGGGTGAGATACGCAGGTTGGTTGGTATTGATACGCTATTATAAAGGGTCTGGGAGCTGACGCGCAGACATATTATCGGACATTATGTTTGATGCTACTATAAAGTATAAACTTTTTGGCAAAGAGAAAATAGAACGTACGGTAGATGCGCGAGTGATAAATGTGATACAAGCGTTTATTTAGGTGGAATCTATTTCAGGATGCTCTCTGAGCAGCGATTCTAATTAAAGGAATAAAGTTGTAGGCGTCAAATGGAGGCTGGGGCTTTTCATATCAAACAAATAATATCAAACAAATAATAGATTGCAAAATTAATAGACTTTTGTTTTCTATAGTGATAATCTCTTTCTCGATAATCTAGACACATTACTTACATGATAATTACATATAAATTGCATTTTAGTTACGTTATCAATTATATGTCGCTCTCAATTAATGTGTTGCAAGACATGAATTTCGATAGTGGAATGTTAAGTCTATCAATTCATTGCCTTTAGCTCAGTTATTTAACTCAATTGCATCTCTCAACCAGGACGTCTAATGACCAGTTTTCATAACATAAAAAATGCTCTATTGCTGACTACTATCACTACTTTAGCAGGGTGTACTACGGTCGCCGATATGGCAGGGTACGATACCAATAGCATGAATGCCGATGCGGCTAAAAGTTACTCTCAAGTGGTCTCTAAAGCCAGTAGTCAAGGCGCGGTAGATAATACTTCTGCTACCGCCATTCGAGTTAAAAACGTCTTTAATCGTATGAAGCCCTACGCCGTTCGCGCTAATACAACAGGCGTTCCTTTTGATTGGCAGGTCACGGTTATACGTTCACCTGAATTAAACGCTTGGGCAATGCCGGGTGGTAAGATGGCTTTTTATACCGGTATTGTAGAAAAGCTACAGTTAACAGATGCAGAGATCGCTGCGATCATGGGACACGAAATGACCCATGCGCTATCTGAGCACAGTAAAAAAGATGCTGGGCAAAAAATTCTGACAGGCTTAGCGCTGCAGTTAGGTGGTGCCGAACTACAGTCAAGAACAGGGTTAAGTGATGATGCGTTGGGTTTGATTAGTGACTACGGACTTGATAAGCCATTTTCTCGTAGTCAAGAGTCACAAGCCGATGCGGGTGGTTTACGCTTGATGGCGCAGGCAGGCTACAATCCAGAAGCTGCCGTTGCAGTATGGCAAAAAATGGAGGCTGCCAATGGTCGTAGCAATACCATAGCTACTTTAATGTCTACGCATCCAAACTCTGGGCAGCGTATCGCTAAAATTCAGGCACTCTTACCTGAGGTTACGCCAGTTTATCAAGCGGCTGCTAAAGCACCTGCTAACGCAACTAGTGGGGCAACGACTGGAGTAACTACTAGAACCATTAAACGTAAATAATTCAGTAACTATTCTCAAAAGTGAATGTTATCAAAAAAGGTAAGTCAAAAGACTTGCCTTTTTTTTCAGAAAAATGTTGAAAATTGGTTGGTTTAAATTTTATCTTACGTCTTGGTGTTGGGTGTCAAGTAGGTTAGCGGCGAGGTACGAGATCTAACAACTAAGTATTGGAGCCAATCCCGCTTTCCGCTCATATCTTGGTTGCCCACTAGAGCGGTGACTAATAGCCAGTAGTGTTCCTGTTGCTTCGATACCATTCCTAGCTAAGTCACCGCAATCCAGTGGTCAACCAAGGATAACCGCTACAATCAGGGCTAAACCGCGCCTCAAGGCGACTATTTAGCGTTGCAGATAGTTAATTCTCTTATTGTGTGTTGAAAACTTCATTCAACATAAGGATTAAGCTAAGTTTTCTGTCAAATTCTTAGTGTCATCTAACCACATTTTTATGGAAGGCTCACTGTTCGGGTTTTGTTTAATCTTTTCTTGAAGTAATTCTAGTATCCATGATCTGACGTCTTCTCTCTTACCTTCAATATCATTCAAACTTGGATGAAGTAATATTGAATGAATAAATAATTTACGATTCCCTAAAAATATATCGATATTTGCCCAAATTATTTCTCTCAAAATATTTTTATCAGTTAGCTTGAGTATTTCTCTATCATTACTATTCCAAGCTCTACGATTATGTTTATGAAAATCTAAAAATATCGATGATATAGTATTAGAGCTAATATTTCCGTATTTATAATTTTCTATCTTGTCAACGGTGAAATTGTAAAATCTATCATTTTCTTTTCTACCAAAAGAGTAAAAATCACCAATAGAGATTCGTGTCTGATGATAGTTGATACTATTCTCTATATGTCGTTTTATGTGTGTTTCTAACTGACTGGCTAAGTCCTTTCTATTACATGCCTCAAGAATATCACAGTAAAAACTCAAGTTATTAAGTTGTGCTCTTCCTATCTTAGCGCAGGCAATATAGTACAGGCGTTCTGAAAAGTTAGATTTTATTTCTAAGCTATGAAATTCACTCAAAATTTCAGAGTTTAATCTGTCAATTACTAAGGTTTCTTCAGTAATCTTATCTTTTGCTATGAGATCGTTAATGACTTCTTTGTCAAAATCTAACTCTGTAATCCACGATACAATAATTTCTCCCCAATCTGAAATTTCAAAATAATTGTAAAACGGATGAATAACATCATTAATCTTACTAAATTTCACTATGTCATCCGGAATTTCATTTTGCTCTTTATAAGCGTTTTGTTTGTTGTAGCCTCTAAAATCGCTAATATTTTTAGAGGTAAAGCTATCAGCAAAAAATTTGAAGTCAACATCACTACCTAGCGCGGATGGCATATCATATGCCATCCGTATTATTAGAATGAATCTTAATATTTGCTCTTTACTTAATTGTGATAATGAAGGATAAGCCTCATCAAAAAGTTTGAAGGACTTATTAACCCGTTGATAGAACCGTAAATTCTTTATCCCAATAATTTTATAAAATTGCTCATATATTTTGAATAATCTATTATCGACGATATTCTTTATAATAGATAATGAATCATCTAGAACTAGCAATTCATCAAAAACCTTTTCTTTGTGCTTGTCAAAATAGTCTTTATCTTCTGATTGCTCATTGTGTAATATCATGACAACTTGGCACTTACGCTCATTTCTAAGATAATTAACTAGACCCATTATTTCTGACATCGGCAAGCTATTAGACTTTCTTTCTATATCATCTAAACAAATTAGCGTGTCCTTGAGATGTGACATAATTATATTAGTAATGAGCTTGTTACTAATGTTAATGCCAAAGCCCATATCTCCTGATGCACTAATATTTCCACCACCTGCAAAGCCTAATAATTTTTTAAAATGCTTTGAGACATCAATGTTTAAAGGTGAGTCATCAGAGGCACCTGTTTGTATTTCAGTTGCAATTGCCAATTTGAGACTTTCTAACGAATCTAATCCAAATAAAGAGATATAAGCATATTTTTTACCAGAAAAGACTTCTCTTTTTTTATCGCGAAAGTTTTTCCATAAGTGCGTTTTACCAACTCCCCACTCACCAGTTAATGCAATAGCCCAAGGTTTTTTAGTATCGACAAGCTCTAAAAATCGTTTCTCAAGATTTTCTACATTTGCCATTGTTTATTGCCTTACATATGTTCTTAAATTAACGATTATATTAACACCAAAATAAAAATCCTACCCAACAAAAAAGGCCACTCCCTAAAGAGTGGCCTTTCATCAATGATCATCTAACAAATACCAGTTATTAGTGACGACCTTGGCCTGCAGGCTTCTCAAACCCTTTTGCACTCATGCATGAATCTATTTTCTTCATATCATTTTTACTTGGACGACTGTCTTTATTCATTTTTACGCCAACTCGTTGAGCACAATCATTCATGGCTTGTTTCATGTCTGCTGACATCGCAGGTCTTTGATGGTTGCGATCGTTTGAGCCATTTGATGTGCCGTTTGACGCACAGGCACTAATGCCAACAGTAGATGCTAAGACAATGAACAGTAATTTTTTCATAAGAAGTCCTTAAGAGTTTTAGGGATAGGATAGGGGTTAGGTGTGTCAATGTGTAAGTGCTATTGCTTGCTACCCAGTTTTTAACCAGATATTTCTATATCGTATGCGTCTACGCATCATATCTAACTATTTAAATATTAATACAATCAACGTTTAAGTATCTTTAATAAAGATTAAGAAAGGTAACGCAACGAGCTATATATATCTTGATACCTTAATCAAGATATATAGTGTGCAGATTGGACAAAGCCTTATATTAGCCAATAAAAAAGGCCACCCTATAAAGAGTAGCCTTTTATCAATTATTCACTAACTTGTATTAGCTGACTTCTTTCATCGCTTGCTTAAGCATCGGTTTCAAAAACTCGCCAGTGTAAGAGCCTTTGACTTCCGCCACTTCTTCAGGCGTACCTTCAGCGATAATCATGCCGCCACCTTTACCACCTTCAGGACCTAGATCAATCACCCAATCCGCCGTTTTGATGACGTCAAGATTGTGCTCGATGACCACGATGGTATTACCTTTATCGCGTAGGGCATGTAGGATATTGAGCAGCTTATCGATATCATGGAAATGCAAACCAGTGGTCGGCTCATCCAAGATATAGAGCGTCTGTCCCGTATCACGCTTGGCCAGCTCACGCGCCAATTTGACCCGTTGCGCTTCACCACCTGATAGTGTCGGCGCGGACTGACCCAAGCGGATATAACTAAGACCAACATCCATTAACGCTTGCAGACGACGATAAATCGCTGGAATCGCTGAGAAGAATTCAGTGGCATCTTCTACGGTCATATCGAGCACATCAGCGATGTTTTTACCTTTATACAGAATCTCTAACGTCTCGCGGTTATAGCGCTTGCCTTCACAGGTATCACAGGGAACATACATATCTGGTAAGAAATGCATCTCAACTTTGATGAGACCATCACCTTGGCACATCTCACAGCGTCCGCCTTTTACGTTGAAGCTAAAGCGACCCGGTTTGTAACCACGGGCACGCGCTTCTTGCGTTTGTGCAAACATCTCACGTACTGGGGTAAATACACCGGTATACGTCGCTGGATTTGAGCGCGGCGTACGACCAATCGGGCTTTGATCGATATCGACCATTTTATCCAAATGCTCAAGACCACTAATACTCTCATGTTTATCAGCGATAAGCGTTGAGGCATTGTTTAACTGGGTTGCTGCTAATGGCATTAAGGTACGGTTGATCAAAGTTGATTTGCCCGAACCTGAAACACCCGTCACACAAGTCATAATACCAATGGGAATGGTCAAATTAACGTCATGTAAGTTATTGCCTGATGCACCTTTTAGCTCAATCGTCATCGGGACTTTTTGCGCTTTTGCCTTACCTTTGACTTCCATATCGATCGTTTTGGCTTTATGACGAATGACTGGAATCTCGATTCTCTTCTTACCAGACATATATTGTCCAGTCAGCGATTCTTTGTTTGCCATAATGTCATCGACCGTACCCTGAGCGATAATATGACCGCCATGGACACCTGCACCAATACCGATATCGATGACGTGATCCGCTTGGCGAATCGCATCTTCATCATGTTCAACGACCAGTACGGTATTACCCAAATCACGTAAGCGCGTTAGAGTTTTTAGCAGACGATCATTGTCGCGCTGATGTAGACCAATCGATGGCTCATCAAGTACATACATCACGCCCATCAGACCAGCGCCAATTTGGCTAGCCAGACGAATACGCTGCGCCTCACCACCTGATAGGGTTTCGGCAGAGCGGGCGAGTGATAGATAATCAAGTCCAACGCTGACGAGGAAATTTAAACGCTCATTAATCTCTTTAAAGATTTTTTCTGCAACTTCACCTTTATGACCGCCAATTTTTAGCGTTTTATAATAGTCAGCCGCGTCACCGATGGAGAGTTTAACGATTTGAGCAATCGTTTGATCGTCTACTCGCACGTTACGTGAGATCTCATTCAAACGCGCACCATCGCAGACATTACAAGTGGTATCAGCTAAGTATTTCGCCAGCTCATCACGCACAAGGTTACTTTGGGTTTTGGCATAACGGCGCTCTAAATAAGGCAGCACTCCTTCAAACGGCACGGTCTTATTGGTCTTACGACCGCGCTCATCAGTAAAGTTAAAGGTGAGCTTCTCTTTACCAGAGCCTTGCATGATGAGGTCTTGCTGTTCTTTTGGCAAATCTTGCCACGGTGCATCCATGTCAATTTTGAAATGATTACAAACGGTAGAGAGCAAACCAAAGTAGTAGGCATGACGCTTATCCCAACCATTGATCGCGCCTTGGTTGAGCGATTTTTCATGATGGGTAATGAGTTTTTCAGCCGAAAAATACTGACGTTTACCAAGACCGTCACAGCTTGGGCATGCGCCGTATGGATTGTTAAAACTGAACATACGCGGTTCAAGCTCAGGTACGGCACGATCACAGACAGGGCAAGAGTGCTTAGCTGACATGACTTGATTGTCATCGCCGCCTTCTTTTGGATTACCATCCATAAAGTGTAGTGTCACCAAACCTTGACCCAAGCGTAGCGCAGTCTCCAAACTTTCAGCGACGCGGTTACCTAAGTCGTCACGGACTTTAAAGCGATCAACGACGACTTCAATGGTATGCTTTTTCTTCTTATCTAGGGTTGGTAGCTCATCGGTATCGTAAACATCGCCGTCGACACGTACGCGCACAAAGCCTTGACCAATTAGTTGCTCAAGTAAGACCGTATGCTCGCCTTTACGCTCACGAATCACTGGAGCTAAGATCATGATTTTGGTGTCATCTGGCAACGCCATGACTTGATCGACCATCTCAGTTACTGATTGCGCGACCATTGGTTCACCATGCTCTGGGCAAAAGGGCGTACCAATGCGCGCATAGAGCAGACGCAAATAGTCATAAATCTCAGTAATCGTCCCGACGGTAGAGCGCGGGTTATGGTTGGTTGATTTTTGCTCGATAGCAATCGCTGGCGACAAGCCTTCGATACTATCGACGTCAGGTTTCTCCATTTGTGAGAGGAATTGACGCGCATACGCCGATAAGCTTTCGACATAACGACGTTGCCCTTCGGCATACAGCGTATCGAATGCCAATGACGATTTACCAGAGCCTGATAAACCCGTAATGACCACAAACTTATCTCGTGGAATGTCTAAATCGATATTTTTTAGATTATGAGTGCGTGCGCCGCGAACCTTAATATACTCGTGTGCCATCGGTGTTAGGTTTCCTATTTGCTAAAAGGGGGTTGAAAATATCTCAAATTAAAAGGTAAATATGAATCAATTAAATGGTCGGTTAAAAACGTGGATATTCTGTAAATTTATAATGTTGTTATAAATAGTTTTATTATTAAAGATTTTGTTATAAATAATATTTTTATACAGTGTTCATACGTTGATGAAGTGAGAGCTATAGATGCCTAATTTACTGTTTTAATTTTTATAATTGCTGAGCAGTATGCTGCTTGGCGTTCATTTTGCTGTTTTCTTATTCTACAGCCTTTGAGGTGATTGGTTTTCGTATGACTAAGCAAATCTAAATCAAATCAATGTTAAGTAGTAGTCATCTTTTGTCATGGTTTTGACCAACATGTCATTTTATAGAGGAGTTTGTCATCTAAGCGATCGCTCTAGCTGACGAGTAATAATGTTTATGACGCCTTACTTTATTGTCATGGCGACCGCATTATTCAAGGTGTGATTGCGCATCCGATGCAGTTGGTAACAAAATAATCGCGTAATATGAATGGCTTGGGTTGAATAGGTATAGGAGGCTGCACCAATAAGACAAAAGTCTCGGCAACCAAACGTTGAATGTCTTATACTAGGGAGCTTAATTGGTAGGCTCAAACCTTGATAGAGTAGAAGTGATCATTCAGTAGTACTAGCTAGTGATAAAACAGCAATGACGAATCAGTGAGGCAAGTATGAATAGCGTAGAAAAACGGGCAATCCTCGGGGTCGGTGGTATATTTGCTTTGCGGATGATTGGTCTGTTTATGATTGTTCCTGTGTTTTCTGTATATGGTGACAATTATGCGCACGCGACGCCATTTTTGATTGGTTTGGCGGTCGGTATTTATGGTCTAGGGCAGGCGATATTTCAGATACCCATGAGTTTGGCTGCTGACAAGTTCCCGCGTAAGCCGATTATATTTTTAGGTCTTATCTTATTTGCTCTCGGCGGTATCATTGCGGCAAATGCGACGGATATCTACGAAGTTATCATTGGTCGGGCGCTGGCAGGTAGTGGCGCGGTTTCTGCGGTATTGATGGCGTTATTGGCTGATGTAACGCGCGAAGAAATGCGTACCAAAGCGATGGCGACGATGGGCTTGACCATTGCGACTTCTATCATGCTCGCTTTTGCCTTTGGTCCGTTATTGGTTGGCTCGCTGGGTATCTCTGGTTTATTTTGGTTGACCTCAGGCTTTGCTGTTTTGGCGATGCTATTACTGTTGTTTGTGCCGACACCGCTACGAGTGCTTAAACACAATTTAGACAATAAATCGATTGGTCAACAATTAGCGACCGTCCTCAAAATCGGCGATTTAAACCGTTTACATATCGGTATCTTTGCTCTGCATCTAACCATGACGGCGATATTTGTGATATTGCCGCATCAGCTTAATGAGGTGATGGGTTTATCGGTACGTCAGCAAGGCTTGGTTTATTTGCCGCTGTTATTTATTGGTTTTGCCGTCGCCATTCCTTTTATTATCATTGCCGAAAAGAAACGCAAAATGCGCCAAGTATTCTTAGGCGCGATTGCGCTGATGACCGCTGCTTTAGCGATATTGGCTATTGGCAGTCAGGTTGGTGTTGGTATTATATTAGGTCTGCTGCTGTACTTTATGGGCTTTAACTTGCTTGAGGCAACGATTCCTTCATGGATATCTAAGCGCGCCCCAGTCGCCAATAAAGCAACAGCGATGGGGCTAAATTCATCGAGCCAGTTCTTTGGCGCGTTTGTCGGTGGAGCAATGGGTGGTTTGTTATTAAGTCAGCCGAATTTGCTGGCGTGGGGTATTTTAGCCGTCATTATGGGCGTGGCGCTACTCATTATCATTCCGATTGCACAGCCACCTTATTTATCGAGTACTACTGTGACCATCCCTAAAAACATTAATATCCAAGACTGGTCACGGCAAATGCTAGCGGTAGATGGCGTGGATGAGCTGGTCGTGATGGCAAAAGAGCAAGTGGCTTATTTAAAGTTGGACAAAACACAATTGACAGATGACTCGCGGATGCAGCTATCGAGTTTGGCACAGAGTCCACTAGATATTTAGCAAAGGGTATGGACAACGTACTTAGGCGAGTAGAGATAAGGCTGAGTAGGCAAAAACTGAGTAGACAACGACTAGATAGACAGCCATTATTAATAAGTGAACGCTAAATCTTTATCTCTATTTAAAAGGAATTAATATGAGTAAGTTTAAAGTGCTGTCGCACGGTGTTGCGCTTCGAGCAGTGGCTAAATTTTCGATAGGTCTTGGTCTATCAGCCACGTTACTACTCTCAGGTTGCGCCACACAAAATATCCAAGCCTATCAGAACAGCACGCCTACGCTCGATATGCATGAGTTCTTCTCAGGTCAAATCGATGGTTGGGGCATGTTTCAAGGTCGCAATGGCGAGGTTAAAAAACGCTTTTACGTCGATATTGATGCCACTCACGAAGGCGATAATGTCATCGTTTTAGATGAGAAGTTCGCATGGGCAGATGGGTCAAAATCACAGCGTATATGGCGATTGACCAAACAAGCTGATGGTAGCTGGAAAGGAACAGCAGGCGATGTCATTGGCGAGGCAACAGGGAAAGTGGTTGGCAATACCTTGCATTGGAATTACTTGTTAGAGCTACCCGTTGAGGATAAAACCTACAAAGTGAATTTTGATGACTGGATGTATCTGGTTGATAAAAACGTCATGCTCAATCGCTCAGTCATGAAAAAATTTGGCGTAGAGCTGGGTAGCGTCACTTTGAGCATGCATCGCAATAATGAGAGCAATGATTCTAAATAAGTTTATAAAGGACAGAGTGAGTTGATAAGTCAGTAACTGGTAATAGTATTAATTCGCTTAATAAAATGGCAAAATAGCAATATTATGGTTTTTTAAACCCAGAAATTATAATATATATCTAAACGACATAGATTGTCGTCTTTAATAGATAGCTTGTAGATATTCCAATAAAAATTGATTACAGTAAAATCATTAATGAATGCGCTTAGCTGCACAGTCATTAAAGCGATTCATAAAATTATTCATAAGTAAAAGGACGGTATCATGCGCGGAGTTAATAAAGTTATCATCATCGGTAACCTTGGAGCAGACCCTGAGGCACGTCAATTTAATAACGGCGGTAGCGTGACCAATATCTCGGTTGCAACGTCAGAGCAGTGGACCGACAAGCAAAGTGGCGAAAAAAGAGAAGCGACGGAATGGCATCGTATTTCTCTATTTAATCGTTTGGGTGAAATTGCCGCGCAGTATTTGCGTAAAGGCAGTAAAGTTTATATCGAAGGCAGTTTGCGTACCCGTAAATATCAAGATCCCAATGGTCAAGACCGTTATATTACTGAGATTCGTGCTGAGCAAATGCAAATGCTAGATGGTGCGACTGGTGGTCAAAGTGATAATAGCTTTGGCGGTCAAAATCAGGGTCAAGGTGGTGGCTATGGCAATCAAGGTGGTCAAAGCAATCAAAACAACTTTGGTCAGCAAGCAAACAATCAGCCAGCACAGCAAGGCGGTTACAACCAGTCAGCTGCTCAAGGTGGTCAAAACAGCTTTAACAATCAAAGCGCACCTGCTCAGCAGAATCAGTTCAATCAACCTGCGCAAAAGCCTGCACAGTCAAAGCCAACAGCAATGCCTGACGGTCCTGTCGATGATGATATTCCGTTTTAGGATATACCTTAGAGTTATCTGTTAAGAATAATCTATAGAAGACCCTGCAATTGCAGGGTTTTTTTATGGCTAGGGATAAATGACTTAAAAAAATAGATTTTCTATAGTGCGCATAAAGGTCGTATGAGAGTGAGCGCGTTAAGAAAGATAGACTTTGTCAATTGCTATATTATCTCGCTAAAAAAGTAAAACGTTTGTTTGTTTTTAAAGTTGCGCCTTGATGGTTATTTTAAAGAATAGAAAGTTAATTATTGGTTGGTAAACGATTTAGTAAGAAGATAAAACGGATAAATATTAGCCTGCCTTATTGAGTTTATCGATTTTTTTATTCTTATTATTTTATCAAATTTTATATTGAAATCTATGAAAACTACCTTTCATATCCTATATAGACCGTCTGTTCTATTGGATTTAATTAATGCTAACGGTTCATTAAATGGGTTGATATAATCCACTCGAATCAATAATTCAAACAATATTAAATGTGGGGCTTTGATTTAAAGTAATTTTTATTAACCAATAAAAAGTCAAAATTTGACTGTTCAATAGTCGAAATAATAAAAATTCATCTGGTCGACCGCTTACGATAGGGTTGGTTCAATGTGAAAGGTTAAAGCTGTCACGCTTTTATAATCAATTGACTATAAAAGTGCCCACCTTACTGCTAGTGCTGAGTACAAAGAATGAAAGATGGTGATGTGTTTCAAAAAACTAATTTGGGCAGAGAAGAGATTAAATCTCAGAGTCTCGGCATATTGCCGCGTGAAGCGAGAACATTGCTTATTATGATCGATGGCAAACGCACGTATCAAAGCTATCTTGATACGCTTGATCGTAGCAAAATGTTTGCCGATTTTGGCGGTGTTGCACCACTATTTGAGTTGCTGTTAGGGCTTGAGTGCATAGAGATAGTGGGCGCTGATAATGCTGCCTCCCAAACATTCACTGCGCCGCAAGCATCGACGGCTTATCAGTCTCAAGCATCGTCGTCTGAAAGAAATATTGAGACAGAGTTTGATCGCACCTTTAATGATAAAGGTCTCAATAAAATGGCAGCATTAGGCAAGAAATCAATCAGTAGTATTTTCAAGGCTAGGTTGTCTGGTGCGAGCTACGAAACGATAAAGTCAGAGTTGGCCAACTATATTGAAAAAAACGCCCCACCAGTAGAAGCTTGGGGTTATTTGTTGAGTTTAGAACAATGCGGGGATAGCTCGCAATTATTGAGCTTGGTCAAAAAAATACAGAGCACCAGTAGCAGTAATTTATCACGCGGCATGAATGATTTTATCAAAAAAATTCAACGTTAATATATACGCGACTTATGTTATAAAAAAATGACTTATACCACAAATACTCGGTTATAAAAGACAGTAGCTGGGTGGTGATAGGTGAAAAATTTAGCAAACTAATTGGAGTGTTTTGTGGAATCAGCTGAGCTTTCAGAATTAAATCGCCTAAAAATGCATCATGGCGAGCATATTATTCTGCGTTTAACTTATATTAGCCGTTACAACACTGACAATCCTCAAGGTGAAGTAACGCGCATCCTGACACAGGCTCAGCAAAACAATGAGCGTAATGGTATTACGGGTGCTTTGGTGTTCAATCACAATTATTTTTTGCAAAGTATTGAAGGAGCGAGACCCGTTATCAATGAATTGCTCAGAAAACTGGTTAAAGATGATCGGCATCATGCCTTACAAGTCATCGAATGCCGTGAAGTAGAGCTGCGCCATTGGAGTAAATGGTCAATGAAGTATTTGATTCCGAGCGATGAAAACAAAGGACTTGCGCTCAAATTTTCAACAGGTACTCAGTTTAATCCTTATTTGATGAACACCAATCAAATCATGATGTTGATTGAGACGTTATCAGATCTTCAAGAGCAAGAAGCCGTGAGCGCCGCCAAAAAGAAGAAACCATGGTTTTCTATTGGCTAATTGACTGACGTTTATAAACGCTAAGAACCATCACACCCATGACATTTTACAAGAGATAAGATATGACATCAGCAATGGAAGATGCACACATTTTGATGAGTATGACATACGCTAGCCGTGCCAACCCAGATGTATCGGCCAACGACTTCAACGAAATCTTGCAGCAAGCACAAGTAAATAATGCCGTCAATGGCATCACTGGTATGCTGACGTTTAATAAAGATTATTTTTTGCAAACTATTGAAGGGCCAAGAGCACAGATCAATCGTCTGTTATATAGTTTAATTGCTGATCCGCGTCATCATGACTTACAAGTTATTGAAACACGTGAGTTAAAGCATAGAGCATGGTCTATGAATTATGCTTCTCCGACTGAAAAAAATGTGGCGATTTATTTAAAATATTCGACAACGATTGATTTTAATCCCTATTTATTGAGCGCCGAAGCAGCCTATAATTTGATGAATGAGCTTAGTGATCAGCATGATTAATCAATGGCATTTTTGACTAATCGGTAGGTATATATGGAAACAATCGGTTGCTATTTTTTATAGATTTATGTTTGCTGAGTTATTCGTTTAACCGTTTTTAGGACATTGTTTATAGAGACTGATTTTATCTTAAAATTAATAACTGTTTACGAATAACTATTAAATAAATAGTGGTTTTTCATTTACCCGATTTTACTATTCACTGACCTTTGCTATAGTAGATATAATAATCTACTGTTGTGATAGCAAGGTTTTTTGTTTATATTATCTATGCCCTTAGGTATTGTGGCTAACAATATTTTATTTGGTTGAAAAAATATCGATTTGTGACATTCATCGTTGTATTTAATGATGAATACGTCATTCTTAGTTCTTAATAGTGAATAATATCTATTAAGGTTATATTTTTTATCTTACAGTTGGATTTATTATGAGCAAAAATACCGCCATTGATTTAGAAAACCTGAACGTTGATGAGCTACGTGCCATCACTGAAAATGCTCAGCAGCTTATTGCCAAAAAACAACATCAGCGTTTGTATGACGCTTATATGCAGTTTGAGAAAATTGCAGAAGACAGCAATGCCTCTATCGAAGAGATTCTAAAAGCTGGTGAAACGCTAGAGAAAAAACGCAGCATCAAGTATCGCAATACTGACAATAACGAAGAAACGTGGACTGGCCGTGGTCGCAAGCCAACGTGGTTGGTTGAAGCGCTAGCAGCAGGTCGTAGTATCGAAGATTTTGCAATCTAATAGTGTGGTGGCTAACAAGATGATGTCGGTTTAGATTTAGCAAGGTGCAATTTTTACTAAAGGCTATCTAAAATAAGCGCTTGTTTAAATAAGTCCTGTTTTAAAAAAGTGCTATGTTACATCTACTCTGATCATCGTGCTTGTTTCTCATGATTTGTGTGTAATTATAGTGTTTGATCGTGATAGTCCTTTCGTCTTAGAAGCTGATAAAAGCCAGTATCTTTATTGCCATTATGTTGGTAAAAAGATACTGGCTTTTTTTCTGTCATCTGTATGCCATTGTTTGTTATGATAATGACGTTTTTGTCTTATATAAGAGTTATGCAACCGTGCCCCAAGTATCTGCGTCGTCTCATAAGCGCCCTCGTAAGCTGTGGTGGCTGGTTGGGTTTGTATTATTTGCATTATTTGCTGTGTTGCAAATGCCAGCGGCGTGGCTGCTTGAAAAGTATGCTCCCGAAACGCCTTATGTACAGCATGTGTCGGGTAATTTATGGCAAGGCTCCGTTATTTGGCAGATGCCTTTAGCAGCCACACCGCTCACAGGTACGGCAGAATGGTCGTGGCAGCCATGGCATTTGTTATTGGGTAAGATAAGTGCAGAGGTCGATATTAATTCAGCACAAACTCGCCTAAATGGACAAGTAAAGATAGGCAGCAACTCATGGCAAGTGGATAATATGAGCGGCAAGGTAGCACCTGAGACGTTGGCAAGTTTGGTTGATTGGCAATTGCCCAATACACCGATTCAGGTCAATAACGTTTCGCTCAGCCGTCAGACTGGCTCAAGTGCCGCCGCAGAAAACGCTTCAACAAAAAATTCATCTGGTTTTAGTCAAGCGGATGGTCAGTTGACATGGGTCGGCGGTGAGATAGGTTATCCTAGCGGTGGCAAGGTTTTTTATCTGACCATGCCTGCGATGCGTGCTGAGTTAAGTGCCGAGCAAAAAAATAATAAAAACCTGCTCCATATCAATTTATTAAACAATCAAGATAAGCGCTTGGGCGACTTATATATCGATGGCGACAATATGTTGGATGTCAGTTTGACGCAGCGTTTATTAGAAAGTATGCCTGAGTATAAAGGGCAAGCACCCCAAGATACCCCAGTTGTTAGTGTGCGTCAGCCGCTATTAAATGGGCTGGGGACACGCTAGATGATGAATGTTTCTACAACTTTAAAACCTGTGCTTAACACCCTTAATCGATTCTCAGGTTGGGTATTGTTATTGGCTGTTGCTTGGTTATGCTGGACAGCGGCTCGATTACTATGGTTGTTGCTCGCAGCACCATTGGCACCGATGTTGCCACCAGCAGCTTTGCAAAATACATCGGCATCTGGCAAGGACTATAGTGGGTTATTTGCTATTTTTGCAGACCCTGATCCTATTGCAGCAGCAGTGCAGCCACCGCCCAATGTCAATCTAAAAGGCGTTCTGTTAGCAATGCCAGAGAGCATGTCCTCGGCACTACTGGATATCAATGGTGAAGTGAAAAACTATCGAATCGGTGATGCGCTAAAAGACAGTGGCTATACCCTTGTGGCTGTCGATTGGAACTCGGTTGTCATCGCTGATGCTAGCGACAAGCAAACCGTCATTAGCATGCCAGCCGCGATGCCATTAGACCAAAGTGACATGATCGCAGGTGCCGTCAGTAATCAGCGCTTGCCAGAGAACAGCATGTTGCCTAACGCCCCTCAGCCTACACAAAATACTGAGGAAGAGTCCGCTGCGACAGGCAGTGACAGTAGCCCGCAATCTGCTATCGATGAAGCGGTCACAGAATTGCAAGAAAACCCTGCCAGTTATTTGAGTAGGATGGGGGTTATGGCAGCAGGGGAAAGCTATCAAGTAACGCCTGCAATGCCAGCAAAGCTGCGTAATCGACTAGGGCTTGAGCCAGGTGATAAAGTGCTAACGGTTAATGGTCAAAGCGTGGGTAGTAATCCTGCTCAAGATGCTAGTGTGCTGCAACAGGTACAGCAATCAGGTGAGGCGCAAATAGAGGTGCAACGCGGCGATCAAGTCATTACCATTCGTCAGCAGTTTTAAGCACAATAAATGGGTGAGAACTCTTATTTTAAGCAAACAAGTTTTAAGTAAACAAGTATTTAGATAGTGCCACTTAAATAATGCCATTGTTGGCAGAACGTTAAGTGAGCAAAGCAATCCTTGAGCACCTTAGCACACAATAAATCCAGTACATACTAAGCGACATCACTGTAGGTAATCATCAATATGGTAAGTTTTCATAATTTTTCAGTCACGCCTCTGTACCATGTTTTGCAGCGCCTGATGCGCCTGTGTCGTCCTCTTTGCCTCGCCGTACCATTATGGGCTGCCAGTACGGGTCTTGCGAGTGCTGAGAGCTGGAAAGTCAACTTACAAGATGCCGATATCAAAGCCTTTATTAATGAGGTGGCAACCATCACTGACCAAAACTTTGTCCTTGATCCGCGTATCAATGGCAATGTGACTGTAATTTCCAACAAAGCCTTGTCGCGTGACGAAATCTATCAGCTGTTTTTGAGTGTGATGCAAGTCAACGGTATTGCAGCGATTGACTCGGGAACGACCATCAAATTGGTGCCAGATAATGTCGCCAAACAATCTGGCGTGGCAGTTGATTTACGCGGTGACAGTGTTGGTGAGGCATTAGCTACTCGTGTTATTTATTTAACCAATACCCAAGCTGCAGAAGTGCTGGGTGTCATCCGTCCGCTTATGCCTCAATCAGCTCATGCCGCTGCCGTGCCTGGTGTCAATGCTTTGGTATTGTCCGATCGTGCCGATAGTCTTAATCAGCTGACGTCGCTTATCCGCGATTTAGATAGCAACGTCAATGACAGTTTGCAAGTGATACCACTACGTCACGTCGATGCTGAACGTATGATGGAATTGATTAGTGCCTTGGTTGCAAGCGCTGGTAGCGGGCAAGCACAAGGTGGTAACAACCAGCTTAAAGTTATCGCTGATACCTCTAGTGATAGATTGTTGGTGAAAGGCAGTCCGGAGATGATTGCTAAAGTCAAAGAGATGGTCAATCAATTAGATACCACGCCTACAAGGCGTTTGAGTGGTCTGCGCGTCTTTCGATTAAAATACGCCAGTGCAGGTCATATTGCAGATATGCTACGCGGATTGCTCGCCAATCATTCTATTAATAGCGCTGGAGCAACGTCCTCGTTAGAGTCGGCATCATTGAACGATTCCAGTAGCACGGGCGCTACTTTGACTAATGAGTCTAGCACTAACACAACGAACAACGCGACGACCTCATCGACCTCTGGTGCCAATTCGAGTAGTACTGGTACAGGTGTTGGCGGGCGACCTTTTAGTATTATCGCTGATGAAACCCAAAATGCCGTTATTGTCAATGCAGCACCGGAGCTGATGTTTGAGATTGAAGATGCGGTCACTCAGTTGGACAGTCGCCGCGCGCAAGTATTGATTCAAGCGGCTATTGTAGAGGTGTCAGGTGATGATGCGACCCAGCTTGGTGTGCAATGGGCGCTTGGCAATGCCAATAGCGGCTACGGAGTCGTAAACTTCAATAACGTAGGCGCGAGTGCTACAGCACTTGCCGCCGCGGCGTTGGGTGGCGGTGCTGCCAGTATCAGTGCAGCAGCAGGCTCGATAGCTGGTGCTTTGATTGGTATTGGTGATAGCAGTAAAGACAGTCAGGGAAACACCCAGTTTTATGGGGCTATCTTGCAAGCACTTGATTCTTCTACCAGTGCCAATCTGCTGTCTATGCCATCAATTTTGACATTGGACAACGAAAAAGCCAGTATTTTAGTGGGTCAAAACGTGCCTTTTGTGACAGGCTCCTTTACCACCAGTGGCAACGATTCTAGCAACCCCTTTCAAACCATTGATCGTCAGGATATTGGTATCAACCTAAATGTCATTCCTCATATTGGCGACAATGGCACCGTACGCTTGGAGGTCTCGCAAGAAGTCTCGTCGGTGGTGCCGGGCAGTACGGGTAACGCCAGTGGTTTGATCACCAATAAAAGCCTCATCAATACGACGATTCTGGCTGATGATCAGCAGACCATTGCTCTTGGTGGCTTGATGCGTGAAAACAGCACCACGCGCCAACAAAAAGTCCCTGGCTTGGGTAATGTACCAGTCATTGGTCGACTGTTCCGCTCTGACAATGACACGACGCAAAAAAGCAACTTAATCATATTTTTACAGCCAACCATTTTACGTGATGGCAGGGCAGTCGCCAGTGTCACCGAGCGCAAATTTAACCAAATGCGAGTCCTGCAATTGGTCATTGATAAAAACGGTACCATTAAACAGCTGCCATTGAGCGGTACGGAAGGTTGGAATGGCGATGTTAGCGCAGATTATGAATTGATGCCGCTCAATCCCCTTGTTCCTAAGCGCGATCAGACACCAAAGTCTCAGTCTCAAGGTTTTACCAAAGTAGACAGTCCTAGTAATGGTATGACAACTTACCCTTTAAACCGTTAAGAACTCAAAAAAGCGCTTTATTAATGATAGGTTAATAAAGCGCTTGCCTCCTATTCTTATAGCATGTAGAGACACGGTGTAATAAATAAACTACGCCGTACATTAGCTTGCGTATTCATAACACAGATAAACATAGCAGTTTTTATATCGCAGTATACTAATGAGTAATTGAGTAGTAAGTATGAACACTTGCTGATAAATATAGCAGATAATGATATAAAGGTAGGGGTGGAAGCAATGACACATCATACAAATACTAAAAAGTGGTTTTTATTAGCAGTCGCTGCCACCGCCTTATTGGTGATTCCTCGGCGTAGCAGTCGACAAGCTGATACCAGAGCGTTAGATGAGCACAATGTATCAGATGAGCACTCAGATGAGCACAATGCAAAAGCCAATCATGATAATACTAATAGGGCGTGTTGAAGGTCTCTTTACTTATCAAAAGCTCTTTTGTTGATTGGCATTTTTTAACTGTCGAAATCATTTTAAATAAAGTTGCCATTCTAAAGTGTTCATTGATGTGGTTATTGCTACAAAATGACAAATAATGTCTATTGAATGACAAATCACGGAACGCCTCGCTGAAAACTATTAATTTTGGAGTCTATCAATGACCCCTATCGCTTCACCTAAGATGATCAAACAGCCCTTACCTACTATTTATCCTCTCATTGACACGCATACTCATTTTGATGCCCCAATATTTGATGATGATAGAGAAATACTGACGCAGCAGGCTCACACTCAGGGAGTATGCCATCTGGTATTAGTGGGTTATCTATATCAGCATTTTGAGCGGATGTATGAGACTGAGCGTTTGTTAAATAAGCTGTCATTATCTACGATAGCCAATGTCGATAGACAAAAAGTGTCAAATTTTAGTAGCCATATTGCGATCGGTTTGCATCCTTTTTATATCAAACAGCATACTGACGATCATTTAACCGCTATGGCAAAAAGGATTGCTGATAAACGCCCATTAGCAATCGGCGAGATTGGTTTGGATACCTTTACTGAGGCGATGAAAGCGCCTGACATATTTGCCAAACAAGTACGATTTTTTAAGGCACAATTGGACATGGCGGTGACTCATCAGCTGCCAGTGATGCTGCATATTCGTAAAGCCCATGCAGAAGCGTTGGCCATACTAAAAGCGCATGATTACGATGCACACAAACTTGGCGGTATCGCGCATAGTTTTAGTGGTGGGACGCAAGAAGCCAAAGCATTTGTTGAGTTGGGATTTAAGCTTGGGGTTACTGGTCAAATCACTAATCCCAATGCTAAGAAACTGCGCCGCGCCATTCAAGCAGCGGTTGATAGCTATGGCATTGAATGTTTGGTGATAGAAACGGATTGCCCTGATATGATGCCTATCATGTGCCAAATATCTGACCATGATTCATCAGTGCCAACTCAAAACTCAGACAGTGCACGGAGGAGTGCAGCCGTACGTAATAGAAATGTACCTGCCAACTTGCCATGGGTGTTGCTAAGCTTGAGTGAGTTGCTCAATATACCACCTGCCAGTCTTGCTAAGCAATTGTGGCACAACAGTTGCAGTGCTTTGCAAACAAAATGGGATTATCCGTTATCGTAGTGCCACATATTTTAGTCACTGACGGTTTATTGTATGGCTAGCCATTGATATGATAGTGAATGAGATAGCCATGAATAAAGAAATTGACATAATATAAGCGCCACCAAAATAATTTAAAAGAGCATTTAATCTGTTATGAGTGAAATACAACCATTTGAGCAAACAATGACAGAGTCTATTGGCACCGAAGACGTTACAAAGACAGAAGAGCTTAGCGAAGACAATGTGCAATATGAACGCCGTTTTCAAGGCACGCGCACTCTTTATGGTACGGCAGCTGTCACTACTTTTGCCGATGCGCATGTATACGTTATTGGCGTTGGAGGCGTTGGTTCTTGGGCAGCTGAGGCTTTGGCAAGAACGGCAGTGGGCACTATTACGTTGATCGATTTGGACGTATTGGTTGCGTCCAATGTCAATCGGCAGTTGCCTGCACTAGACAGCACCTTTGGTGAGAGTAAAATTGCAGCGATGGCCACCCGTATTCGTGAAATTAATCCCAAAGTAACGCTAAACTTGATCGATGATTTTTTAACTGTAGAAAACGTCGCCACTTTATTGCCAAGTCGCGATGAAGCAAAAGCCGCTATCGCTCAAGGCAGACCTATGGTTATTTTGGACTGCGTAGATGATATGAATGCCAAGCTTGCCATCGCGCTACATTGTCGTTTTAATAAATTAAAATTGGTGTGTGCAGGCGGCGCAGGTGGCAAGATAGACCCTAGTCAGATTAGGGTGAGTGACTTGCGTGACAGTTACCAAGATCCTTTACTTGCCAAATTACGCAATAAGCTGCGCCACGAAAAAGGCATTAATAGTACACTAAAAGAAAAGTTCGGGATCAAATGTGTCTACTCTACAGAGCCACCGCGGGTAGATAAGAGTTGTCAGACAGGCGGGTTGCAGTGTGGTGGTTACGGCTCAGCAGTAGTGGTCACATCGGTGGTTGCGATGATTATGGTGAGTGAAGCATTACAATTATTAATAAAACAGGCGGGCATCAAGCCGAGCGTCTGATCTTATTTAATGGAGTCTATCTTGTCTATATTTAACGCACCTAAACACAGCTACCCAGTAGCGGCAGATGAAGTAGAACGCATCAATAAGCTTAGGAAGTATCAGGTGCTCAACGATAATGATGAGCCTGCATTTAAGCGTCTAATTGATCTGGCAAAGCTATTTTTTGATGTACCAGTCGTGACCATCACTTTCATGGACGAAGAAACACAGTACCTAAAATCTGTCCAAGGACTGGGCGGTGTTTGCCGCACGACGCGTGAAGTGGCTATTTGCAATTATACCGTGCTTTCTAACGACGTCTTTGTAGTACCGGATTTAACCAAAGATAGTCGCTTTAGCCACAATCCCCTAGTGACAGAATCGCCATACCTACAGTTCTATGCTGGTGCGCCAATTATCTTGCATGAGGACAATAAAAGCTATCGTTTGGGCTCGCTGTGTGTGATGGATATGAAGCCCAATCATGACTTTGATGAGCAAAAAGCAAAGGTGTTGGCTCAATTTGCGATGATGGCGGCAGATGCCTTGCAGTTACAGGATAAGCAGCGTGATGCCAAACATGCCAATGAGATGAAATCAGACTTTTTGGCCAATATGAGTCATGAAATCCGCACCCCGATGAATGGTATTATTGGTATGGTGGAGATGCTCGGTGAGACCAAACTTAGCAGTGAACAACAAGAATACGTGGACAATATCAAAGTTTCCAATGAGCATTTGATGGCGATCATTAACGGGATTTTAGATTTATCGAAAGTAGAATCTGGGAAAATGACCATTGATTCTATTCCTGTTAACTTATCTGCATTATGTAATGAGGTGGTCAGCCTCTTTGCTGTCAAAGCACGTCAGCGAGGGCTCATTTTAGACTACCATTATACCGAGTCGTTATCGCCCTATGTGCAAGGCGATCCGGTACGCCTCAAACAAATTTTAGCAAACCTTGTTAATAATGCGATTAAATTCACTCGTGAGGGTGGGCGAGTCAGTATTGATGTCAAACATGTACCCAATTGTCATTGTGATGGTTTTGACGGTGACAGCGCTGACCAATATCGCGCTCAAGGCATTTCGGCAAGTGATCTCAGCAAAATAACGGCTCAAGAAGCTATCAGTAATACCATCTATCATGAAGTCATGACCTTATGCATTGAAGTCACAGATACGGGTGTCGGCATCAAAGCTGAGTCATTGGATGCGATATTTGATGCTTATGACCAAGCAAATAAATTTACCCACCGTCTTTATGGTGGCACAGGTCTAGGACTCTCGGTTTGTAAGTCTTTGGTTGATTTGATGGGCGGTTATATCGATGTGGATAGCGAAGTGGGTGTTGGTACTACGTTCAGTGTTTTATTGCCGCTACCGACTATTGATGAAAACCAGTATGAGATGTGGCAAGAGTCAAATGACTTTACGATGATTGAGCCGACCCATGAGCGTGCTGGTCATATATTGTTGGTTGAAGACGATACCGTCAATGCCATTATCGCTAAAAAAGCCCTGAATAATAGTGGTCATACGGTCACGCATGTCACTGATGGGCAGCAGGCCATTGAAATTTTTGCGCTCTCACCTGAGCGTTATGATGTCATTTTAATGGATCATCACATGCCTATTTTAGATGGCGTACAGGCCACTATTAAATTGCATGAACTCTATGATCCTCAATCATTACCACCTATTATTGCGTTGACCGCCAATGCAATGGATGGTGAGCGCGAAAAGTATTTAAAAGTTGGGATGCAAGATTACTGTACCAAGCCTTTTAAACAAGAGCAGTTGAATGCATTGGTACAATATTGGCTGATACAGAAACACTCATCAGCAGAGTAGTGGTTTGGTAAAAATGTATAGAAGGTTATTTATCATCGCTGTCATCAATACCGACAGTTCATCCACTATAAAAAACCACAGCGTTAACCTTGCTTGACATACTCCATATGAATTTTTACTCGGTTGCTTTGGAGTACTTTTTAATCAAATCAACTACAGAGACAATATTAAAAAAATATTCATAAATAAAAAAAGCTGAACCGCTTTATCAGTGGTTCAGCTTTTTTGTGGAATAACAGCTAGAGGCTAACTGTTAAGTTCTATTATATAAGTCCTATTATATCGAGCGCTATGACTTTTACATACTATTGGCTAACGCGAGTTTGATAGTCACCTGTGCGAGTATCAACACGTACGATTTCTTCTTGTTGTACAAATAATGGCACACGGACGACAGCACCTGTCTCTAACTTGGCAGGTTTGCCGCCACCACCTGAAGTATCACCACGCACACCAGGATCTGTTTCAGTGATTTGCAACTCAACAAAGTTAGGCGGTGTTACTGAAAGAGGAGCACCGTTGAATAAAGTGATGGTACATAGTGCATTGCTGTTTTCTTTTAGCCACTTTATTGAATCGCCCATCGCTGTTTTGTCCGCTTGAATCTGCTCAAAACTTTCAGGGTGCATGAAATGCCAAAACTCACCATCGTTATATAGATAGTTCATTTCAGTGTCCATGACATCAGCAGCTTCTAAGCTATCGCCTGACTTAAAGGTTTGTTCCAATACTTTACCACTACGAAGGTTGCGCAATTTAACACGGTTAAAGGCTTGACCTTTACCTGGTTTGACAAACTCGTTTTCAAGAATGGCACAAGGGTTGCCATCGAGCATGACTTTTAGACCAGCTTTAAATTCATTAGTAGAAAAACTTGCCACAAGAAACTCCTAGGGGTTATAAATAGGGTGGTAGATAAGGGAATGAATAGCTTGCTGCGTTAAAATCGCTTATTACGCTAAGTGTTTAAAGGATAGGTCGTATGCTTTGATAGGCTACGCACTAAGCGCGTATAATAGCGACTTTTGGGCACAGGTATTAGGTTGTCATGATAAACCATTTAATCACACAAAAAAACTGGCAAACGCAATTATCCGAGGCCATTACCTCTATCGATGAGCTGTTAAGCATCCTAAAGCTAGAATCATTGCGTGCAGAGGTTTATGTACCTAAGCATTTTGAGCTGCGCGTACCACGTGGATTTGTGGCAAAAATGATCATCGGCGATAGCAATGATCCTTTACTGAGACAAGTATTGCCTGATCAGCGCGAGCAAATCAAGGTAACGGGCTATGTGGCGGATCCCTTGAGCGAGAATACGCAAAACCCAGTCAAGGGTATGCTGCATAAGTACCAATCCAGAGTATTATTGACCGTGACAGGTGCTTGTGCCATTCATTGTCGTTACTGTTTCCGTCAGCATTTTGATTATAGTGCCAATATGCCGACGGCTGATGCCAAAGAAAATATCATTGATTACATTACCGCACACCCTGAGATTAATGAGGTGATTTTGAGTGGCGGTGATCCACTGAATGTGACAAATAGACGCCTGTTTGCTTGGCTAGATACTTTAGAGTCACTCCCGCAATTGACCACTATTCGATTACATACGCGCTTGCCGCTGGTCATACCAGCGCGTTTGGATGATGCGTTATTGACCAGACTGTCTCAAAGTCGCTGTCATATTGTGATGGTCATCCACTGTAATCATGCCAATGAAATCGATGCCTTAACAGCAGAGCATCTGCAACGTGCTCGAGCGGCTGGCATCACTTTATTGAATCAAGCGGTGCTATTAAAAGGCATCAATGATAGCGTTGCTGTTCAAACACAATTAAGTCAGCGTTTGTTCTCCTGTGGGGTACTGCCTTATTATCTACATGTATTAGACAAAGTGGCTGGAGCCGCACATTTCGATAATGATGAACGCTTCGCAATTGAGCTGTATTGGTCATTGTTGGCAGCACTCCCTGGTTACTTGGTACCCAAGCTAGTCAGAGAGCTACCAAATAAACCTTTCAAAGTACCGATTGATATTTACAATGATCGTTAATATAGGCACTATGGTATATTGAAAAATTAGTGAACAAAGCGTGGTTTTTAGAAGATGGGCATGCGGTTAGATGATGCTATAGAACTTAATCGTTACTAAAAATGGGTGCTGTCGATTTTGATGGTTGCTGCTGATTTGTATCTTTTATCTTGTGTTGTTGCATACGGCATGGTTGAATATTTGCCTCCTGCCAAGTTACTCAAGGTTACTAGGAATACTGATGATAACTTTATCGACGTTTCAAGAGCACCTATCTTCTACAGAGGCATTGCCACTAGTTTCTAAGCGATCCGCTAATGGCCAAGAAGGTTATTTGCTAAAATTGTTGGCAGCGTTACCTTCGCAAACGCAAGCACAGCAAGCTGAACAATTAGCAAAAATACTTACGGTACTACGTGTGGCCAATATAGATGAGTCGCAACGTCTTACCCTTATGGCGACGGTGATAGACGCCTCAGATCAGTTAATTGCTACTTTGCGACAGTCTTATATTTATGAGACAGGTGCGCTTAGCGACATTCAAATGGGTTATGTGGCTCAAATAAAGTCGCTATATTATTCAATGATTATGGTCTATGACAGAGTGATACGTCATAAAACCTCATTGCTCAATAATCAGCGAAAATACGCTGCAAGTAATGGCTGGCAGCGCTATTTTAATGGTGATAAGTCTTCATCAACGACACTCGCCATTGCTATTTACCAGACGCTGCTGATGTACCAGAAGCTATTGGGCGAAGAAGCACTGTGCTATCAAAAACCCTCATCTTACTTATGGCATAAAATCAATCAGCTGTATTACCTTGCTTATCAGTATCATGCGGCTGAGATTAATATGAGTGTGATGACAGGTACTCAGCGTGCTAAGACAGTCCATCAGCTGTACTGCCAAATTTGTTTATACAGTCTATTAAATGTACGTGCCATGCGTCGTCCCAATATTCTGCTCGTCCAACGTTTGTTACCTGAATGGGCTAAGCATATCGTTGCGACGATTGAGCCAACCACCGAGACCCGCGTGTTCGTTGATTTACAAAGTGACAATCCGCCAACTTACCTGACGGCCAGCTCTACAATTAACCCATACGACGATCGTTATCACTGTTTATTTATAGAAATTGCCCCGCTGGTTGAGTATCTTAAACGACGCAAACAGGCTTTAGTTAAGGAAGGGGGTGACGGCGTTGAGAGTCATTTGCTTAATAAAATAGCGATGACGCTCAATTACCGCTATTTACAGCCGCCGCTTACCCTAG
Source organism: Psychrobacter sp. AOP30-A2-5 (assembly GCF_052378115.1). Classification (NCBI taxonomy): domain Bacteria; kingdom Pseudomonadati; phylum Pseudomonadota; class Gammaproteobacteria; order Moraxellales; family Moraxellaceae; genus Psychrobacter; species Psychrobacter sp. AOP30-A2-5. The sequence continues at coordinate 52,470 of NZ_JBQSXK010000002.1, read as the reverse complement.
CGACTAAACATAGTGCGAAAGAAGACGCTGTTTTGATTACAGGTTTTAATAATATTCATTATCGGGTGAGCCATTCGCATAGCTTTACCAGTTTAATCGCTATAAAAGAGTTACCAGATGAGCAGCGTCCTCGTTATGATACCGTGAATAAAAAACAAGACAGCAGCCACGTATTAGCCAGTGAAACCTTTGATCGTAATGATGATTTGTCATTATTTCGTACCCTACGATTATTACCAACAGTAGATATTTTAAATAAAGACCGCTTTCATAATGATGGCTTTCATAAAGACAGTCTTAACATAGTGGCTGATGAGGATACATCTGCGACGACTGCACCGCCAGCATTACATATGATGAGCCTTTTTTTGGTCTGTCGATCTGATACAATCACGCCGCCTGATTGGTCGATGGGTGTGGCGCGCTGGCTTGATTTTGATAGCAAAAACCCAGAGATCGAGTGGCAAGTACTCGGACATCAGCTAGTGGCTTGTGGCTTGCGTTTAGAAGGTGAAGAAACGCGTAGTCGCCATTTTGTGCCAGCATTTATTCTTGGTAGAGATGAGCGACTACAAACCACTGGCACTCTGATTGTACCGACTTCTTACTTTCAGACCCATGATAGAGTCATTATGCGTATTAATAGCAAACAAACCCCTTTACGTTTGGGACAGAGGTTGCTGATTACGGATGAATTCAGCCAGTATGAGGTGGTGCAGCTGTAGTTTTTTTGAGCGTCTATGGAAAAGTTGCCAAATAGTAATGTCAATAAATGCTGGCTTAAAGGTTACTTCATTGAATTTATTATTCAATAATAGCAGTGAATAAATGTACTGAATAATGATGATAAGTTAGTCTGCAATCAGTCAAGTTATTGTCTATAATGACTGATACAGTTATGTTCGTTTATACGATGTTTTTGCTTCGCCAAGATGTCGCCTTGATTCGAAAGACGATGCCAATCTACTAAAAACCGCTAAGCCTATCCCTGATAGTATTTTCCTTGCTAGGTTAATGCTTGGAAAAGGTGTAGGGTATCAAACATAAAAATAAGATCACAAGATCCAAAAGGCTTCTTATGCGTACTCAGTCCATCTTAAACCTCTTAGTCATTGATGACGATCAGCTCTATGCTGAGCGCCTTGTGTACTTACTAGGTTGCTATTATGACACCATCAATTTAGGGTTTTTGGACGATAAAGAGGAGCTGTTAAAGTCACTTCGACAACCGTGGGATGTCTTGGTGTTTGGCAATGCTTATGATATGAGTTTCACCGATGTGGTGGGCGTCGTTCAAGAGCAAAGTATTGATTTGCCTATGATCTGCCTATTCAATGAAGAGATGGCAGCGTCCGCCAATAACGATGAGGGGTTACCTGATATTATTAGCGGCACGATGGTCAAATCGCTCAAAGTAGACCAAGAGATGGCAGTAGTGATGTCTATCTGTCTACAGCATGATAATTTACGCAGTCGTCATGAGCTTAGAACGTTGCGCCATGTTCTCTCTGAAGCAGAGCAACGCGCCAACGTATTGATTAAAAACTCTAAAAGTGCGGTCGCCTATATTGATCAGGGTATCCATATTTTTGCCAATGACCCTTATCTTCAGCTTTTTGGTTTTGAGTCAATGAATGATGCCATAGGCGTGCCTGTTGTTGACCTGATTGCAGGCGGTGATAACGTTAAGGGTTTCAAACAGTTTTTACGTCAATTTGATAAAGGTAGCCGCCAAGAAGTCGAGTTCAATTTTGAAAGTAAGCGGATGGATGGCAGTACTTTTGAAGCAAAGCTACAATTGGCAGCCGCGACCTTAGATGGCGAACCGGTGACGCAGGTTATTATCCAACAAAACCATAATAATAGTGCGGAAGTCGCTAAGCGTTTGGCAGCCGCTGAATGCAAAGACAGTCTGACAGGAATCAACAACCGCCGCGGCTTTGAAGAACAACTGGCAATCGTGTACCAGCAAGCACGTCAAGGTGTACTGACGGCTGGGCTTTTGTATATTCAGCTCGATAATGTCGGTAAAATAAGAAGCAGTCTAGGTTTGCAAGGGGTAGATGCGACCGTCAAGCAAGTCGCCTATGCGTTAGATGAGCTGATATCAGACGGGCATGTGAGTCGTTTTAGTGATACCGCCTTTACCATACTGGTCGAGGACAAGAGCACCACAGAGCTTGAAACACTGGCTAAGCAAATTTGTTCACGTATCAGTGATATGCTCATTGAAGTAGATAAGCGTACGACGAGTACGACTGTCAGTATTGGTATTGTCAAAATCGAAACCAATACAGCAGAGCCAAGTATCGTGCTCGAACGAGCGATGGATGCTATCAATCAGATTATGATAGAGACCTCTAATCATGGCGGCACTTATCATTTGTACGATCCAAGCGAGCATGCCAATAGTGATGATCATGCGCTTGCCGAATCTTTAGTTGATGCCATTGCCAATAGCCGTTTTGAGTTATCTTTCCAGCCAATATATGATATTAACAATGACCGAAGCGACTTTTTTGAAGTATATCTGCGGTTGCCATTGGCGGATGCGGACAATACAATATTGACACCTGATCAATTTATGGCAGTCGCTAAGACGCATAAATTGCTCGAAAAAATAGATCGTTGGGTGCTCATTAATGCCTGTAAAAAGGTCAATGAGGTACGTAAAACGCATCCTGAAGCCAGATTACTAGTGCAATTGACTAGTGCCTCATTGATAGACAAAAAACTGCCTAGTGTTGCCAGTCAGCTTATAAAAGCGGTGGGCGGTGCAGCTGGTGTGCTCACCTTGCAGTTCAACGAAAAAGACGTCTCAGACCATCTTACAGTGGCAAAAATACAGTTTGCCGCCCTTAGCCAAGTCAGCTGTCAGATGGGCATCAATAACTTCGGTTCTTCTGCCAAATCCATAGAGATTGTCAGTTTTGTGCAGCCAGATATGGTGCGTTTAGCACGCAGCTATGTGGATGGCATTGACTCAGCAGACAATTTAGAAACTGTCAAATCACTTATTATGCGTACTAATGAAGTCAATGTGGACGTATTGATGCCTTATATTGAAGATGCGGCGACCATGTCCGTTGCTTGGAGCGTGGGCGCGCGCTATTTACAAGGCTATTATTTAGAAGAACCCAGCAGTACGATAAAAGTTGCGACCTAACGTCATTTAGGGCGCGTTTGATATGTAACTATCAACAGTGCCTATTTATGGAATATTCTACACGGCTTAATATTTCATAAATTCTTTATCGTCATACATTACAAAAGCCTTACTCAAACTGTCCTATAAGCGTTGTTTATTGGCTTAATATGCCCCAATGAATAACGTTATGTTTTTAAAAGCAGCTATTTAGGCGTGAAGAGGGTTCCGCTTTGCATGTGTTTGACCCTTACCTTATTATTTTTATTGTTCACCTATAGCTGACATTCCTTAACCAAAGATTGCCGAAAATGCCCATCATTAATAAATATCAAATAAGCAGTATATTTGCTGCTGTTTTATTGCTCAGCGCTTGCGGAGAAAGTACGCCACCGGATCATCGTGCTGCTGTGACATTGCCGCTCTATACGGAAGGTGATGCTGATAACGGCGCGATCATTTACCAAGACGCTTGTGGTCAATGTCATCAGCTGAATGCAGGGCTCAACAAAAAAGGTCCGCAGCTGATGAATATATACGGTGCACCCGCCGCTGAGCTAGAAGATTACACCTATAGTGACGGGCTAAAAACATCAGGTTGGGTATGGGATGCGCAAACGCTCGACCCTTATATTGCGGATGCAGAAAAAGCCATGCTAGACTCAAAAATGCTATCAAACCCGATGCCCGATGCGCAAGAACGCGCAGATGTCATCGCTTATCTGTCAACGCTTCGTGCCGCCGTGCCGATAACTGAAGATGACTCAAAGCAATAGCCAGTTTATGGTGTGTCCTCAAGCTAAACGAAAGCGACTAAATGGGCTAGAGATGGTTAAATTTTGCTAAACCACGTCAAACAATTGGTTAATATCTTGATATTATCAGTGCTATTTTCCTTTTTTGGCTGCCATTTATCTCATTTTTATCACCACTTTCAAAATAAGAACACGCCCTAGAAACACTAATCCCATAAGAAATGAGCCAATAATTGACTATGACCCACGCAGCCATCGATAGAGCCATTACAACACTACATCAATCAGCAGCAGAGGTGATTCATAAGTCGACCTTTAGCGCTGCCGATTATCATCACAATCAGCAAAAAATCGCCCAACTTATGGCGCAGTTAAATCAAATAGTGCTGGATAAGCCGCAAGTGGTTAAGCTTGCGCTGAGTGGTATTTTGGCAGGTGGACATTTGTTACTGCAAGATCTGCCGGGTATGGGCAAGACGACATTGGCGCAAGGCTTGGCGCAATTATTAGGCTTGAGCTTTAGCCGTGTACAGTTCACCAATGATATGCTGCCAGCAGATATCTTAGGCATGAGCATTTATGATCAAAAGAAACAGCAATTTGAGTTTCGAGCAGGTCCTATTTTTACTCAGCTGCTACTCGCTGATGAGATTAATCGCTCTAGCCCTAAGACGCAAAGCGCATTACTAGAAGCGATGGAAGAACGGCAAGTCACCCAAGATGGGCAAACCTATCCTTTGCCGCAGCCGTTTTTTGTCATTGCGACCCAAAATCCTTTGCAGCAAGCAGGTGTCTATCCACTTCCTGAATCGCAGTTAGATAGATTCTTATTATGCTTGTCGCTTGGTTATCCGTCGCCTACCGCAGAACGTGAGCTATTAAAAGGTCAGGATCGCCGCGAGCTACTAAAAAATTTAGATGCGGTGCTTGATACCGAGGCGGTCTTATTAGCACAGCAAGGTGTTAAACACGTTTATGTCGCGGATGTGGTCTTGGATTATCTGCAGCGATTGGTCGCAAAGACACGAGCAAGCTCCGAGTATCATGGCTTATCACCGCGTGGAGTATTGTCGCTACAGCGTGCCGCGCAGGCTTATGCGTATGTATCGGGGCATATGGAAGTGACACCTGAGGATATCCAAGCGGTGTTTGCAGCGGTCACAGATCATCGTCTCGGTCAGCGTTTTGTCCCAGCGCATGTGACTGGTGGGCAGGCGACGCAGACAATCGCGCAACGTATATTGGCAGAAGTGGCTGTTATCAGTTAAATGATGGTTATTTAAATAGTTGTTATTTCAATCACTGTTATCTGAGTATTTATTTTTCAGCTGCTTGTTGTTTCATAGCGTATTTGTTTTTAAAGCTATCACCAATTATGAATGAGAGTATCAATTTTATGGTAAGGATAGGGTAGTCATGAGCTTTTTGCCAAAAGCCTTAACCGTACCAGCCACTTCAGCATTAAGCCGTTGGTTCGCCTCGCGTGCGCCTAAAAGCGATAGCGCCACCCTCAATTTGCGTAACGTCTATATCTTTTTTAGCCGTGAAGGGGTGCTATATGCAGTGTTACTAATCATCACCTTTATCGCTGGCATTAACTATGGCAATAACTTGGTGTTAGGTTTATGTTTTTATTTGGTCAGCGTTTGGCTTATCAGCTTTCATGTAACCTTTGCCCATATCTCAGGTCTGCAAGTACGTTTGCTTGAAGTGACTATGGCAGAAGCGGGCGCGCCTGTTTGGGTGACTTTGCAGTTGCGCAGTGAGAGCCGTCAACCAAGACGACAGTTGTTATTTAGCTTTGAGCAGACTGATGATAAGGCTAATAGCAAGCTTAATAGTAAGACAGATAAAAAAGCCAATAAGAAAATCAAAAATAGCGTTAATAATCAACAGTCGATACTTGTGACACGACTGCAAGGCGAGCAAATTATTCGCTTGCCAGTACTGACGCAGAATCGTGGGCAGTTTGAATTACCACGCTTAAAAATAAAAACCGTTTATCCTTTGGGCATTATGCGGGCGTGGTCCTATGTTTATTTTGCCCGTACTGCTTGGGTCTATCCAAAACCTGAAGTGTTTGATTGGCAGACGCAATATGCCGTTGCCAGTCAGGAGGATTTGCCAACAGGTGGGCAATATCGGCAAGGTCAAGATGATTTTGAGCGGCTAGATAACTACGTTGAAGGCGAGTCGCTGGCACGGGTGTCGTGGGGACATGTAGCACGTGGTCAAGGCATGTTGACCAAGCACTTTGCTGATCCAGTCGGTCATGAGCAAACGTTAGATTATGCGGATATGCCAGCAGCACATCATGAGCAAAAACTCGCACAACTGGCGTATGGGGCGATGAAATTAGGTGAGCTGGGCGTGACATTTCATATGCGCTTACCCAATGATACCCATTCTACTGCACCAATGGGTGAAGGCGACAGTTTTGCACAAGCGTGCTTGCTAAGGTTGGCGAAAGCACAATGACTAATAGAACCAACTCAAAAAAACTCCCTACAAATGATGCTGAAAACACATTTATAGGTTTTCCTGAAACAAGTCCCACAAGCTTTGAGCAGTTGGCACTGGGTCAAAACGTCACTGATCGTGCTTTACAGGATAGCGCTACAAAATGGACTCGTAAGCTATTCGCCTTGCCTGCTTATTATTGGGTGCTAATTGCTCAAATTACCGTTATTTTACCTCATGCGGCGCATCTGCCGTTTTGGTTGATAGGTTTTGCGGTGGTCAGCATCGCCGCACAGCTGCCGTCTATAAAAGCTAAGTTTAAAAAAACAGCGCATTTAAAACGTGTCTATCAAGGCATGCAAATGCTCGGCTTTTTATTGGGACTGGCAGGTCTATGGCTGACTTACAATACAGCGTTTGGACTGGATATGGGCGTGGCGTTTTTAGTGCTCTGTCTCATCAGTAAGCTGTGGGAGATGTATAAACGGCGAGATGCTTATGTGGTCCTAAATTTATCACTATTTGTCCTTGCCGCGCTGTTTTTGATGGATCAAGGTCTTGTGACGACTTTAGAAGTGATTGTTGGTGCAGTTATCATTTTATTGGCATTTATTGCGCTTAATGATGACGGCAACACTCGCGGTGATGGTCGCTTGCGTACTTTGGGTGTGCTGGGTATCGGGGCGTTGCCGTTATTAGTCGTGCTATTTTTGTTCTTCCCGCGCTTGCCACCACTATGGTCAGTACAGCTATCAGGTCAGCAAGCAACCACTGGCGTGTCCGACAGTATGTCACCCGGGGATTTTGCCAATTTGGGACAATCGACTGAGCTGGCGTTTCGGGTAGAGTTTGCAGAGAATCGCCCGCCGCAACAGCAGTTATATTGGCGTGGTTTGGTGTTTAGCGACTTTGACGGTATTACATGGCGTCCTAGCCCTCAGCAACGACAATGGCGACCTGCACCGCAAATGCCATCTTGGATTGAGAATGCCTTTGCAACTGTCCCTGATGAAGTAAAAAATACGCCTACCAGCTATGAAATTATCCTAGAGCCGACGCAGCAAAACTGGCTATTTGGACTTGATTATCCTTTTGCCCAGCGCCAAGATGTCAGTATTACTTCAAACTTTACCTTATTAAAAGATCAGCCCGTCACTCAGCAGTTACGTTATGAAGTATTGCAATTTGCACCGATGCGTATCGATCCGATTCTCTCTGATGAGTTGCGACGTCTAAATCTTACCTTGCCAGCCGACGGAAATCCACAAGCAAGAGCACTGGCACAGCAGTTATTTGCGCAATCAGACTCAGACCCAGTGCGCTATATGGCGGCTATTGAACGCTGGATTAATCAAACAGAATTTCGTTATACGTTATCACCGCCACGACTGAATAATAACCGTATTGACGAGTTTTTATTTGAGACCAAAGCGGGGTTTTGTGAGCATTATTCTTCCAGTTTTACCTTTATGCTGCGCGCCGCTGGCATACCCGCGCGCGTCGTCGCCGGCTATCAAGGTGGTGAGCTGAGCCGCGGTGGTAATGTATGGGAGGTGCGGCAAAAGGATGCGCACGCTTGGACGGAGGTTTGGCTTGAGGATCAAGGCTGGGTACGTATCGATCCGACTGCTTTTGTCGCGCCTGAGCGTGTCGAGCAAGGGATGGATGCGCTGACGCAGGCACAAGGAGCGGCAATGTTCGGCGATGGCGCTAGCGCACAAATCAGCTATCAGCAATATCAAATGCTACAAACCTTACGCCGTCTGTCCGACCAAGCGAGCTACTATTGGCAAAAAGACGTCGTTGGTTACGATCAGGATAAGCAAGCTGACTCATTACTCAAATGGTTTAATATCCGCTCAGTGATGCAACAAATTATCTGGTTGGCAGCGAGTACTATTACCGTCATGGCTATTTTGGTCTTTATCATCTGGCAACGCCGCCGCAAGCGCTGGCATCCAGCAGACCAGCCGCTTGCACAGCTATCAAAACGTATTGGCAAAGTGGATAAATCACTTGCTCGTGATGAAAGTGAAGGTCAGTTGGCTTGGCTTGAGCGTGTGGCAATGGCTATTGATTCAAATTCCGAAGGTAGTGTTGATACCCATTTAACAGATAGCGGTCATTCAGATATTGTCCAAACAAAAGTTATGCAGATGAAGCAGGACTATCGTCAACTGCGTTATGGACGTCTAAGCTCGCTTGAAACCAATGATAGCGAATACCAAACTATCCTGAAACAGCTAAAGAAAGATGCGAGTGAATTGTTCTAGTGGCTGTTTTGTGAAAGCGTTGCTTAGCACGTGATAAAAAGTTAAGTATAATAAATGAGGCGGTTCTATGGCGATATATGTGGATTTTATGCAGATAGAATTTAAAGGTTATAAGTGGTGCCATATGCTGGCAGATAGCTTGCAAGAGCTGCATGATTTTGCAGCGTTGATTGAAGTGGATAAGCGCTTATTCCATCGAAACGCCAGCTATCCGCACTATGACGTCACGGTACAAATGCGAGAAACGGCGATTCAATATGGCGCTATTCCTGCTGGTCGAAAAAAGATTATCGAATGTGCAAAGAAGTTAAAAGTAGAGTTGCATGAGCAAATTGCACAGTCTGAGGATTACTAATACGTTAATCTTTTAAAGGCATAGAAAAGGTGGGTTATGCTTTTGCATCCCACCTTTTTATATCTTTAGGTTTTCACCCAACGCTTACACCCTCTCAAAAAATTAGAGTAGCAAGGAAAACGAGTGCAAGTACTACATCTAGTAGACTAGGCGAGCGGAACAAGCAAAACTGACGCCGCTAATCATATTTTTTGGGTTTGGTATTACTTTGCAATAGCGGCTTTACTGACCCCATCAAGGGCTTTTGCGATATTAGCCAATTGGGTATCACAACCTTTTATGTTATGGCGGTCTTTGAGATATTCAGGATTATTGTACGACAACCAAACTTTTTTATCAGCATCTTCACTGATGAGGATTTTTTGCGGCAAATCGATAGCGACGCTTTGCTCGCAATTCATCAATGGCGTACCCGCTTTTGGATTACCAAACATAATCACTTGCGTCGGTCTTAATGTTAAATTGACACCTTGGGCGTTCTTTTGATGATCGACGCGTGCAAATACTTTCATCCCTTTGCTTTCAATAATTGCCGCCAGTTTATCAGCAGTATCTTGCACGGAATGATTGCTTTGCAGCGTAACCAAGCCTTTTTCGGCATTGATAGCAGTCATCGTTGCTGGCATTGATGGTGCTTTTTCCGGCGCGTTTAAAATATTTTCAACACTGGCGCAGGAGGATACGGCCAACGCTAGGGTAGCGATAGAGAGAATCTTAAGCATAAAAAGTCCTTTTATTGTCATTGTTCATTCAGCGAGTGCTGGCTGGCAATATCGAATATTTAGTGTGAACCATAATATTCCTTGTGCTTAGTAGCATTGTGCGTAATAAACCGCGCATAGTAAAGCCTCGCATTGCAACACACCTTAAGAAATGCCTAAGACAAAACGCATAGCTAAACCAAATGCTCTGCTAGATAATCGACGAGCAGTCTAATCTTTGGCGATAAATGACGGTTGTGGGGATATATAGCCCAGATACTTTCTTCAGGCTCTCGATAGTTATTCAGTAAGCTGACCAGCTCACCTGATGCTAAGTATTTTTGCACATAATAGTCAGGCAGCTGCACGATACCCAGACCTTTTAACGCCGCATCGACTAGACTGTGACCGCTGTTATATTGGACACTGCCAGACACGCGCAGGTTTTTTTCTTTATCAGCGTTTTTTTCAGAATCTATTTTGCCATCTTCTATAAAGTGCCAATAGTCACGCGTGCCAAGTAAACAGTTATGCTGACTCAGATCGCTCAAAGAATGTGGTATGCCGTATTTTTCGAGATAAGCAGGCGCGGCACAGACGAAATTGGTACGACGGCTGAGCTTTTTTGCCATCATCGTCGAATCACTTAATTTGCCGATACGAATGGCCAAATCATAGCCGCCATCAACCAAATCAATTTTTTGATTGCTCAAAAACGCCGTCACCTCGATATCGCGATATTGCACCATGAAATCATTGACCAGTGGCAATAATTGCTGCTCGCCATAAGTGACAGGAGCGGTCAGTTTAATCCTACCTTGCGGCTTTGATTGTAAGTTGCTAACCGCCTGCTCAGCGGCATCCAAGCCATCGAGCACACCGCGGCAGTGCTGATAAAACACCCGACCTTCTTCAGTCAGCGATACCTTACGCGTCGTGCGATACAGCAGTTTAATATTCAGTCGTTTCTCTAAAGCGCTTATCTGCCGACTGACTTGCGCGGTAGAAATGCCCAGTTCTTTTGCCGCGCGCGTAAAGCTTTCGTAATCTGCTACATAAACAAATTCGCTAATACCATCCCAGCGCATGATTATTACCACTGTGTAAAAGATATTTGCAAATATAGCACATTGTTATCGCTATAGAAAAAACTATAATAGTCAGTATAAAGCTTTACAGACTGCTACAACTGCCGCTTGCCTCCATTCAACAAGCAAGATAAGCTGAATAGAGGTCTGTGCTCAATAACCCATAAAATGAATTAAAAAGAGAGATAACGATGTCAGATAAATTTATTAAATCAAAAGCCGCCATTGCTTGGGGCCCGAATGAGCCACTATCTATCGAAGAAGTGGATGTCATGCTGCCCCGTAAAGGCGAAGTATTGGTAAAAATCGTGGCAAGCGGCGTCTGTCATACTGACGCTTTTACTTTATCTGGTGAAGACCCAGAAGGCGTGTTCCCAGCGATTTTGGGTCATGAAGGTGGCGGTATCGTTGAGCAAATCGGCGAAGGCGTCACCAGTGTGCAAGTCGGCGATCATGTCATTCCTTTATACACAGCAGAATGTGGCGTCTGTAAAATGTGTACCTCAGGCAAAACCAACTTGTGCTCTGCCGTACGCGAAACCCAAGGTAAAGGCTTAATGCCAGACGGCACCACGCGTTTTTATAAAGACGGTGAGCCAATCTATCATTATATGGGCTGTTCAACCTTCTCTGAATATACGGTGTTGCCTGAGATTTCTTTGGCAAAAGTGAGCAAAGAGGCACCACTAGAAGAAGTCTGCTTATTGGGTTGCGGTGTCACGACTGGTATGGGTGCAGTGATGAATACGGCCAAGGTAGAAGAGGGTGCGACTGTCGCTATCTTTGGTCTCGGCGGTATTGGTCTATCAGCAGTCATCGGTGCGGCAATGGCAAAAGCCAGTCGTATCATTGCTATTGATATTAACGAGAGCAAATTTGAGCTGGCTAAAAAGCTTGGCGCAACTGACTGTATTAACCCAAAAGACTACGACAAGCCAATCCAAGAAGTCATCGTTGAATTGACCGATGGCGGTGTCGATTATTCATTTGAGTGTATCGGTAATGTCGATGTCATGCGTTCGGCGCTTGAGTGCTGCCATAAAGGCTGGGGCGAGTCGGTCATCATCGGTGTTGCTGGTGCTGGACAAGAAATCTCTACTCGTCCGTTCCAGTTAGTGACTGGTCGAGTCTGGCGTGGATCAGCATTTGGCGGTGTAAAAGGTCGTTCGGAATTACCAGGCTACGTTGAGCGTTATCTGGCGGGTGAAATCCCACTACAAGACTTCATTACCCATACCATGCCATTAGAAGATATTAACGAAGCGTTTGATTTAATGCATAAAGGTGAAAGTATTCGTACGGTTATTCATTTTTAAAAATCATTATTAATAATAGTGATTATAGATTTAGCCTTATAAAATAGCAGTATGCTAAACCAAAAATGCCGTCCTTATATAGGGCGGCATTTTTCTGGCATTGGCAATTATTTTTTAGTGGAAAAAATTATCTGTTCGGCAAGCGTGGTTAGATCTGCTGCCATAAAGTCAGGTACTGGAAGGTTTGGCGCTGATAGTAAAGCATTGTGCGGTCGCGTGAGAAACGCCCCTTGGCAGCCAGATGCTTGCGCGCCTATCGTATCCCAAAGATGACAAGCGACAAGGCACAAATCCGATACGTCAGCAGACAATGCATGAGAGACCATTTGATAAGTCTCAGGCGCAGGCTTGAACTTTGCAACCTGCTCAACACTAAAGTGCTGTTCAAAGAAATGGCTGATGCCAGCTTTTTCAAGCGGGGTCGGAGACGCGCCACTTGCTGAGTTGGTCAACGTCACCAGTCGAAACCCTGCCTCACGCAGCTTGGTTAATGCTGGAACTACATCAGGGTGAGCAGGCATTTTGCTCATACGCTCTTGTAGTTCGTCGATATCGCTATCTATCAGCCTGACGTTATGAATATCAGCGGTCATCTGTAAGGCACTGACGCCAAGCTCGCCAAAAGGCGTATAAAGTCCTGATAACGTCATGGTTTGCGAATATAGCACCAATTGTGCAAACCATTCTCTTAGTAGCATTTTATTGCCAAATAGGCGAGCGAATAATGGTTCAAGAGTGGTAATGTCGAGTAGCGTCTCATTGACATCAAACACGATAATAGGGAGAGATTTATCAGAGGACATAAGGGATCCTTTTAGGAATAGCTAACGAAATCTTGCCAAAAAACCTCGTCAGGAAAACTAGTCTGGCATGTCAGCCAACTGCTGCAAGATATTCTTGAAATTTTCCACACCTTGTGCACCACTAACCAGATGACGCTTATTAAAAATTACCGCTGGCACGCTTTGAATGCCTTGTTGTTGCCAATGTTGCTCTTCTACGCGCACCTCTTTAGCGAACCTTTGGTCTGCTAACACGGCTAGTGCTTCATTACGATCCAAGCCGGTCTCTGCAGCGATATCAGCAAGCACGGCATTGTCAGAAATATTGCGACCATTGGTAAAATGAGCGACGAATAACGCCTGCTTTAAGTCATGCATGCGACCTTGCTGATCTGCCCAGTGCAGCAATTGATGCAAGTTGAACGTGTTGTGCATGCGCGTGTCATCGTTAAAATTAAACGTAAAGCCAACCTCATTACCCGCTTCCATTAATTGAGCACGGCTAGCATCAGATTCTTGCTTACTCGAACCATATTTCTCCATAATATGTTCACGCATATTTTGTCCTTCGCTTGGCATATTGGGATTAAGCTCAAACGGATGCCAGTGAATCTCGTGTTCGGTGTTGGTTTGCTTGAGGGCTTCTGCCAGCTGGCGGTAACCAACGACACACCAAGGACAAACAACGTCTGAGACGATATCTATGCGTAGTGGCTGCTCTGAGAATAATTGCTTTGAATGTTCCATATCTATCCGCCTAATTCAGTATTTATTTTATATATAAGCTGTCTGTGGTCGACCGCCTTATAAATCAATGCTCATTATCAATACTAATTAACTAATGCTAAGAGAATGAGGGAACAATTACAATATCGTCTAAGTTACTGTTTAATGAGTGTCCGTCTAATAAGTAGCTGCTTAAATAACTGTTCAAATGGCGGCTCAAATAACTCAGCGATGCACTGAATTATCAGCAACTTAATAACAAAATAGGTGACTACTTAACCAATCTGTAACGGTCAACAAACGGGTTTTTGCTTAAAGTAGCGGTACTAAAAATCTTGGAGTAATAAATGAAAAACATCACTGAAGCTATGAACTGGCGTTACAGCACCAAAGAGTTTGATGCCAATAAAAAAATATCAGCAGCAGACTTTCAAAGTTTAAAGGATATCCTACGACTTAGCCCATCAAGCACTAATATTCAGCCTTGGCATTTTGTAATCGCTGATGATGAGGCTGGCAAGTCACGTATCGCAAAAGGTACACAAGGGATGTTTGATTTCAACACGGCAAAGGTAGAGCAAGCCTCACACGTCATCATTTTCTGTAGTCGTATCTATGCTGACGATGAATTTTTGCATGAAGTATTGGATCAAGAAGATGCTGATGGTCGCTTCGCAGAACCAAAATTCAAAGAGCAAATGCATCAAGTGCGCAAAATGTTTTTGGACATTCGCCGTTATGAGCAAAAAGACGAGCCACATTGGCTGGTCGAGCAAGTGTATCTAAATATGGGCGCATTGTTGCTGGGTGCTGCTAATTTAGGCATTGATGCCGTACCGATGGAAGGTGCTGATCTAAAGGCACTCGATGAAGAATTTGAGCTACGTAGCAAAGGCTACACAGCCGTTGCCGTTATCTCACTGGGTTATCGTAGTGAAGACGATTTTAATGCAGATTTGCCAAAATCTCGATTGAGTGAAGCGAGCATAATTACTAAAGCGTAATGCCCGACTGGTATTTTTAACTGACTATATTGAACTCAAATAGCGTTATAAACGACCTGTTTATAGCGCTATTTTTTTTGCTAATAAAATGAGTTCTTGAGTTTCATTTATAAAATTGATAGTAAATAAGCGAAAGCGAATAGTGATAAGAAAAATTTTTTTAGATTAAAAACTACACTGTAATAACTACAAAGTAAAAACAAATCGACATTTCTAATAAGTCATAATAAATCGATTGGCGCGACTTTTAAGAAGCGTTTAACCCTATTTTTTTGATTATCTGCCAGCGAGAAGCCAGCATGTCTACCTTGAACTTAACCATTAATAAGCAAGATTATCAGCTCGAACATCTTGATCCACGCACGACCTTACTCGATGTCTGTCGTCAGTACCTCAAAATTACGGGGCCTAAAAAAGGCTGTGACCATGGTCAGTGCGGCGCTTGTACCATAATTATCAATGGGCGTCGGGTCAATGCCTGTTTGACCTTGGCAGTTATGCACGATGGTGATGACATTACCACGATTGAAGGTATTGGCATGCCCGAATCTTTGTCAGCGTTGCAACAAGCCTTTAAAGATAATGATGCGTTTCAATGTGGTTACTGTACCCCTGGGCAAATTTGTTCAGCAACAGCGTTGATCGATGAGATTAAACAAAACTGGCCCAGTCATGTCACTACAGATTTGCAAAATCCTAATGGGTTGCTGGTGCAAGAAATCGCTGAGCGTATGAGTGGCAATATTTGCCGCTGTTCTGCTTATCCCAATATTATTAAAGCCATTTCACAAGTACTCGAAAATCAAATGAATGATTCATCTAAAATTAACGCAGTGCAAAAATCAGAAGTAACGGGTATTTGGTCGCCACCACCTAGTGAAGCGCAGCTAGGTAGTCAATCTATGAAGAATAAGACGGCAACTAGCAGGTTAGGAGATCGCTCATGAAACGTTTCGAGTATAGCCGTGCTACCGCGCCAGAGCAGGCAGCCCAATTTGCTAGTGTAAAAGACGCCTCATTTATCGCAGGGGGTACCAACCTTTTAGACTTGATGAAGTTAGAGATTGAAACGCCAGTTAAGCTGGTGGATATCACTCGCTTAGCATTAGCTCAAATTGAGAAGACTACAGATGGTGGCCTACGCATCGGTACGCTAGTGACCAATAGCGACTTGGCCGCGCATTCTGAGGTCATTGCCAATTACCCAGTGCTATCACGGGCGATTTTGGCAGGTGCGACAGGACAGTTGCGTAATAGAGCGACGACGGGCGGTAATCTACTGCAACGTACTCGTTGTTATTATTTTTATCAGACAGACAGTGCCTGCAATAAACGCAACTCAAGTTCTGGTTGCCCAGCTATCAATGGTGAAAATCGTACCTTGGCAATTTTGGGTACTAGCGAGTCCTGTATTGCTCAACATCCATCTGATATGGCCGTCGCGATGCGCTTATTAGATGCCACTATTGAGACGTTAAACACGGATGGTTCAACGCGTACAATCGCGATTAAAGACTTTTATTGTTTGCCAAAAGACACGCCACATATCGAAAACGTTTTAGAGTCTGGTGAGCTTATCACTCATGTTGTGTTGCCAGCGCCCATCAAAGGCATGCACACTTATGACAAAGTGCGTGATCGCGCGTCCTATGCTTTTGCCCTAGTGTCTTGTGCCGCGATAATAGACGTGACTGATAATGGGTGTTTGGACACAGTGCGCCTAGCATTCGGCGGTATTGGCACTGAGCCATGGCGTAACGAAGCCGTTGAGGCATTGCTGACGGGTACTGATGGCAATGAAAATGTCATTAAACAAGCAGCGGACTTATTACTGAAAGAGGCTAAAGGTAGTGGTCAAAATGATTTCAAAATACCGCTGACTCGTCGTCTACTCAAACAAGTTATTCAACGCGCATTAGCGGGCAAGGGAGCATAATCATGTCATTATTGGACTCAGTATTTCCGTCAGAACCGACCAAAAGAATGATGATGAATGCGCCTGTCGAATCACTTTTTGACAAAACAGCGAGCAAGTTGGTGGGTAAGCCTATTAACCGAGTTGAGGGGTCGCTCAAGGTTAGTGGTCAAGCACCTTATACGGCAGAGATTCATTTAGACAATCAAGCCTATGGTGTTTTGGTGAGCGCAACGATTGCCAAGGGACGCGTTAAGGAAATTGATAGCAGCTCTTTAGAGGCTATTCCTGACATTATTAAAGTGGTGACCGATCCTGAGCACTTTTTACGCAATGCCCAACAAGGCGGTGCAACCAAATCACCTAAGCAAGGCGTCAGTGAGATTTTTTATCATGGTCAGCCGATAGCAGTTGTCATTGCTGAGACGTTTGAGGCGGCGACCGAAGGCGCAAAAGCGCTCAAAGTGACTTATGAGGATGAGACTGAGCAGGCGGCATTGAACTTTACGGCAGAGCTGCCAAATGCTCATGACGTTAATGAAAAAAAAGGTTCGGATAAAAATTCAGAAAAGGGCAATCCAGAACAAAGCCTCGCAAATGCTGCGGTAACCCTTGACCGCTTTTATCATACGCCAAGTCAAAACAGCGCAGCGATGGAGCCACATGCAACGCTTGCTCACTGGGAAGGTGAGAAGCTGATTATGTATTCATCTAATCAAATGCTTTCTTCGTGCAAAAAGCAAATCGTTGATGCATTGGATTTGGATCCAGAAAATGTACAATTAATTGCTCGTTATGTCGGTGGCGGTTTTGGTAGCAAGCTTGGTATTTCACCAGAATCCATAGCCGCCGCACTCGCAGCAAAAGAGTTGGGTCGTCCCGTGTTAATCACTATGACACGTCCGCAAGTAATGGAGGCAACGATTAGACGCTCAAACACGCGTCAACGCATCACAATTGGCTGTAGTGAAGACGGTATTATCGACACTATGATTCATGAGACGGTCTCTAGTAATTTGCCAGGAGAAGCCTTTTTTGAGCCAGCAGCACTCTCTACGCATTATTTGTATCGCGGTGACAATCGCCGGGTCAACTATCAGCAAGTAGATATGAACCAAGTATTGTCAGGCTCGATGCGTGCCCCCGGCGAAGCAGTCGGACAGATTGCCCTTGAGTGTGCGATGGATGAATTGGCAGAGCAACTCAACCTAGACCCTGTCGAGCTGCGCCGTCGCAATGAGCCTGAGCAAGATCCTAGTAAAGGCATCCCGTTTTCCACGCGTAAGCTTATCGCTTGTATCGATCAAGCGGCTGAACAGTTTGGCTGGAATCAACGCAATGCTAAGCCTGCCAGTCGCTTAGAAGGTGATTGGTGGATGGGCATGGGTATGGCAGCGGCAGCTCGCGGCAACAGCTTAGCGCCATCAGAAGCACGGGCGACCCTGCAAATAGATAACTCAAAAGCGCTGGGCGTCAAAGCCCTGATTGAGACAGACATGACCGATATCGGTACAGGTTCTTATACCGTATTTACTCAGGTTGCTGCAGATTTGTTAGGGCTACCAATAGATCATATTGAAATGAAGCTTGGTGATACCAGCTTGCCACCTGCGGTTGGTTCAGGGGGGAGCATGGGCGCTGCCAGTTCAGGCAGTAGTATTTATCTTGCCTGTCAGCAGCTACGTGAGATGATCGCAGAAAAAGTCGGTATATACCCTGACACCATTCAGCTGGATAACGGTCAAATTAAGCAGATAGGTGAGCATGATGCTAACTTTGTAGAAACAGTGGTAGAAACCGTCATAGAAGCAGGAAAAGAAAAAGTAGCAGGTTTGGGCGATAACATCGTAGATAAAGTGGCTGATTTAAAAGATAAATTAGCTGAAATAACTGGAATCTCACTAACTGAATCGAAAGAATATGACTTTAGTAATTTCCAGACTCATTCATTAGCCGATATTGTCGCTCAATATGATGACCAAAAACTCAGTGCCAAAGGTCAAATTGCACCGGGTAAAAACGCCAAAAGTCATCGCCAAGCGTCATTTGGTGCTAATTTTGCCGAGGTCGCTGTACACCGAGTGACTGGTGAAATACGCGTTAAACGTATGACTGGTGCCTTTGCAGCAGGGCGTATCCTCAATCACAAAACAGCGACCTCACAGTGCTACGGCGGTATGATATTTGGTATTGGTTCTGCATTGATGGAGCAGGTGATTCACGATAAGCGTGACGGTCGGCTATGTAATCATAATCTTGCAGAATACCATATACCAGTCAATGCGGATGTTCCTCAGCTTGATGTTATCTTGGTAGAAGAGGACGATCCGTATACCAATCCAATGCATATAAAAGGTATTGGGGAAACAGCCATTGCCGGTGCTGCCGCTGCTATTGCTAATGCCGTTTACAACGCCGTGGGTGTACGAGTTTATGACTTTCCTATTACCCTCGACAAATTACTTTATGAGCTACCAGAGTAGGTTTTTAGTCAAATAGATGGACAACATAAACTCGCTAATTGTAGTCGTTAGCGGGCTTTATAAACTGGTTTTATAAGTTGGTCATGATGGATATAGTTCGTATATGGACATCAATGATAGAGAGTATATAAGAGACATTATGAATCAAATTGCTGATATTCTTAAGCTGGCACGCGAGGCTCAGCAACAACAGGTCGACGCGGTATTAGCAACCGTCGTGCGTACCGAAGGGTCAGCCTATCGCCGCGCAGGCGCAATGATGCTTATCTGTGAAGACGGACGTTCGGTCGGAATGATTAGCGGTGGCTGCTTGGAGCCGCATATTATCAAACGTGCTTTTTGGCTCACGCGTGATGGTGCAAACGTGCAAGTTTACCAAACGGGTGACGACATCGAATATGCTGAAAATGGTAATGTGCCAGCAAGCGTATTAGAAGAGGGTTTTGATTTTAATAGAGGCAGTGATAATAAGGGCACAGATCATAAATACGATGAACAAGATATTGATTTGGACGAGTTAAATTTTGGATTAGGCTGTAATGGGCGCGTACATGTGTTGTTTGAAAGGCTGGCAACGGCAATGCCTTTGTTAAATGTCATCAGTCAGGTTCGTCAGTCTCAGCAGCCGGTAACGGTAGCAACTTTAATCCGCTCTACAATCCATTTTAACAACCAAAATAATCCAAACTCTCAACTTCAAATTGGTTTGCGTCTTAACCTAGATAATTATATCAAGTCAGGAAAACTCACCGCTATCGACGCTAATAATTCAGATAAAGTGGTATCTAATGCTTCAAGCACAGTTATCCATGCTATTGAAAGTTTATCCGAATATAAACTTCTCCATAAAAATGCTGAGTACGTCATTGTAAAAGATGACAATGACGATTTAGCCACAGAATGGCTGATTCAGCGCCTACAACCACAGATACGTTTGCTGATTTGTGGTGCTGGCAATGATGTGATGCCGCTAGTTACGATGGCAAAGCTGCAAGATTGGCATGTGACAGTGGTAGACAGTCGAGCGCAATATGCCACGCAGCGGCGTTTTCCTCAGGCAGATAGAGTGATGGTACTGGCGTTAGATGATAGTGACACTTTACTAAAAATAAGTAAAAATGCCGCTATTGCTTTAATGTCGCATAGTCTCAGCCAAGACCGTGCTCGCCTTGGCGTATTATTAGAGCATGCTAATCACTATAAATATCTTGGACAACTAGGACCACGCTACCGTACCGAGCGCTTAATCGAAGAAATTAGTACAAGGCTTACAAATCCTGCCAGTTTAAACCTAGGCATCAAAAAACTGCATTATCCGATTGGCTATAAGCTGGGCGGAGATGGACCTGAAGCTTTAGCACTGGGTATCATGGCACAAGTCAATGCGGTCGTGCATAATCAAAACCTCTTAGCAGAAAACTCAGACACTCATCTGCCAAACACTAACTTTACAACGCTATTTTCTACGCATATTAATTCTATAGAGACGACTGCTATAAGTGCTCGTGCATCGACAAGTTTATCATGAGCCGCGACGCATCTATTTTAGCATCTACGCAACTAAAGCCAATAAATCTATCAAAGCTACCAAACCATGCGGTCATTATTTTGGCCAGTGGACTGAGCCTGCGTTTAGGTCAAGCAAAACAGTTACTGTGTAAAGATGGCGAACCCTTAATTTGCTTCATGACCAAACTCGCACTTTCTACAAAACCGCAAGCAATTATTATAGTCATTCCTGATAATCAACCATCAATAGCCAGTGCGATCAATGAATTGGCTTTTCAGTACTCTATGATTCAAATGGTCGTAAATCCTACGCCTGAAATAGGTATGGCGTATAGTTTGAATTTGGCTATTGATGCAGTCATGCAGTTAACAAGCTCATTAATCGAGCGCGTCGTCATTATGGGTGTTGATCAAGTTTTACTCGATGAGCAGCATTTAATGGGACTGCTGGCAGGTAAGGAGTTAGTGGTAGCAAGTGAATATAGTAGCTGGCAGCATTTAAATAATATGAATTTAAATGAAACGTCTGCTGCCACTGTATTGAAGCAAAACATTATCGGTTTACCTTTAACGATTGATTATGATTTACTCAGAGAGTGGCAAGCATTGCTGGTAGGCGATAAGGGGCTGCGTTATTTAATTAGAGGTTTGCCGCCCAGTCAGATAAGTACCGTTGTTAATCATCAAATGAGCTATGATATCGATACTCCTGAGCAACTTGCTCATGCTAAGCAAAAAGGCTGGCTGGATAAATAGTATTAATAGTGTCAATCCATAAGTGATAAAAATGATAAATGTGATAGAAACAGAACGTCTTTACCTCAGGCAATGGCAAGCAAGTGACTTTGCTGTTTTTGCTGAAATAAATGCTGATCCTGAAGTAATGAAATATTTCCCCAAGTTATTAACGCCTAAAGTAAGTGACATCATCGCTAGTAAATGCCAGCAGCTTATTGCTAATCAAGGCTGGGGGCTTTGGGCCGTCAGTTTAAAAGATAGATCAAAAGAGCATGGGGCTTTTATCGGTTTTGTTGGCTTGAATGATACCCACGCAGATATGTCTTTTGCTCCGGCTGTCGAGATTGCATGGCGACTACATAAAGATTATTGGGGACAGGGCTATGCTACCGAGGCGGCGCGTGCGGCGCTGAATTTTGCTTTTACTGAGCTGTCGCTCGATGAGGTTGTGTCATTCACAGCGGTTATTAATAAACGCTCGCAATTGGTTATGGAGCGCCTTGGCATGATGAATACCCGAGCCAACTTCTACCACCCAGCCCTTGACTCTAACCATCGGCTGGCTGAGCATGTACTGTATAACATGACGCGGCAACAGTGGGAAAATCAGTTAGCAGGCTTGTGACCACAAATCAATGCCCACACTCTGATATTAACAGGACTACTCGAAGATATTACTACCGTTATACAACACAAGGTAAGGTTTGCGATATAATTTATTTTCTATTAAATGTAAAATAAGGTCGTCTTATGAATCGTACATTATGGTTAGTCATTGGCATCATTAGTATTCTTGGCGGTATCTTTGCATTTTTTAATCCTCTTAGTGCCACTTTGGCCGCTGAGCAGTTAGCAGGTTTTATCTTTCTTTTAGTGGGTGTTTTACAGTTCATTGCCCTATTTCGAGCACATAGTACCACTGGAAAAGTGCTGGCGGCCATCGGCGGTGTACTTGGTGTATTGATTGGTATTGAGTTATTACAAGATCCGTTGCAAGGCATATTAACCTTGACCATGGTAATTGCTATTTTATTTATGGCAACAGGTATAGTCAGAGTTGTTGTTGCTTTCGGTCTCCGTAGGACAGTGGCTTTTGTCCCAATATTACTCTCAGGTCTGCTCTCGATTATATTGGCTATCATGATATTTACCAGTTATCCGCAGTCAGCGACGTATATTCTTGGCATACTGTTGGCCGTCGAGTTGATATCTAACGGCATATCATTAATTATGTATTCACGTATACCATCAATTGTGGTGCGCAATATATAAATGTAGTTCTAGGGCGTGTTCTCAATTCAATTGATCATATCTAAACGGGCTAAAAATGGCTAAATTTTGCCAAACATCGTTAAATAGCTGGTTAATATCCCGATATTATCTGCGCTATTTTCCTCGTTTGACGGCAATTTAAATCATTTTTATCACCATTTTTGAAATGAGGACACGCCCTAGCAACAAACAAAAAAGACGCTATTTAAAGCGTCTTTTTTTTATTTCATAATTTATTTGAATATCACATCTTAATAATGCGTAAAGCCTAAGGGCAATTTGTAATACCTTATCCTTGTATACAAATCGTATTAAATCGGCTATAGCAGAAGAGGAAAGAAAAAAATATATTGAAAGTAAAGCAGATGTGAGAGATTGAAAGAAGTGCGCTTAGTTTGATATAAGCGCACTGGTCAGTATGGCAGCGTGCCATACTGATATTTAATGGTATATCAAGCGGTTTGGTTGATTTAGCTAAGAAATCTTAAGCCAGACGTTTTCAATGCCCATACCATCTCAACAAAGGCGCGGCTATTAGTCAAAGGCTCGCCATCGATGATGAGGGCGTAACCTGACCCATCAATCCATAAAAACACAAAGCTAGTCTCAGGAATCAGTAAGTCAACTTGTTGAAAAAACGAGATGGCTTGGCTTTCGACCGCCCAGCCGCGTTGTTTTTGGCGAATCATAAAACCTGAAAAGTCAGCAGCTGCAACACTTAGCATGTCCGCTTCTTCTTGGCTGTAACCGATTCGTGCTAGGCAAAACCCTTCATCAGAGCCAATAGCGGCACGGCGTTTACCGGATAAGCTGGCAACCACATACGGTAAAAACTGATCCAACGGCAGATTGGGTGCGGGTAACAACAAAGACAGCTTTTCAATCCAGCCGTGTTCTATAAAGCTCTGTAGCCATTCGTCAGAATAACGCTCAAGCCAATCAGCGGCGAGCAACGTCTCCCCATAGGACATTAAGTCTTGTAATGACAGCTGTTCATCAGTGGGCTCACTTTGTGAAAATGCCTCAAAAATACCGGCTGGAGTGAGGGTTAGATACGTTTTATCAGCATTTAAGTAAGAGGACATAGCGGCTACCATTGTGATGAAAGGGTTAAATCGGCGATAAATTAGGTCTTGATGGTCTGATCAAGATGCTGTTGACAGTTGTTCCAGCGCTCATCGAACTGCCAGTCGCTTTTACCCAAGCGAAACCATACTAACGAGAAGGCAAGTCGATCATTGCGAGCGATACAGTGAGCAAAGAATTCGTTTTCGATCTGCTCAATCGTGCCCCAATCTTTATCTTCACGCGCTTGCATGAGCTCAGCGGTGATGTCTTTGGATATTTCTTTGGCGTCATCGCTACTGATAAGCAATCGCTGTTTTTGCTCATTGAGAGACGGCGATATCAGGACACTCCAGCGAGTCGCCAGCATACTATTGCGTTGAATATATCGCTTCTTATTAATACAATCGCGAAACCCTTGCTGGACATGAGGGTACAAGCGATCTTTAATACGCGTAAACAGGTTATTTACATCGTAAGGAATGTCATACCAACAGCCATAAAAAAAGTCTGCGACGGCACCTTGCAGCGGCTCTTTTTCGGTTAAAAGTAATGCGGCATTGATACGTTGTTCATGAAAATGACGGTTATTGGGTGCCAAAAACACTTTACGCGAATATAAACGAAATACTCGGCGCGCTTCCATCTCATTTTCTTTAATAAGGTCTAAATCAGACATAATAGTGTCCTTTACGTCATAGTGTCTATTGTATGGCTAACAGCTTATGGCTAATATTGTATGGCTAATATTGTATGGCTAATATTGTATGGCTAATATTGTATGGCTAATATTGTATGGCTAACAGCTTATGGCTAATATCGTATGGTCAAAATGATATAGCCACTATTGAGCGACAATAGCCTATGACTTCACTAAGCGAAACGGTGCGGCGTGCCAATTAATAATTAATAATTAATCAAGTAAAGTTTGCATCAAATCTATCATAAATTCAGCATCTTCTTCATCCATGGCTTCAAACCCTTGAGGCATGCCAAGTTCAGCCAATGCTTCTCTACCATCGTCATCATTATGCAAGTTCAGGATCGCATTCATGAATATTTCTGTATCAGGAAAGCCATCTTTAATCAGTAATACATGGCTAATATCTGCCAAATCACTTTCGATTAGCACTGACAGCTGAGTTTTGGTCAAGCGTGAAAAGCTATGAAAAATCTCTGCCAAGAAGAAAGCCGCTTGAGCATCACCTTTGATGACTTTACGGGCAGCTGCCTGATAAGTTTCAGTGATATCCCAGTTAAGGTCAGACTCTTCTATATCCACAGCTTCTAGCAAGCGTAAGCCAATCAGCTTAACATCACGGTTGTCTGCCATTGCTACGGTCGCACCCGCTTTAATGTCTTCTAAGCGCTTGATATCACTGTTTGCCGCAGCAGCAATGACCATCTCATCCGATTTGCCGATAGGGCGTGCAACAGCGCGATAGCCTTGTTCACGGATCAAAGTAGCTGCATCAAATGGGTTGGCATAGATAACTTGAATGTCACCTGCCTCAATGATTTTCTCTTGTTCAGCATGTGAGGTAGGTATATTCAGATGCATATTTAGGTTGGCACGTTTTTGAATCAAAATATTAAACATGTGCCAGCCTGCAAAACGCTCAGGAGAAAAATCAGGGGCGATTAACATATTGTGTGTCGTCATGATTTAGCCTTCCTCATTTTGATTCATTTGGGCATACTGAGCCATCGCAGCTTCGATTTTGCTACGTGATGGCTTACGGCGTACCGAGGTATAACCCACTGTTTCGCCGCGACGAATGTTTGGCACAACGGTCGCATAGACCCAATAGTGACTACCATCTTTGCATAAATTCTTAACGTAGCCATGCCATTTTTGCCCCGCCGCTGCGGTATCCCATAAATCTTTATAAGCGGCTTTTGGCATATCAGGGTGGCGCAAAATAGATTGTGGCTGACCAATAAGCTCATCAACGCTGTAGCCACTGATTTCGACAAAAGCATCGTTGACGTGAGTCAGCACACCATCCAAATCGGTACGCGATACAATCAGCTTGCCATCAGGATAAGGGCGTTCAATACCAGTATCATAGACAGTCCGCGATGTACCATCATAATAAGTCAGAGTAATCTGCTCAGCGGGCATATCAGGCTTATGTGCATCAGGGATTGGAGAACCCATCGTAATCTCCTTTATTTATCGTTATATTTATAATGATTAAAAAGCCAATCTGGTGTGGTAGTTGTCGACAACATCATGTTGCCTTTCAGCTCAGTCGTCGTCCCAATATTTATCAGGCCATTATTCCACACAAATAATGTGTGCCATCTTAAATATTTTTTATGAGACAGTCACTTCATTTTGATTTAACGTCATATTTATCAGTCGCGCTATGTGCTATATGACGTTAAATAATAAAAAATGTGTTATCGACAAAAATCTAAATTTACCAGTTAGATAAGTTTTGCAAGGGCTTCTGAGGCACGCTTGATATCTAAGAATATCAAACCAAGTTTTGCATTTGGTTTTGCCATAATGGTAAGTACCGCTTCATCTCCAGATGAGGTCATAATCACGTAGCCTTTTTCACCTTGAATCATAATACGATCGATACTACCACGTGCCAACTCACGACCTGCGCGGTCACCCAATGACAATAAAGCCGCTGACATAGCGCCAACACGGTCTTCATCAACGCCCGTTGGTAGTGCTGAGGCAATCATCAGACCATCGTTAGAAATAAGGGCAGATGCTTCAACATCGGCTGATGAGCTGTTTAGGTCTTCCAAGATTTGCTGGAATGAATCTGTACGCATATCGCTTTCTCTATGACGGGTTATTAAATTGATAAAATAACAGTGAGTAATGGTGGAGAATAAATGTTGACTAAGTCGGCTATTATAAACCCTTGCTGTTAATATTGATATACATCAGCTCGAGCAAAAAGCCAAGTTTTTGGGTTTTTTATACCGTTTGGTGTTGATTATTGACCTTTCGTCTTTACTTAACGGTTATCAATACACAAATTTCCATTAATATTTGATTTATTGACCGATTAGAAAAACGAAAATTTTTTAGTAATACAGGACTATTTTTAGCACAATCAATGAGATCTGTAAGCTCATCAGTCGGCATCTCAAGGTGCTATGCAAAGGCGTACTCTAGACTATACCAATAAAAATCGCTTATAACTTTTCATGATGGTGATATTTACTAGACTTATACGCCTCAAAAATGATATATATTATGAGATAAAAAATGTTCTTGTCTCTGAATGTGGCGTCTAGGCATAAATTCAGTCAGCTTTTTTAATCCCATTTGTCTCTACACAAGCCAGCGTGTCGGGGCAATTTCAGTTTTACACCAGTGTCTACAATCCTCTCGTTTGTTGTCATACGACGTGACATCGGTGTAAGTAAGCACGATCACCATTTTTACCCTAAGGAAAAGATATGAGTATCAGTCAGGCCATCGAAAAAGTCGAAGCGCGTTACGCCCATCAACCTGAATTCGTTCAAGCGGTAAAAGAAGTTGCAATTACGATTGCGCCGTTATACGACGCCCACCCAGAATATGATACTTTTAAAATATTTGAGCGCCTCGTTGAGCCTGACCGCGTTATTGCTTTTCGTATTAACTGGGAAAATGACCAAGGTGAAGTTCAGGTTAACCGCGGCTGGCGTGTCCAGTTCAGCAATGCCTTAGGTCCTTATAAAGGTGGCGTGAGATTTCATCCGACTGTCAACCAATCTGTGTTGAAGTTCTTAGGCTTTGAGCAAATATTCAAAAACGCTTTGACTGGATTGCCAATGGGCGGTGGTAAAGGTGGCTCTGATTTTGATCCTAAAGGCAAAACAGACAGTGAAATCCGCCGTTTTTGCTATGCCTTTATGCGTGAGCTACATCACTATGTGAATAAAGACATCGATGTGCCCGCTGGTGACATTGGCGTGGGTGGGCGTGAAGTCAGCTATATGTTTGCTATGTATAAGAATTTAACGCACGAATATGGCGGTGTTTTGACCGGTAAAGGCGTTGGCTTCGGTGGCAGTTTGATGCGTACTGAGGCGACAGGTTATGGCGCGGTGTATTTCTTAGAAAACATGCTTACGGCGCAAAATGACGATATCAAAGGTAAGAGAGTATTGGTTTCAGGTGCTGGTAACGTCTCATTACATGCTGCTGAAAAAGCACATATGCTGGGCGGCATCGTCGTCACTGTGTCAGACTCACAAGGGACTTTGTATGATGAAGCGGGTCTGAATCAAGAAAAAATTGATTGGCTCAAGGCGCAAAAAGCAAAAAGCAAACCGTTGGCTGAGTACGTCGATGTTTATGGTGGAGAGTGGTTTGCGCAGCAAAAGCCGTGGCAATTCAAAGGTGACATCGCGATTCCATCTGCGACGCAAAACGAAGTCAATGAAGAAGATGCCAAGCTCATGGTTGAAAATGGCATCACATACGTTGTCGAAGGTGCCAACATGCCATTGACTGCTGAAGCCATCGACTATATTCGTTTGCACCGGGTGCATTATGCCCCAGGTAAAGCCGCCAACGCGGGCGGTGTAGCAGTGTCTGCGCTTGAGATGTCACAAAACTCAGTCCGTCAGTATAAGAGCTTTGAGCAAATCGACTTGCGCCTCAAAAATATCATGCGAAATATCCATGACTGCGCAGCTGATGCCTCAGAACAGTATGGTCAAACGGATAATGGCTATATCAACTATATGGCTGGTGCCAATATCGTTGGCTTTAAACGAGTTGCTGATGCATTGGTTGCTTACGGTATTTTAAACTAAGTACTTTTATCATAGCCACCTATTAACGAATAACGCGTCTGTTTTAACGATAGGCGCGTTTTTTATGGATTAACCCTACCGTGAGCAGTCAAAGTGGTTTTTATGAAGTGATACGATTGACCTATTGATAATGTGTGTTTTTTAAAAGATAATAATTTTAGAACACTCAATAAGATTAATTTTGTGGAGACCGTTATGAGCAAGATTTTCAAGCCATTTTCGCTAACGACTTTGGGTACTCGTGCTGCAGTAGTAGTGGGTGCGGCTATGTTGACTACGACAATCTATGCATCTACGCAGCAACCGCTAGCAAGTGAGGTCCAAGCCGCCAAAGCCAGTAGAATAAGCTTACAACAAGCAATAAATATTGCGGCGAAAAAGTCATCTGGTCTATTGATGAGTGCCAGCTTTGATCACGATGATGATAAAGCGCAAGGCGGTGTGTATGAGATGGAATTTGTAACCAGTAGCCGAAACTATGAAATCAAAATTGACGCCATGAATGGTAGAGTGATTAGTACGGATGTGGAACGATTAGACAGTGATGATCTGGTAGATTATAAGGCACTTAAACAAGCGAAGATTGATGTTAAACAGGCAATGAAAATTGCTGAAAAACAATCGGGCGGGCGTGTTATCGAGATTGAGTTTAAAAACGACCGAGATTATAGTGATCATGCGTCCTATTATGAAGCTGATATCCTCAAAGGTAATAGTATCATTTGGCTAAATGTTGATGCCAATACTGGCAGTGTATTTAACAATAAGTTTAAGAAATAGCTAAGTAAGTTAAATAGATAGATATGATAGGTATCGCTAATAGTCGTTTTTCTTGCTACTCAGTTTTTTGAAAATGAGATATCAAAGCCGCGCATTTATTATTAAAAAAGCCCCAATCATTCAATGACTGTGGCTTTTTTAATCTGAGTAGTTAGATAAGTTCGCTATACCGTCTCACGCCACTTGCCTTGAACCATAATGCCGTTAATAGGGTTTAGCCCCATCTGATAAGCCAAATCCGCAGGTCGGGCGATATCCCATAAGACCAAATCTGCATCACAGCCAACTTCTATTTTACCCTTATTAGACAGTCCTAAAGCCTGTGCTGCGTTGACAGTCACCCCTGCCAAAACTTCTTCAGTCGTTAAGTAAAATAGCGTACAGCCCATGTTCATCGCAAGCAATAACGAGGTAAGTGGTGAGGTGCCAGGATTACAATCAGTAGAAATAGCCATAGGTACTTGGTGCCTGAGTAATGCCTCAATGGGTGGCAACTTGGTATCCCGCAGGGTATAAAATGCGCCGGGCAATAGAACTGCAACCGTATTACTGGCCGCCATTTTTTTGATATCGTCTTCTGATAAATGCTCTAAATGGTCGCTTGATAGCCCTTTATATTCGGCAACTAAAGCGCTGCCACCTATGTCGGATAATTGCTCAGAGTGCAGTTTAACTGGGATATTTAATGAGCGTGCCACCTCAAAAACCCGTCTGATTTGCTCAGTGCTAAAGGCAATATTTTCACAAAAGCCGTCGACCGCATCGACCAAGCCTTCTGAATGTAGTATCGGTAACCATGTACAGACTTGCTCGATATAGTCATCCGAGCGGTCCTGCATGTGAGACTTATATTCAGGTGGTAGGGCATGCGCCGCTAGATATGTGGTACTCACATGGATATTATATTTTTCACCAAGCTGGCGAGCAACCGTGAGCATCTTGCGTTCAGTATCTAAATCTAAGCCGTAGCCCGATTTGATTTCGATACTGGTCACGCCTTCTTTCATGAGTGCTATTAAACGTTTTTCACTTTGTGCAAATAGCGATTCAACACTGGCAGCGCGGGTAGCGGTGACGGTTGAGACAATGCCGCCACCTTGTGCCGCAATGTCTTGATAACTAGCGCCTTGCAAACGTGCCTCAAACTCGTTACTGCGATTGCCACCATAGACGATATGAGTGTGACAGTCGATAAGTCCAGGAGTTATCCATTTACCATCTACGTCTGTGATTTGGTGGTCTTGATAGTGAGTCAGATGAGCAGTGATTTGATTGTGCTCACCAATCCAAGCAATGCTGCCATTTTTAATACCGATAGCAGCATTGTTTAATTGACCATATGGGATGCTATTTGTATGTTCATCTGTATACATGCCAAAACCATACTGCGCCGAAAAAGTCGCAAGATTGGCATTGATAAAAACATGATCAAATGATGCCATGCTAGCATCGTCGAGCGTGATCTCTGTCATATTATTGGAATTATCCATAATGTTCTCCTGATTATTTTGCAGGCAGTGATTTTTGTTAGTAAAACTTAGACGACCAGTAAATGCTGCTCTATAATAGTCGCTAATAGTCTTGCCGCGACCTTGCAGCTGCGCCCATCAATATCAAAGGTGGGATTAATCTCGGCAATGTCGGCCATTTTTACTTTGCCTGATGCCATGATGGTTTTGACCATGCGTTCAACAAAACCAAGCCCAATACCATAAGCCGCTGGGGCACTCACACCGGGCACAAC
This sequence comes from Psychrobacter sp. AOP30-A2-5, assembly GCF_052378115.1. Classification (NCBI taxonomy): domain Bacteria; kingdom Pseudomonadati; phylum Pseudomonadota; class Gammaproteobacteria; order Moraxellales; family Moraxellaceae; genus Psychrobacter; species Psychrobacter sp. AOP30-A2-5. The sequence goes on along the minus strand of NZ_JBQSXK010000002.1, from coordinate 21,580 downwards.
ACTGGCAGGCAAGCAGTCCATATCGATGGTCAGATAAACCACATCGACCTGATCTATAAAGCTTTTCACTTGTTCAAAAAGTGTGTCCCAAAGATGATAGTGACAGTCTTCATCACTGATAACATGCACACCCAATTGCTCAGCGCGATCGAAAAGCGCCGTCGTGTTAGAGAAGCGACTGACGCCAATACAGCAATAGTGAAAAGGCTGACCATGTGCGTCAAGATGCTCGGCAATTTGGCGAAACGGTGTACCAGAAGTCGCCACATCAGATTGACGAATATCAAGATGGGCGTCAAAATTAATGATGCCGATGGTAGGCATGGCATTTGCTTCGCTTTTATTTTCTAATGCCTGCCATAGTCCCAAAAAACTACCATAGGCGATGGCATGACCACCACCAAGACCAATGGGCAAGCCGCCTTGTTTGACGATAGCGCTCACTTTATCCGCATATTTGAGCTGAGCTTGCTCAAGAGTGTGCGCAGCAAAGTCATCATCGTCGTGACAATAGATATCGCCTGCATCACCCAACAATGTCGCCAGTTGATTATCATAGCGTGTTTGCAATGGCGCAATGACCGGCAGTGTCGCAAACGCTCGGCGAATCAGCGGCGGGGCAGCTCGTGCACCCACGCGGCCTTGATTGCGCCTAACCCCTTGATCACATGCAAAGCCGATTAGCCCAATATTTTGATCCTCGTAAGGCTTTGCGAGCTGATACCAGTAGCGGGCACGTGCCGTCTCAAATGGCTCTGCACGGCCGGTCCACAGCATCATGTCAGCCGCTGTGTGACTCACGGTTGTGCTAATTTTCGTCATGGACATTGCTCATTCCCTTCAATTATCTAACGCTTATTTAGACTCGTACCAGTTGCTACGTAATGACTGCCAGTGCTCAGCAAGCGTACCGTCTAATACCAATTGCTTGGCCGCTTCAATATCAGGCGCTAGGTAGCGATCTTTGTCATAGAAAGTCACTTTCTCGCGCAGTTTCTTATGTGCCACTGTTAAAGGCTCTGAAGTCTCTAATCCGCGATGAAAATCAATCCCTTGACCGGCAGCCAATAGCTCAATACCGATAATGGTGGCAGTATTCTGTGCCATCTCGTATAGGCGGCGTGCGCAGTAGGTGGCCATGGATACATGGTCTTCTTGGTTAGCAGAGGTCGGGATACTGTCAACGCTACCCGGATGAGCGATAGATTTGTTTTCTGAGGCAAGCGCGGCTGCGGTCACATGGGCGATCATAAAGCCTGAGTTTACCCCAGCATTGTCGACCAAGAACGGCGGCAGACCACCTGACAGCGTCGCATCGATTAGCAAAGCGACACGGCGCTCAGACATAGAGCCAATCTCGGCGATTGCCAAGGCCAGAATATCAGCGGCAAAAGCGACTGGCTCAGCATGGAAGTTACCACCTGAAATAGCGACTGGGCCATCTTCATTATTAAAAATAAGTGGGTTGTCTGTCACCGCATTGGATTCGATTAGTAGCGTTTTTCCTGCTTGGTTAATGATATCAAGGCAGGCACCCATGACTTGCGGCTGACAACGCAGGCAGTAAGGGTCTTGAACTCTATCGTCTTGCTCACCATCGTGTGAGGCACGAATAGCACTGCCTTTGATTAATTGACGGTGCGCTTTGGCGATTTCAATTTGACCATGATGCCCACGTACTTCGTGAATACGCGCATCAAATGGTGAATCCGAGCCTTTGGCAGCATCAATCGACAGTGAGCCTACAATGGTGGCGGTCTCAAGCAAATCACGCGCTAAGAAATAACCCCGTAATGCCAATGCGGTTGAGACTTGAGTACCGTTGATAAGTGCGAGGCCTTCTTTGGCTGCTAGGGTAATTGGCTCAAGTCCATGCTGTGCTAGCGCGTCTGCTGCAGGCACTTTTTCGCCAGCGACAAACACGTCACCTTCACCCATCATTGCAAGCGTCATGTGTGATAAAGGTGCTAAATCACCAGAAGCACCAACTGAGCCTTTTGCCGGAATGTTTGGCGTGATTTGATTATTGATTAAGGCCAGTAAACTGTCTACCACCTCACGACGTACGCCAGAGACACCTTGAGCCAAACTAGCAACTTTCATGACCATAATCAGTCGTACTACGCCGGCAGAAAGTGCTTCACCAGTACCCACTGAGTGAGAAACAATCAGGTTACGTTGAAGTAGCTCAAGCTGATCATCACTGATACGGGTCTTTGCTAACAGACCAAAACCAGTATTGATGCCATAAGCGCTTTTGTCGCGTGCAATGATGGTGCGTACATCTTCGTGTGAGGCATCGATGGCTTTATAAGCACTCTCAGGTAATGTCAATATGACAGGCTGCTCATAGATATCACGTAGCATCTTAAAGCTAAGCTGGCGAGGGTGTAGCGTTAATTGTTTGATATCGTTCATAGGGTGATCCTAGTATTGTAAGACATATGGATTATATTATTTTTGATTCATGTCTTTGTTGAAATGACGTTTTTTGAATGTTTTTAGTTAACATGATACTTGTTATTAAATTTGTTTTTTTAGCCAATCCAGTTGAAGTACATGGCTAGATGTCCGAATGCAGCAGCCAATAAAATACTGAGTACCACACGCTCAAACCAGATAATGACCATTTTTCCGACAGATAATGGTATTTCAGTGGCAAGCACACAAGGAATCATGGCAGAGAAAAACAACACGCTGCTAATAGAGATGACCCCTGCAACATAGCGAGTCAATATATCAGCCTCACTGAGGAGTAGTGCTGGCAAGAACATTTCAGCCAATCCCGCTGACATGCCTTTGGCGGCAACCAGAGGCTCTGGTAAGCCGCTAAGCAATGTAAATGGATAAAGAAGCAAGCCTAAAGCATCGAATACAGGCGTATATTTTGCTAATATCAATCCTGTCAAGCCAACCGCGATGATAGAAGGCACAATCGCCGCTGCCATCGTCAGCCCATCGCGAAAGTTAGACCATAAGATTTTTTTTAGGTCAGTGGCACGGCGTGAAGTGGACAAACCCAAATCAAATGCTGCCGCCAGACGTGTACCACCTTTATGGTCTAAAGCGGGACGTTCAACGCTATCATCAACAAGACTAATGGGTGGAATACGAGCAGTAATCGCAGTGACGATAAAGGTAATCACTAGCGTAGACCAAAAAAACAGGTTCCAAAACTCCATCAGACCAAGCGTTTTGGCAACAATGACCATAAATGCCGCTGATACGGTCGAAAAGCCAGTCGCAATGATAATGGCTTCGCGCGCTGAATATTGCTTTTGCAAGTAGACACGATTAGTAATGAGCAGCCCGATAGAGTAGCTACCAACAAAGGATGCGACCGCATCAATCGCTGATGAACCTGGGGTTTTCCAGATAGGTTTCATAATCGGCTGCATGAGCACACCGACCATCTCGAGCAAACCAAAACCCACCAAAAATGCTAAAATTAATGCCCCAAGCGGTACAATCATACCGACGGGTAATGCCAGTTTTTCAAACAAAAACGGCAGCATGTCCTTTTCCATCATAAAGGCAGGCGCTACGTCAGCAACATACATCACTGCCAGTATCAGACCAATGATTTTAAAAGCAGTCATAATCATGTGGGTAATGTTTTTACGCCATGAGCCGTCTATAAATGGCTTGCTTACCCCAAAGATCATCAGTAAAAACAATAACGTCACAGACAATGTATGCTGCTGATTGACCAGATAAGTTGCCCCATGATCGAACAAAATCGTGCTTTTCTCACCAATGGTAAATGGCACAAAAAACATGACCAAACCGATAGCACTAAAGACTATCAGTTGCAGTAACGCTACAGGTTTAGACAGTAGTGATTCAGTTGGTGTCGCTGCTGCATCCTTGAGATTTAGTGTCGTATTTTGCTCAATCACATTATCCTCCTTGATAAAATGTCGATGATATCCTTATGTCAAGTAATCACTTATAAGGATAAAGGGTATGCTACTTAACCATCGGCAGATTTAGACCATAATCTTTCGCTGTTTTGATCGCCAGCTCATAGCCTGCATCGGCATGACGCATAACCCCTGAGCCGCAATCGTTGACAAGTACTCGTGCCAAGCGTTTGGCAGCGGCATCAGTGCCATCTGCGACAATGACCATACCTGAGTGCTGCGAGTAGCCCATGCCAACGCCGCCGCCATGATGTAGTGATACCCAAGTGGCACCGCCTGCGACATTGAGCATACCATTCAATAATGCCCAGTCAGATACCGCATCTGAGCCATCTTTCATGCTTTCAGTTTCGCGGTTTGGGCTGGCAACAGAACCCGTATCCAAGTGGTCACGACCGATGACAATAGGGCCTTTTAGCTCGCCGTTTTTGACCATTTCATTAAAGGCTAAACCTGCTTTGTCACGCTCACCCAATCCTAACCAGCAGATACGGGCAGGCAAACCCTGAAACTGAATACGCTCTTTTGCCATATCTAACCAGCGATGGATATGGGTGTTTTCAGGGAACAGCTCTTTGATTTTTTGATCGGTCTTATAGATATCTTCTGGATCACCTGACAGCGCCACCCAGCGGAAGGGGCCTTTGCCTTGGCAGAACAGCGGACGAATATACGCGGGGACAAAACCTGGGAAATTAAAGGCATCTTTAACGCCTTCATCAAAAGCCACCTGACGGATATTATTACCATAATCAGTCGTTGGGATATCCATTGCCTGCAAGTCTAGCATCGCCTGTACGTGTACGGCACAAGACTGAGCGGCAGCTTTGGTTAATGCTGCATGTTGCTCTGAATCTTCTTGTGCAGCTTTCCATTCTTCAACCGTCCAGCCGCTTGGCAGATAGCCATTGATCAAGTCATGGGCTGAGGTTTGATCGGTGACCAAATCAGGCTTCATGCCACCATCGTGCGCACGCTTGACCATCTCAGGTAAGATGTCTGCGGCATTACCAAGTAGGGCAATAGAAACGGCTTCACCCGCATCGGTATGTTGTTTGATCAATTCATAAGCATGGTCGAGATCATCGGCTTGCTTATCGACATAACCAGTACGCAAGCGGAAATCGATACTAGACTGTTGGCACTCAATGTTTAATGAAGTCGCACCTGCAAAGGTTGCGGCTAGTGGCTGTGCGCCGCCCATGCCGCCAAGACCGGCGGTCAAAATCCAACGACCTGCCCAGCTACCATCATAATGCTGACGACCTGCTTCTACGAACGTCTCATACGTCCCTTGCACGATGCCTTGCGTGCCAATATAAATCCAGCTACCCGCGGTCATTTGGCCATACATCATTAAGTCTTTGCGATCGAGCTCGTTAAAGTGCTCCCACGTGGCCCAACGCGGCACAAGGTTAGAGTTTGCAATCAAAACACGCGGTGCATTTTCGTGCGTTTGAAACACGCCAACTGGCTTGCCCGATTGCACGAGCAACGTCTCATCGTCTTCCAATTCTTTTAATGACGCTAGGATTTGATCATAGCTTTCCCAATTGCGGGCTGCGCGTCCGATACCACCGTAGACGACTAAGCTTTTAGGATTTTCGGCCACATCAGGATGCAAATTGTTTTGCAGCATGCGATACGGTGCTTCGGTCAGCCAGCTTTTGCAATGTAATGTGCTGCCAGTGGGCGCGGCGATTTCGCGGCCCTCATCACGGCGAGTCAGCTTAGTCTCTTTATTGGTTCCATGGTCAGTAGTCATTATCATATCCTTGTGATATCTGTTAAGACGATAAAGTAATCAAAGTAAGTGTTTTACAGTCAGTCTATAAATTCAGCGAAACATCGATTAGATGACGCAGATTTTTTAGCACTACCGTAAAGTTGTATATACAAATTATCAAAGATACTTTTTTCATGCAAGCAATTTTTTATAAATGACTTAATTATTTTTGTGAGGGTTTTGGTGGATAGATAAATGTCACAGTGTTTTGCCAAGGTTCATAACGTTATCTCGTGATAGTATGGCGCTACTATTATTGGTGAAACTAACGGTTAAACACGGACATGACAAAGACAATCCCGGCATATCAGCGCATAAAAAACGCCATATTAGACAATATACACTCGGGCAAATGGCAAGCGGGCAATGCAATTTCTACAGAAATGGCGTTGGCAAAAGAGTTTGGAGTATCGCGTATGACGGTCAATCGCGCTCTAAAAGAGCTGAGCGAAGAGCGAGTGCTAGAGCGCCGGCAAGGGTCGGGGACGTTTGTCGCCCAGCAGCAGTTCAATCATACCTTTGTAGAAGTGCGTAATATCGCGCAGGATTTAAAATCTGCCAACCGCGATTATCAGGCGCAAGTGGTGAGTAAACGCATGCTTACGGCTGCGATGTTGGATGATGAATTACGGCGTAAATTTGATATTAATGAAGTAGCTGTGTCTTCTGATACAAGCGCTAACACAAACGCTGATACAACCGTAATGGATGACAGTACTGGCGCAGATAGTAGCAGCGACGTTGCTGTTTTATACGAGGTAAAAATCATTCACTTTGCGGATGGTCAGCCCATACAGTTCGAAGAGCGCTGGGTGGATGCGCAAAAGGTGCCAGAATTTATTGAGCAGGATTTTAGTGTGGTCAATACCAGTGATTACTTGATTGCCAAAAGTCCTCTAGAGAGTGGCAGCTATACCATCCGAGCATTGGCAGCGCCAGATGAGATTGCTGAGTTTTTGCAAATTGCGCCGCAGTCACCAACGCTTGTGTTGCGTCGACAGACCTATTCGGCTGGTCAGGTCGTTACCTTTGTAAAAATGTGGCATGCGGGTGATCGCTATCAGTTCTCAGGCGAGTTGTAGCAGATATAGTCAAGCCTATATAAATCCGCTACATGGTCATCCTCGCTAAGCATACCAATGTATAACTTGCACTCGGTTTCCTTGTATCGAAATTATATTGAACTGACTATAGCTTAAGCTTACGTATGCTCACTGATTGTGTACGTTTTTCTGTCTAAAGTGAGATACTATATCCATAAGCTGCTATTTAATAAGATAGCAATTGGTGTTAATTAAACTCGCCAGAATATTTGAACAATCGTTAAAAATTAAAATATAATATAGAAACAGTATTGAAAAATAGCCCAAATAGCCTCAAATCGGGCAACCAAAGCCGAATATCATAGAGGAGCTTATATTGTTCTTCTGTGTCGGCTTGCCCTATTTATTAGCACCGTATATTTTATTAGTGCTGTGTGTCTTATTAACATTATGCGTTTTTACTTTATTCATTCACTCTTATAAGGACGTCTTATGAAACGTCGTACTCTTTTAGCCCTTGCCGCCAGCACCATGTTCCTTGCCGCTTGTGGTCAATCTACTACCAACGAAGCCGATACCAGTGCAACTGACAGCGCTGCAACAGGCGGTTCTGATTTGCTACAACGTATCAACAACGGCGGCACTATCAACGTCGGTACAGAGGGTACTTATCCTCCGTTCACGTACCATGATGAGAGTGGCAAACTAACGGGTTATGATGTTGAAGTAACGCGTGCAGTAGCGGATAAACTGGGCGTAGACGTTGAGTTTAAAGAAACTCAATGGGATGCGATGCTAGCTGGTTTGGATTCAAAACGCTTTGATATGGTGGCTAACCAAGTTAGTTTGACCACGCCTGAGCGTAAAGCAAAGTATGACAAAGCAATGGCTTATAGTTGGTCAGGTGCGGTTGTATTGGCACCTACTGATGACAACCGTTATAGCTCGTGGGAAGGTCTAAAAGGCCTACGTACGGCGCAATCACTTAGCAGTAACTACGGTGAGCTTGCAGAGCGTTATGGCGCAGAGATCGTTCCTGTCGATGGTATGGCGCAAGCGATTCAGTTAGTGAAGCAAGACCGTGCTGACTTTACGATGAATGACAATCTAGCAGTATTGGATTATCTCAAAAAATTCCCAGATTCTGATCTTGAGATTAAACTGACTGCACCTGCTAGTGAGTTACGTGGTTCAGGCCTAGTACTTATCAAAGGTGATGATGAAGTCGTAGCAAAATTGGATGAAGCAATGGCCGAATTGGCGGCTGAAGGTACGCTAACTAAGCTTAGCGAACAGTTCTTTGGTGCTGATATAAGTCAACAAAAATAATGTCAGTTTCTATCATGTCAGCTTCTGTAATGTCTACATCATGGTTCGCGGACTTATTGGCAGTATTGCCATTTATGAGTCCTGATCGAGCGCAGATTGTCATCTCGTCGTTTTGGCCAATGCTCAAAGGCGGTATCTATTATTCGATACCGCTGGCGTTGATCTCATTTGCGATCGGTATGGCCATTGCACTGACAGTGGCATTGATTCGTATCATTCCGCGTGCCACTTGGTTCCATGAAATCATCTATCGGCTCGCTCGTGTCTATGTGTCCGCCATTCGCGGTACACCGATGCTGGTTCAGCTGTTTATTATTTTTTATGGTCTGCCAAGTGTCGGGGTGAAGCTTGATCCCTTTCCCTCAGCGATTATTGCGTTCTCACTGAACATCGGTGCTTATGCATCTGAGACAGTGCGTGCTTCGATTTTGTCGATACCAAAAGGACAGTGGGAAGCAGGCTCGACGGTTGGCTTGACGTATCTACAGACTTTTCGTCATGTAATTTTACCGCAGGCGCTTCGAGTGTCGGTGCCGCCGTTATCTAATACCTTTATCAGTTTGGTAAAAGATACCTCACTTGCTTCATTGGTGCTGGTCACTGAGCTGTTCAAACAAGCGCAGATTATCACAGCACGTAACTATGAGTTTATGCTGGTCTATACAGAAGCGGCGATTATATACTGGGGTATCTGTCTGTTCTTGACCTTTATCCAAGGCAAGCTTGAAACTCGGCTAGACCGTTATGTAGCAAAATAAGCTACGTAGTAAAATAAATTATGGCTCAATAGACACGCCCTAGCACAACAGGAATTTTTATGATCAAAGTCACTAATATTCATAAAGCCTTTGGTGGCAATCAGGTGCTAAAAGGCATCGACTTGACCATTAACAAAGGCAAAGTGGTCGTAATATTAGGACCTTCAGGATCGGGTAAAACCACCTTTTTGCGTTGCTTAAATGCGCTAGAGATTCCTGATCAAGGTGTGATTGCTTTTGATGACGATAGCTTGAGCGTCGACTTTGCGACTAAGCCAAGCAAAAAAACGCTACTAGCCTTACAGCGTAAGTCAGGTATGGTGTTTCAGTCTTATAATTTGTTTCCCCATAAGACAGCCATTGAAAACTTGATGCTTGGGCCTACAGTGGTGCAAGGGCAGAGCAAAGCGCAAGCCCGTGAGCAGGCATTGGTACTACTTGAGAAAGTTGGACTGTCGGACAAAGCAGATCTCTATCCGTTCCAGCTATCTGGTGGTCAGCAGCAGCGTATTGGTATTGCCCGTGCGCTAGCTATTGAGCCATCGCTCTTACTGTTTGATGAGCCAACCTCTGCGCTTGATCCAGAGTTGGTACAAGATGTGCTTGAGACGATGAAGCAGCTCGCCTCTGAAGGTTGGACGATGGTTGTAGTGACTCACGAAATCAACTTTGCCCGCGACGTTGCCGATCATGTTGTACTGATTGAAGACGGTCATGTCGTCGAAGAAGGTAGCGCTAAGCAGATGTTCGAAGTGTCTACTCATCCACGTACGCAGGCCTTTTTGCAGCGTATTGAACAGTAATATCATCAAGACAGTCCAAGTTATTTAGCAACTGTCTATGGCATAAATACTTACCTCTAAAGCAAAGTGTCAAGCACAATAAAGCCCTGACTATATCGATATAGTTGGGGCTTTTTTCGTCTAATAGCAATGGTGCCAAGGCTATTCAAACTTCTTAAAAAGTACAGACTAAATTCTTTGCCGTCTTTTTAGCCAACGTGGTACGCGAGTGGCAGTGCCGTTTAATATGGCATTAAATAAAGCTGCCAGTAAGATTAATACCACGCCCACATATTGAATCCAAGATAAGGATTGATGCAGCAATAGTATGGCAAGGGCAATGGCAGTCAATGGCTCAAAAATCGTAAATACTGATGCACGAGTGGCAGGTAATTTCTCTAATGCTTTCATATAAAGGGCAAAGGGCACGACGGTTCCAATCAAAGACAACCCCAAGGCATAGCCCCAAGTATGTAAAGGTAAGCTCAATAACCGCCCATAGGTTTGATAGGTTTCAGGTAATAATAGCAGTACACCAGCGCTGATGATAATAGAGGTAAAAAACACCAAAGGCGCAGGGTGAGCATCGTGCATCGCGCGCTTGCCCAGTACCCCGTATAAGGAATAACAGACGCCTGCTAGCAGTCCTAATAGGATGCCCCAGTTGACTTGCGCTTGCTCACCAAGCATCGTCAATCCAACACCAAATACCGCCATGAGCGCCAGTAATGCCGACTGGCGAGTGATAGATTCATCAAGCAAGAATGCCGAAAACAATAAGCTAAACACAGGCGCAGTATAAAGCAAGGCAACCGCAGGGCCAGCACTGACATAGATTACAGCAAAAAAGTAGCATACCGACATACCAAGTACGCCAATCAAAGACTGCAATGCCAGTCCAAGCCACTGCTTTCGACGAAGCTTGATAAGATGCGGCCATAGTTTTGGTAGCATGACAAGAATAAGAAAAGCCGCGGTCACGATACGTAAGATCGTAATTTGCCAGCCACTAAAGCCGATTTGATTGAGGTAGGTCGAGAATATCCCCAAGGTACCCCAGCAGACAGCGGCTGTGATGATTTGAATGGTGCCTATCCATGACTGCCGTGCTGACATTACGCCATCGGTATTTGCCATATCGCTCTCTATTTTTATGTGATATCAAAACCTATGCCCAAAATCAAAACCTGAAACAGTCCAAGCCTTTTGGCTAATGGCATCATACAATACTGAAATAAGAAAAAGACAACCCGAGTAAGGGCTGTCTTTTGTTTGTTGTTTTCAGTCTATCATTAAAGCGTTAATTAAGTTCGAACGCAAGTTAGTCAGACATAAAATTCAATTTATTTGAGTTAGAGGTACGCTTGTCTTTAGCTTATGTCTTTAGCTTATGTCTTTAGCTTATGTCTTTAGCTTATGTCTTTAGCTTATGTCTTTAGCTGATCACCCTTTGGTGCTATATCCCCAAACTTAAGCATCATGACTTACAACTGTAGTAAAAAATTCGTCAGCAAGCGTTTGGCACCTTCGGTCGCAAATGACTCTGGGTGAAACTGCACACCTTGAATGGGATAGTCTTTATGCTGTAGTCCCATAATCTCCTCACCTGCTAGCGCAGATTCGGTTAGGCTGAACTCAGCATGAGCATTATTGGCGACGACAGCTGTGACAGACAAGCAATCTGGTAAGGTGTCTGCTTTTACCATCAATGAGTGGTAACGCATGATTTCAATCTCTTGTGGCAAGCCTTGATAGACACCCGCGCCATCATGGCGAATCGATGAGACCTTACCATGCATCGGCACGCTTGCCCGTACCACATCGCCGCCGAACACATGCGCAATCCCTTGCATGCCGAGGCACACACCCAATAGCGGCGTCGTCTTACCCATGACTTCAATCACTTCGGCACAAATACCGAAGTAGGAAGGATCATCGGGTGCGCCAGGGCCCGGTGAGATGATAATGCGGTCAAGATTCATGGCCTGTACATCTGCTAACGTTATCTCATTATTGCGTTTAACAATGACGTTCGCGGCTTTATCGCCGTCCATCGTCTGCAAAATCTCACCGATATATTGGTAAAGATTAAAGGTAAAGGAGTCGTAGTTATCTATAATTAAAACATTCATGGGTTATCCACTCTTTGGCAAAATATAAGCAATTTACGGGTTCATAAAACTGTCTAAGACTACTTTCATGGCAGACAATTTACGCTGAATTTCTAGATATTCATCAGCAGGATTGGAGTCATAGACATTGCCGCCACAGGTTTGCGCATAGGCAGACTCGCCGTTGATGAATAGGCTGCGAATAGGAATGGCAAAGATACAGTCACCATTAAAGTTAAACGATCCAAGTGCACCACCATAAGCACCGCGACCATCTGGTTCTAGCTCATTGATGACTTTAATCGCTTCAACTTTTGGTGCGCCTGACAACGTCCCAGCGGGGAAGTTGCTGGCAAGGGCGCTAAACATATCTTCATTAGGATGCAAGATTCCGACGATTTCAGACGAGATATGTTGCACGTGAGAGAAGCGTTTGATATCCATGAGACTACGTACTTTGACGGTGCCAAATTGTGCCACACGGCCAATGTCATTGCGATGCAAATCGACTAGCATATTGTGCTCAGCAATCTCTTTGGCATCATTTAGTAATGCGCGAGCAAGCTGTCGGTCTTCGATGACATCGACACCGCGCTTGGCAGTACCTGCCAGTGGATAGGTTTCCATCTCACCTTGGCGCAAGCGAAATAGCAGCTCTGGTGACGCTCCAATGATGCATTGCTGGGCAAATTTCATAAAATACATGTGCGGCGACGGATTGACCGACCGCAATTTCTCATAAATGGGCATTTTATCGCCGGCAATACGGTATTTGGATTTAAAGCCAACCTCACACTGAAAGATACGCCCTGAGATGATGTCTTCTTTGACTTGCATCACGGCTTTGGCATGCTCTTCTTGGCTCATGCCGTCACCCAAAAACTCAACTGTAGGCAGCTCATAGCTTGGAATGGGCGCATCAAGTAGGGCTTTGATTTGCTCGATGCGGTTTTCTTGCTGCGCAGTTGGATAATAAAAGTAGAAAATCTCACCGGTCATCTTATCGAGCGTTAGACCATCCAAATATACGCCAAATTTAAACGGTTCAAAGTCATCGCTCGCTTTAGCATTGAGACTGGGCTCAAAGAAATTGACACTGTCATAGCCCAAATAACCAACGAGACCACCGCTTTGGTCGCGAGCAATGACGTGCTGCGGCGTAATTTTGCGCAGTAGCTCGTAAGGATTATCCGTTTGATAATGAGTGGTTTCAGCAGTTTTATTATCAGTAATCGTGAGGGTTGTACGATCGATGGCAGCAATGGTCATCACTGGATCAAAACCAATTGCATGATGACGCGCCATATGTCCATCTTCGCCCAATGATTCAAGCAGATAACAGGTCTCAAAAGCGCGCTCAATACGTTTAAACAACGCAAAGAAATCAATATCCTGAGTGAGTTTAATGCGCTGTGGTTTACTAGGAATGTCAATAGCAGCAGGTTGGTTAGGTTTTGAATTAGGAGAGGTCATAACAATATCCAAATTGGTTCAATGGTTGATCAAATAAAAAGTAAGACAAATTAAAACTCTAGTTTCTGATTAATTAGGCGGCCTTTTCAGCTGTGTCTTTTATGAATTTTTTCTATGAGTCATTAGTAAGGCACTCACATCATGAACTTGCATGGCTTTGGCGCCGCGCGAGACGGTAGCGATACCGACACCTAGCTGCTCGGATATCTCGCGCTGGGTGACACCGCGCTCAAGCAAGTCAAAAATGCGGATACGATTGGCGATTTCCTGCTGCTCTTTTTCCGTCAATAGCGCACTGAATAGTAGGTCGATAGCGGTGCTGTCATGACAACTGGCTAAATGGCTTAATAAGCTTTGATAAGGGTCTGTGCTCATAACATTCATCTTAATGGAAAAGAAAAGGGAAGCTTACTTCGTTTCAGTATTCTAGTACGATAGTACATAAAAGGCAAGTAGCCTATGTAGATGTTTTGCTACTGCTGTTAAATGGGTACTGTGTTTTGGAAGATGATTATTTATATAGGATGGATCCTACATTCATAAAGATAAAGCCAGCTAATCTTTATTAACTGGCTTTATCTTTATGAATGGTTAACAGCTCGTTTACAGACCCTAATTAAACGGAAGAGTGCTAACTGGCAAGTTCAATTTGCACCTGCCAATCCTCTATATCCAGCTCATAACAGTTTTTGCCTTCACCATTGATACGATCTATCACCAAAAAATCAGAGTCACAACCGAGGGCAAGTAGCGGATGATGCCAGACATTGGCATCGTATTGCACACCTTGATGAGATTGGACATAAAACACGGTCAAATCATCTGCAGACTGTGGCGGCGCACCAGCAGGCGCAACGATGACGATATAATCCTGACCATTCATCGAAAAAAACGCTTGCGTGCCAAACGGATGATATTCCATGACCGATAAGGCAATAGGAAATTCACGCTTTTTGGCGCGGAAGATACTCATGCCGACATCGCCGCCGTCAAGTTTGGCTTCAGCGATGGCGTGATGGCGGCAGGCATAGCCTTTATTGATATGGTAGCTATTTTCAGGCGTCTGTGCTGCCTTGTCATAGGGTTCGATTACGGTGCCGTAGGGCGCAAACTCAGCTTTGGTTAAAGGTCTTGCAACGATCGTAGTCTTCATAAGAGTACTCATGACTTTGCCTTACTTTTGGTGATCACTGTTTATAATTGCTATGAGCCACTTTGCCATAAGCCCGTACGCGAATTAAATCAACATCTGGGAATAAATGACATATTCGAATGAACGATTATGCCGCTATATTGCTCATCGTTCTGAATGCTTTGTTGTTCTGATTATTCTTGTTATTGCGCAGGGCTTATCGTGCTGGGCGAATAAACGGCATATGACGATTCACGTCTTTGTATAGTAAGTATCTAAATGGACCGGGTCCGCCGGCGTAACAAGATTGTGGACAGAATGCGCGTAACCACATAAAGTCACCCGCCTCAACTTCTACCCATTCACCATTTAAGTGATAGACCGCTTTACCTTCTAGGACATACAAACCATGTTCCATCACATGCGTTTCATCAAATGGAATCACGCCACCTGGTTGGAAAGTCACGATATTCACATGCATGTCGTGACGCATATCAGACTGCTCGGTAAATCTGGTGGTTGCCCATACGCCATCAGTACCCGGCATCTCAATCGCTGCAACATCATGATCGCTGGTTACAAAGGCTTCAGGCACTTCAATACCTTCACAGTGTTGATAAGCTTTACGAATCCAATGGAATTTAACGTGCTTGTCGCTATTGTTTTTTATCGTCCATTTGCAGCCGGGTGGTAAGAATGCATAACCGCCCGCTTCAAGATGATGCGACACGCCTTCGATAGTCATGTCCATTTCACCTTCAACGATGAATATAACCCCTTCAGCGTTTGCATCTAGCTCAGGCTTTTCTGAGCCGCCATTAGGCTCAACTTCGACGATATACTGTGAAAAAGTCTCAGAGAAACCTGAAAGTGGGCGTGCAAGCACCCACATGCGCATACCTGTCCAAAACGGCAGATAGCTAATAACAATGTCGGTCAGTACACGTTTGGGAATAATGGCATAAGCTTCGGTGAAGATAGCGCGATCAGATAGCAGTTGTGTTTGTGGAGGCAAGCCGCCAGTGGGTGCGTAATAAGTACTCTTTGTTGACATTGTTGATGTTCCTTAGTGGTGTTGTGCCGCAATAAATTTGTGTCTAAACGTATGGTTACATCCAGTTTGCAGTGTTATCGGCAGTGGCTGGATGGTTTTTATACCAGTGTTTGGCAATGTCATCACGGCGGCATACCCACACATCGGGCTTGCTGGTGATATATTGCAAAAACTTTTTGAGGGCGATGATGCGACCGGCGCGACCAATGATGCGGCAGTGCAAACCGATGGTCAGCATCTTGGGTGTGTGCGCGCCTTCTTCGTATAAGGTATCGAAGCTGTCTTTTAAGTATTGATAAAAAGGCTCGGCGTTGGTAAAGCCTGGGCTTGAGGCAAACCGCATGTCATTGGTCTCTAAGGTATAGGGAATGACCAAATGCGGCTTACGAGCGATTTTGTTACCGTCTTCTACTTTGACATTGAGCCAGTAAGGGAGCTCATCCGCGTAAGAGTCTGAGTCATAAATATAGCCACCTTGCTCGGCGACCAACTCACGAGTATTCGGGCTATCTCGTCCCGTGTACCAACCGAGCGGCTGACCGCCGATCATGCTCTCGAATATTTCAGTGGCACGGCGCACATGCTCGCGCTCGGTTTCGCGGTACATATTTTGATAAGTAATCCAGCGTAGACCGTGACTGGCGATTTCGTGTCCATCTTCTAATACTCGCTCGATAATATGCGGCGTTTTTTCAGCAGCAGCAGCGCAAGTGAAGGTCGTAATAGGCAAACCGTATTCTTTAAAAGTGTCCAATACGCGCCAAACACCCACACGGCTACCATACTCAAATGCCGACTCAATCGACTGATGACGATTGTTAAATTCTGGTGTCCCCAAGACATCCGATAAAAACCGCTCTGATTGACCGTCACCATGAATCACGCTATTTTCTGCGCCTTCTTCGATATTGAGGACGAACTGTACAGCGATTTTAGCGCCGCCTGGCCAGTTGGCTTTTGGCGGCTTATCAGCATAGCCTTTTAAGTCGCGAGGGTAGGCGTCTTGATTGAAATCGCTGATTATTTTTTTACTCATTGTCAATATATCCTAAATATTTTAAAGCAACTTAAGTCAACTAAAGCAAAATAAGGCGTAACTTTGGATCTATATAATATTTATCTGCGACCTTTATCTATAATCCCGATGCGTAAGCCACCATTTGCTGACGTTCTTCATCCGTCAATTTTGTGAGATTACCCAGTGGCATATAGCCTGTTTGTACAGCAGTGACGATTTTTGCTTTATGAGTTTTCATGTCGGTCGGTGTCTGCAAGATGATACCAGCTGGCGGCGCGGCAAATCCTTGCTGAGTAGGCTGGGCGGCATGGCACGTGCTACAGCGCGTGTGCACGACATCCATAATGGCGTCATCAGCAGAGGCAGTTACTGGCACGACGTCGGCAGTGATATTTTCATTTGAGGCGGCATCAGTGCTTATAGTAGAACCGTCGACTGCACTATCAGTAGTTGTTGGTGGCACACTATTTGGTGTCGCCGTTTCAGCAGCGGCTGCAGCATTGACAACAGGTAATGGCTCAATTGGTTCTGGGCGCATCCAAATAATTAATAGTACGGTTAAGACAGCAGGGATGACCAAATAACGCGGCTTATGATTGTCTAAATGCTTTTGGTTAAAATAGTGACGTACAATAGCCGTGATGATACCCACAAATACCAATACCAACCAGCCATGAGCATGAGAGTACATCATCGGATAATGATTGCTAATCATGGTAAAGATCAGCGGTAAGGTAAAATAGTTGTTCATCAGCGAGCGGTTTTTTGCTTGTAGTGCCAAGTCCGCCACTTCTTTGCCTGGTTTTTCGCCACGCCTCACGCATTCTACCAGCGCTCGTTGCGCAGGCATGATGCCAAAGAACACATTACCTGCCATGACTGTACCCAATATGGCACCGATATGAATGAACGAAGCACGGTCACTAAATAGCTGATAAGAACCCCAGCAGGCGATGATTAATAGGATAAAAATAATGGTGCTAAAAATGAAGGAGTTTTTGCCCAAGTGGCTGCGGACAATCACTTCATAAATGAAATAGCTGCCGAATAAAAATAACAAACTGGTCGAAATGGCACCGATACTACTACCAAAATCGACTTTGCTTGGATCAATCAAGTAGGCAGTCGCATTGGCATAATAGACGATAGAGAGCATCGCCATACCCGTCAGCCAAGTGGTATAAGCTTCCCATTTAAACCAGTGCAGGGTCTTTGGCATCTCTTCGGGCTCAAGCTTGTATTTGGCAATTTCATAAAAGCCGCCACCATGTACCGCCCATAAGTCGCCTGAAATGCCTTTGTCAGCCTTCCACTGTGGTGGTTTACGTAAACTAAGATCTAGCCAAACAAAGTAAAAAGACGCACCAATCCATGCCACGCCAGCGATGACGTGGAACCAGCGAAAAAATAAGTTAAACCAATCGAGATAATAAGCGCCCATGTTGCAAATGTCCTTTTTACAATTTTCTTTTGTTCAGCTTTTTTCAATCTTTCGACGCGTTTTGCTATGGCGACGTGCTTTTATGATGTTCTTTTATATGATGATGCTATATAACTACATAACTACATAACTAAGAGCCACGATACGTGCTGTAGCCATGTGCGCTAAGCAGTAGCGGTACATGATAGTGACCGTTATCACTTATCATAAAATCAATGACTACTTGTGGATAAAAAGCCGTGAGATTTTGTGCATCGAAATAAGACTGCGTATCAAAGGTTAAGGTATAACGACCAACATCTAAATGATATTCAGCAATATCAATCGTTGGGTCAAACGACCAGCTGTCTGGTGTCACGCGTCCATCCGCGTTGGTGACGCCATTGGCTAATAGAGATGCCTCGCCAGTTGCGCTTACGCGATCTAGCGTCACGGCAATACCAGCAGCTGGTTTGCCCAAATGGGTATCTAAAATGTGTGATGAGAGAGTACCTGACATAATAATTCCTTTTATATAAATGAGTCAGATGCTGCTGAATGCGTTAAGCGTCACTCAGCAGTTTCTGTAAACGTAAGCGGGTGATTTTATTTTGCTCAGCCGCCGCATTGACCAGCTCAGTAGTGCGATCATTGGGCAGACGTGCTAACAATAAATCGAGCATTTGCTGCGCGCTCTTACCAGTGGCAAATACGATAAAGATAAAGCCAAATTTATCAAGGTAGTCTTGATTGCCTTGTGCCAAAGCTTCAATCACCTCGTCATTGGCATCATTGGCACCCGACTGCTCATGGGCAGCACTGTCTTGAGTATTGCGGTATTTTTCTTTTAACGAGTCGACGTTGCCGATTTGTGGATGACCATCAAAAGCCTCTAGTAACTGGGCTTCTGCTGTCTGCGCTTGTGCCCAAGCATCATCACTATGAGCAAGTAATGTAGATATATCAGCGAAAGGACGTTTTTTTTCTAAAGCCTGCGCCCAATGGGTGCTGGTACAGCAGGTCAATAGATGTGAAATTGCCTCAGTTGTTGAGAGCTCATTAAACTGCTGTAAAGATAATTTCACGATGACATCCTTTTCTTTTCTGACAAAAGCGGTGGAGTAACATTTCTCGATAACATCTCATGCTAAAGTAGTATTTATCGAATAATAATTGGTTTACTATGAGCTATTCTGCTTAAACCTGACCATTTGGTCAACTACTTTGTGTAAATATTTTATTTAGACTGGTGATATTTCATAAAAATTAGCATATAAATCCAGTTATTGGCTGGGATATGGCTCTTTATTCATCACAATAATGACAGGTAACATTTATCATGGCTCAACATAACGATATAGAACCACAAGCCGCGTCTGACGCGCCTGTACAGCGCAATCAGCAAGATATCCGCGCCCACAATCAAACCGTCATTTTGGCGGCGGCAGAAGAGGAGTTCGTGCTGCAAGGTTTTCGCGGTGCGACGATGCAAGGTATTGCCGATAGAGCCGAGCTGCCAAAGGCCAACGTGCATTACTATTTTAAGAATAAAAAAAATCTGTACCAAGCAGTGCTGCATTCTATTATTCAAGAGTGGAACGATGGCTTGGTCGCTATGAGTGTCGATAGTGACCCTAAAACGGTCATCGAAAAGTTTGTCCGTACCAAATTGCATCAAGCGTTTGCTCATCCCAATCGCCATAAATTGTTTGCGCTGGAAGTCATCGGCGGTGCTCCTCATCTGCATGAATTTATGTCGGCGACCATGAAGGCGTGGGCGCTAGACAAGGCGCAAGTGATGAAAACTTGGCATGAGCAAGGTAAGATTGGCATCGCTGACCCTTTACAGCTATTGATTTTGATTTGGGCAACGACGCAGCGATATGCAGAATTTGAGACAGAAATTGTCGGTTTGATGGAAAAGAGTGAGTACGATCAGCAGGATGAAGCGCGGGCGGCAGACTTTTTGGTGCCGTTCATTTTGCGAGGCTGCGGTCTTGAGTAATGCTTATGTATTATTATTATTTTACGTCTATAACATGCCATTAATACGAAAGCATTCTGAATATTTTCGTATTAAGGCGCGCTAAAAGAGTCAATTTTCAGAACTAGAACAGCAATGCTGATTGGTAAAGAATTTGACTATCCTAACGTACGTTTAAGAAGCCTTTTGTCTAAGAGGCTTTAGACCGTCATCCAGATGCTGCTCTGCCGTATCAAATTCGACACCGTAGTTTTTGGGTAAAATCATATCGAGAGTAATGGCCACAATACCTGACATAGTAACCGCCGAACCAAAGATATTACGGAAAAGCTGCGGCGCCTGTGCGAATACATCAGGAACAAAAGCCACGCCCATAGACAGACCTAGCGAAGTGGCAATGATTAAGATATTGCGATGGGTAAAGTTGACCGTTGATAGGATACGAATACCAGCAGTCGCTACCGTTGCAAACATCAATAACGTCACGCCGCCAACGACTGGTTTTGGCAATTGGGTAAAGATAGCACCCAAAATAGGGAATAGCCCCATAGTGAACAAGATAGCCCCAACATAGAAGCCCACATAGCGACTGGCAATACCAGTCATCTGAATCACGCCGTTGTTTTGGCTAAAAGTCGTCACAGGGAACGTGTTAAACACCGCCGCAATTAATGAGTTGACACCATCACCTAATACGCCACCTTTAATGCGTTTCTCGTATAGAGGTCCTTTGATGGGTTCGCCCGATATCATCGAAGTCGCCGTCAAATCACCAGAGGTTTCAATACTGGTAATGACATACATAAAGGCGATAGGAATAAAGGCCTGCCAATCAAACCCAAAGCCAAACTTGAATGGCACAGGTAGCGTAAAAATAGGGGCATCAGAGACCAAAGAGAAATCAATACGTCCCATAAGAATGGCTGCGATCAGACCAAGCATCAACCCTATAAAGATAGCACTGGAGCGAATGACTTTATTATTAACAATACTAATCAACACCACACTGACCAAGACCCCGCCACCGAGCAGCAGATTCTGTATACTCCCGAAATCTTCAGCGCCCACGCCGCCTGCCAAATCCGTCAGACCAACCTTGGTTAATGACAGACCGATGGTCACAATCACACAACCCGTCACGATAGGGCTCATCAGAGATTTGAGTTTGGTGATGAATTGACTTAAGAAAATCTCAACGAAGGCACCAAGAAAGGAGACGCCAAAGATAACAGAGAGAATCTCCTCCGGACTCCCGCCTTTGTTTTTTACCACAAAACCTGCCGCCAATACCGCGGCCAAGAAGCCAAAACTGGTTCCTTGTAACGCCATAAGACCGGAACCTACTGGTCCAACTTTATGCGTCTGAATAAAGGTAGCGACCCCTGATACCATCAATGACATGCTGATGAGATAAGGGATATGTTCTCCTAAACCCAAGACGCCGCCTATGATTAATGAAGGGGTGATGATACCGACAAAGCTGGCAAGTACGTGTTGTACTGCGCCCAAAAAGGCTTTTGTAGGGGTAGGACGGTCATGCAATCCGTATAGTAAATCGGGGTTCCCTTGAATGTGTTCGCTCATCTTGGCTTCCTCCTAAAGTGACTTTTAGTCCAAGCTCTGTGGAGAGAGCTAAGCAGTGTGATGAGTTTAGAGATGGATATCGACACACCGTTTATCTTCATATTGCTTAGTTGTCTCACAAAGAGTCGCACTTATCCTTGTGCTAATAAATATCAGCAGCTAGCTATTATTTATCAATATGAC